>JBPCIT010000104.1:0-3474 GCA_051006015.1 Longimicrobiaceae bacterium
TCACGCGCGATGCGACCGCCGGCAACCTCCTGATCCGGCACGTTGCGAAGATACGGACCGCGCGCTCCCGGGGCCATAGGCAGGCGTCGCCTGCCCCTGCCCGTCAGCTTGCCAACCGCCCGGCTGCCTCGGGTGCCGCCTGCCGTTCCGGCCGCACCGCATTCGACAGCCGCGGTGGAACCAGCAGGAGGGGAGAGCTGCTGCGGCGGGCGACGGCAGAGGCCACGCTGCCGATCAGCATGCGGCGGACCGCGCCGTAGCCGTGGGTACCCATCACCAGCATGTCTGCCTGCTCCTCGCAGGCGTAGCGTACGATCTCCGGGGTCGTCGCCCCAGAGCACCTCCTCGCGCAGCTCGAGATGAGAGGCGGCGCCGCAGCGGGCCAGCGCCTGCGTCACCTCGGCGCTGAGCTGTGGCCCGACCACCGCGCGGCTGAGGCCGGTTCCCTCGACACACGCCAGTCGCGGGATGATGTGGATGACGCGCAGCTCGACGGCTGGGAGGCCGATCGCCGCCGCAGGTGCGGCGAACGCCTGCGCCCAGCGGATCGCGCGATCCAGCGCCCCTCGTGCAGGCTCGGAGAGGTCGATCGGGACCACGACCCGCCGCAGCGGCAGTGCCAGCGGCTCACGCAGGATGAGGCACGGCACCTCGGCGGTGCGAACCACCCGGTCGGCGGTGGTGCCCAGAATACCCGCCGTGAGCGTCTCCAGGCGGTGCGGCCCCAGCACGATCAGCTCTGCGGCTACGTCCCGCGCACGCCGCAGGATCGCACGGTGCGGCGAGTCAAGCATCAGCTCGGAGCTTGCGGGGGTAAGGTGCGGCGGCACCGCGCGGCGGATCTGGTCGTTGAGCGCCTCCGCCGCCGCCTCCATCCACCCGTCGAACATCTGACGGCTCGCCTGCAGATCGAGGTAGGGCAGCGTGTAGAGCTCGAGCGAATGCACCACGTGCAGCTCCGCGCCGGTAAGCGTAGCCAGCGCCGCCGCGCCGCGGATCACCGGGTCGGCGCCCTCGGTGAGATCCGTGGCGGCGAGGATGCCGCGCAGAGCAGGCGGGTGCATTGTTACTCCTCCTCCCGCGGCTCCGCGCCCACCACGCAGCGGAGCATATCGAAGGGCGTAATGATTCCCAGCAGCATCTCCCTCTCGACCACGAGCACGCGGTGGATGCGGCCGCGCAGGAAGAGGTCCACCAGCTCGGAGATGCTGTCCGCCGGCTGAACGGAGAACGCCACCGGGGTCATGATCTCCGCTACGGTATAGGCATCGAGGCTGGAGGCAGCCGACGAGTCGAGCGCCGGAGCGCTGAATTGCGCCGCCGTGTCCGGCGCGAAGTAGTAGGAGGCGCCGCTCGCGTCCGCACCGTTCTCCTCCTCCGCCAGCAGATACGGATCCCAGGAGAGCTGCCCGGCGGGGATCTCCGATTCGTGCGCGATGAACCGCATCACGTCGGTGGTCGAGACCACACCGACGATTCGTGCGGTCGGCGTCAGCACCGGTGCGCCGCTGATTCCCTGCTCGCTGAGCAGCTGAACGAGCTCGCGGATGGTCATCTCCGGCCGGACGGAGAGCACCTCGGTCTGCATGATGTCGCGGGCGCTCGCCGCGGGTGGCAGAAGCGGTACGGTGGCCATGGTTCCTCGCTGTTGGTGGTGCGGTGCAGGCGGCGGGGGAGCGGGCTTGCCCTGCCCGCCGGGAGTTCCCCGCCGTACTGCCAGCAAGATAGGCGCTGCCGTGGAGCGAGTCCGTCGGGCACTCTCCGGGATCGGTGTGGGGAAGTTCGATACATCACGAGTCGCGCCTTTCGAGGCTCGCCGCGGTGGTGTACATTCCGCAGCGTTCCCGCACCTCATCCGATGACCGCCGCCCGCCGAGCACGGGCGGCCGCGCCAGGCACGAAGCCGACGCACGATGACCGAACCCTCTACCGATCCCGAGCGCCAGTCGCTAGCGTCCGCCGAGGGTGCGCTCGTCGCGCTGCTCCAGGTGGTGGCCGTAGCGGCGAACGAGGCCCTCACGGTCGAGGAGGCGCTGCAGACCTGCCTGCGAGCGGTCTGCGAGCATACCGGCTGGGAGGTGGGGCATGCGTACCTCTGCGACGGCGAAGGGGTTCTCGCCCCAACCGACGTGTGGTGCCTCGCCGACGCGGAGCGCTTCCGTCCCTTCCGCGAGGTCTCGCTGGAGATGCGCTTTGCCAGGGGAGTCGGATGGCTCGGGCAGGTGGTCGAAACCCGGCAGGCGACCTGGGTGCCCCACGTCGGGGCCGAACCGCTCTTCCTGCGCACCGTGGCGCACGATGTCGGGCTGAGGGCGGGCTTCGCCTTTCCGATCCTCGCCGGCCGCGACGTGGTCGGGGCGCTGGAGTTCTTCGCCTGCGCTGCCGCGGTTCCGGACGCGCCGCTGCTCGAGGTGATGAAGCACGTCGGCGCCCAGCTCGGCCGCGTCGTCGAGCGCGCTCAGGCGAGCGAGGCGCTGCGGCGCTCCGAGGCGAAGTTTGCGGGGATCATCTCGATCTCCTCGGACGCGATCGTCTCCGTGGACGAAGCGCAGCGGATCATCCTCTTCAACCAGGGGGCGGAGCGGATCTTCGGCTACACGGCCGACGAGGTAATCGACCAGCACCTCGACATCCTCATCCCGGAGCCGTTTCGCGAAGTGCACGGCAGCCACATCGCCGCCTTCGGCGAGTCGCCGGTCGCGGCGCGGCGGATGGGCGAACGCGGGCAGATCTCCGGCCGGCGCAAGGACGGCGAGATCTTCCCCGCCGACGCCTCGATCTCGAAGATGGAGCTAGGAGGCCGGCGCATCTACACTGCCGTGCTGCGCGACGTCACCGACCGCGAGCAGGCTGCCCAGGCGCTGGAGCGGCAGGCGGCCGAGCTGGCGCGTTCCAATGCGGAGCTCGAGCAGTTCGCCTACGTCGCCTCACACGACCTGCAGGAGCCGCTGCGCATGGTCGCCAGCTACACACAGCTGCTGGCACGCCGCTACCGCGACAGGCTCGATGAGGATGCGCACGAGTTCATCGGCTACGCGGTCGAGGGGGTCACCCGCATGCAGGCGCTGATCAACGACCTGCTGGCCTACTCCCGGGTGGGGACGCGCAGCGGGGCGTTCGAGCCGACGGACGCCAACCTGATCCTGCAGCGTGTGCTCGCGAGCCTGGGAGCCGCGATCGAGGAGAGCGGCGCGGAGGTGACCTATGATCCGCTGCCGGTCGTCATCGCGGACGCCGTGCAGCTCGGGCAGCTCCTCCAGAACCTGATCGCCAACGCGATCAAGTTCCGCGCGGAGGAACCGCCCCGCGTGCACCTCTCCGCGCGCGAGGCGGAGGAGCACCGGTGGCTCTTCGCCGTTCGCGACAACGGCATCGGCATCGCGCCGGAGTTCGCCGAGCGCATCTTCGTCATCTTCCAGCGACTGCACGGCCGGGGCGAATACCAGGGCACCGGGATCGGGCTGGCGATCTGTA
>JBPCIT010000105.1:0-12173 GCA_051006015.1 Longimicrobiaceae bacterium
AGGATGAACCACACCGCGAAAGATGCAGCCTCAGGTGCGCGAGGTCGCTACGCTTGATCGGTGGCGAACCGAAAGTAGGTGGGGATGCTCCGGGATCTGCCCTGCCGCGCTAGCGGCTTACTTGAACGAGTGCGTGAAGGCGACCGAGGGCCATCCGTAGTTTCGACCGGATCTGGTGCACTCGTAACGCTTTCCGCCGCTCGCGGGCTCACGCGCCGGCCCTCGGCGCCTTACGCTGAGCGTTAGACCCGCGCAGTCCTGGCTCTCTGACGTCGGCTCGGATCTGCCCCGCTAGAGTGGACACCGAGATCAGGTTGGGTATATTCCCAAACAGGAGGTGATCCATGGCACATGAAAGAGCGGTCCATCGAGCTGCGCGCACGAAGAACTGTGCGCGTTCGCGGGTCCCATGCTATCCTCCCCTTCGGAGCGGCTCTCCGGCTCGCGGATTGCCACCCGCCGGTAAAACCGGGGGTCGACCCTCTCTCCACTGCTGCAGCCGGCAGGCTCGCCAGGAAGTGCAGTCCACATCCGTCATTGCGTGCCGGACTCCGCGGTTGCCGAACCGGGGAGCAGACCCTCACTCTCGATGCTCCGGAGCGGCCTTATGAACACGACCGTCAGGACGACGACCCCGGACCTCTATTTCTGCGACTCGCCCGCCCAGCTGCTGCTGCTCGACCGGCGCGACATCTCCGCTGAGAAGCGGCAGGCGATCCGCCAGCTCCACCAGCTCCACTACCGGTACAACCTGAAGATCCCGTTCTTCTTTGGGCTGTGGATCGCCTCAGCGTACTTCGCGCTGTCGACCGGCTCGCTGCTGCTCCGTCTGCCACTCTACTTCCTGATGACGTGCGCGATGGTCGGGCTGTCGATCCTCATGCACGAGTCGAATCACAACCTGCTCTTCAAGCACAAGTTTCTGAACCGCTGGGCCGGGTTCGTCAGCGGGTTGCCCTCCCTCGTCTCGGTTACGGCCTACCGTACGCTCCACCTCGCGCACCACGCCGATACGGGGACGCACAAGGACCCGGACAACATGGAAAACTCGGTACCGAAGGCGCTCCCGACGGTGCTGTTCTTCTATCTGTTCCTGTTCATCGGCGCCTACCTGTACCTGGGCCACCTAGTCAAGACGAGCCTGACGCTCGCGGACGCGAGAAGCCGGCGAAAGATCCTGGTCGAGTACGCGCTGATCCTGGCCACCTTCAGCGCGCTGTTCTGGCTGCTCCCCTTCAAGGTGATGCTCCACGTGTGGCTGATCCCGCTGCTGATCGGCGCGCAGCTGACCAACGTGCGTGGGCTGGCGGAGCACGGTCTCACCACCAGCGACAACGTCTTCACCGAGACCCGCACCGTCCGCAGCAATCGGTTCGTGTCCTTCATGATGAACAACCTGAACTACCATCTCGATCACCACCTCTTCCCCGGCGTGCCGTGGTATAACCTCCCGAAGCTACACGCGATCCTCAGGGAGGAGTACCTGGCGGCCGGCTCGTCGATCTATCCCTCCTACACGGCGTTCCTGATCGATTTCCTCAAGGTCACCTGGGCCGGCTACGTGCCGAACGTGCGCCTGATTCCGGAGCACCTGCGGGAGGACGTCTGCGGCTGAGTGCCGAGATGCGGGACCGGCTGATCCACGGCTACTGCGGTGTGGACTCTCAGCTCGTGTGGGACGTGGTGCGGGAGAAGGTTCCCGAGCTGCGGCGTAACGTACGGCAAAGCCTCCACTTACTGGTCTAACGAGGGGGTGAAGGCGACCGAGGGCCGTGCATGTTTTCAGGCGCTGTGGTATGTTGAAGCTCGGCACGGTTCACGGGCTGTGGCGTCGGCCCTCGGCGCCTTACCCTGTGCGTTCGGCTGCTGCGTCTGCTCCTTGTCTCATCGCCACCCTTAACCCCATTCTCCGCATGAACGTCGACAGAGTCATCACCGGAGAGGTTGTCGGTGCCTATTGCGTTTGTCCGCGGAAGGCGTATTTGCTGCTTCAAGGCGAGCCTGGTGCCCCTCCCCACGAAGACACGTCAGCTATCGAAGCCCGAGCTACCACCAGTCTCCGCGCTTACCTTGACGGCCGCCGAGAAGCAGGAGCCACGATCGAGACCGATGATGGATCTCAGACCTGGAATGCAGACATAATCACCAATGTTGATCTGGTGGCCGCCGGCGCCGCAGCTCGAATCGACGCGCTCATTTCCGTACCGACGCGGCGTTCGGCTGATCAAGGACACGAACCTCTTCTCGTCACCGGAAGCCGCATGGTAGGCCGATCAGACAAGATGCGACTCGCCTTTGTGAGCCACCTCTTTGCCAATACTTCTGGTTTCGCTCCGAAGGCGGGTGCAATTCTGAACGGGGCGGGCGACATCAGCCGTTTCCGAGCGTCCGATCTGAGCACAGAACTCCGGCCGATTCTCCGAACCCTCCGAAGCTGGAGTGAGGAGCCTGCTTCATCACCACCGCCCGTGGTTCTCAATGAGCATTGTCGGCAATGTCCCTTTCAAGACCGTTGCTTCGAGGAGGCAGAGAAGAAAGACGACTTGAGCCTGCTGCACCGCATGACTCCCAAGGTGATGAAGAAGTACCATAAGAGGGGTATCTTCACGGTTCAGCAGCTATCCTACTTGTTCCGTCCGCGGCGTCAGAGAAAGAGGCGCAGCAAGGCATCACCACCAACCTTCCGCTTTGAGCTGCAGGCGCTTGCACTCCGAACCGCAAAGACGTACATCCACGAAGTGCCGGAGCTACCCGAGTGTTCACCGGAGCTCATCCTTGACATTGAGGGCCTACCGGAAGATGAGCGGCAGTACCTGATTGGGCTTCTCGTCGTTGGAAGAGAACATACAGAGTATCATTCTTGGTGGGCAGACTCCGAGGAAGAAGAGGAAGTCATCTTCCGGAACCTTCTTGTCACCGCCGCAAAGTACCCCGGTGCTCCGATCTATCACTATGGCAGCTATGAACCGAAGGCGATCAAGCATGCGTCCGTGAAGTACGGAGCCGGCTACGCTGACCTCCTGCCCCGTCTGGTGAATGTCAACTCGCTGGTCTTCGGCAAGGTGTACTTTCCCACGCGGTCGAACAGCCTCAAAGACCTAGGAACGTGTGTTGGAGCCTCCTGGAGTACACCGGATGCATCAGGTCTACGAAGCATTGCATGGCGGCTTCGATGGGAAGAGACCCGCAGTTCCGCACTCAAGGACCGGCTCATCATCTACAACAGAGAGGATTGCGAAGCACTGCGACTTCTCCTGATGTTTCTCAAGAATCTGAAGCAGATAGCCGCCACCCGGCCGGATGTTCGATTCACAGATGATCGCAGGACTGCCAGCACACCGTCGGGTCAACAGATTCACGATTCGTTGCAGGGCATCCTTCGTTCGGCACACGCCGAATACCAGCGGACTCGCCTCAGCATTCGCTCTGCCGATCCTCCTCCGTCGTCTGAACCGAAGAAATTGGGTGCTCAAAAGGGACATCCGGGATACCAGCGGATTCCGCCATCCCGGCCCACACGTATCGTCCGTGTCCGCCGTGCGCTCAGTTGCCCCCGACATGCGGGCGTTCGCCTTGAGCGGACCGAAGAACTGGCAGAGCATGGGCTGGTGGACCTTGCGTTCACAAGAAACGGATGCCGAAAGACGATTAAGAAGCTTGTCGGCTGGATGAGTCGCTGCCCGCGCTGCCCCCGCTTGCTCCATCCTCCTGCGATCCGGCGACAAGAAGGCCGATTATTCGGACACGGGTTTCGAGCTTGGGTCGTATACCAGCGCATCGTTCTCCGTCTCCCGTTCGCAGTCATGGTGCAGGTCATCCGGGATCTGTTCTCGGAGCACCTAAGCCAAGGTAGCGCCCTACTCTTCATCCAGGATTTCGCGCGGCTCTATGCACAGACGGAACGGCTGCTGCTCAAGCGGATTCTCGAGAGTCCTTTCATCCATGTCGATGAGACCAAGATCAACATCCGGGGTACCGATCAATTCGTTTGGGTTCTCACCGATGGGCGGCACGTAATTTTTCGGCTCACACCGACCCGAGAAGCGACCCACATTCACCGGCTCCTGGACGGCTATGAGGGCGTTCTGATTTCAGATTTCTATGCCGGCTATGATGCGTGCCACTGCCGTCAGCAGAAATGCTTGGTTCATCTCATCCGCGACATGAATGAGGACCTTTGGAAGAACCCATACAACGCAGCCTTCGAGGCGTTCATCGGTGCCTTCAGGAAACTGCTCGTCCCGCTGATGGCAGACGTGCAGCGGTACGGCCTCAAGCGACGACACCTCAACAAGCATCAGCGGCAAGTGGAGCGGTTCTACCGCGAGTGGATCTGCGAGAAGGAGTATGCCGATGAACTGATCTGCACCTACCAGAAGCGATTCGTCCGCTACAGAGAAAGCCTCTTCCGATTCTTGGACGAAGATGGTATCCCGTGGAACAACAACACTGCCGAACGCGGCATCCGCCAGCTTGCGGTTCAACGGAAGATCTCCGGCTACTTCCACGAGCGAGGAGCGAAATCATACCTTACATTGCTCGGGATTGCCCAGAGTTGTCGCTTTCAGGAGAAGTCCTTCCTTCGGTTCTTGCTCTCCAACGAATGGGATGTTGACAGCTTCCGCGATCGGAAGTTCCGCCGCCCCGTTCGGAGTGCAGAACCGGCAAGTCTGGCACAACAGCCGTGAGAGAGGTGCACGCCTGAGTTCAGCTTTCAGTTCGCAGGAGATCGTTCTACGGCTTCTTCTTCTCGCCTAACGAAAGCGCTGCAGTGGACGCGGGGCGGTGCATGTTTTCAAGTTCCCTGCTATGTTGAAGTCGTGCGCGGTTCACCGGCTTCTGTGTCGCCCCGCGCCACTGAGCTCCGGCGTTAGGTGCACTCGCCACATCGAATACGGGTAGTGGCTCAGTTAGGGTTGGTAGTCAAGGCGTAGAGCCGGCCCAGGTTGTAGCGGTGGAGGAAGAGCCGAAGGCAGATCTCATGCATGTGATCGCACTTGGAGAAGGAGAGCGTCCGCCGGACGAAGCGCCCCAGCCGCTGCCGGAGTGTGAGATTCCACCGCTCCACGTGATTGGTCTGTCCGCTGCCCTTCTCCACCGGCGCATGCTGCTCTTCGGGAATCACATTCTGGTAGGCCGTCCAGAAGTCGCTGTAGCACAGGGCCAGGCGGTAATCCTCGGGGATTCTCTCCCGGAGGCGCCGGCAGGTCTGCTCGCTGCGGTCTCCGAAGACGTAGGCGACCACCTGGCGCGTACGCCGGCACAGCGCGATCCAGAGCCAGCGCACCTGCGCTTTGCACCGCACGAAGCTCCAAAGCTCATCGAGTTCCAGAACCTCCTCGGCTTTCGCCAGCGGAAGGGTCTGCTCCAGGGGGGGGAAGCGTCTGGGCCTCTTGCTTCAGCCAGGCCGAGACGGTGGTACGCGAGACACCGAAGATGCGCCGCAGCCCGCGCAGACTACTGCGCTCGTGGTACGCGGCGAGGATCTCTCGTTTGCGCTCCTCAGGGTAGGCGCGGCTTTGGGGGTTCGCACGGAAGGTGCGCGTGCAGCTCTGACAGCAGTAGCGCTGTTTGCCCTTGGCCGTGCCATGGCGGATGACCTGATCGCTCTCGCAATACGGGCAGAAAAGGGGGTGCGTAATCATGCCCGTAATCTATACCAACCTCAAGTGGGCCACCACCCACGCCTTCTGCGTTCGCGGCCGCTCTAGTGCAGGATCAAGTGGCTTTTTCGGTGGGCAACGGCAGCAGCCGGGCCGACAAACGACCCGTCTGGGAGGCCGTCCTCCGGACCGAACTGCATGGCGTAGTCGCGTCCGGAGGACGCCTGCTGTTGCTTGCCGGGTCTTTCATAGGCCCGGCGGAGCGGCGCAGCCGCTCATGGCAGAAGCGCAGCGGGTGCGTGCCACGAGCCGAGCAATCACGTGCCAAAGCCTTCTGTTGAAGCTGCTCTAGCTGGGGATTCGCAGCGTCTGCCCTGCCCGGATCGAGGTCCGCTTGCCCAGACCGTTCGCCCGCTGAATCGCGCCGACGCTGGTGCGGTGCCGCTGCGCAATCACGGAGAGCGACTCGCCGTTCTTCACCCGGTGGACTCGGGAGGGGGCGGTGCGGGTCGGCTTCGCTTTCGCCTTGGGCTGGCTCTTGGCCTTCGCCTGAGCGACCCGCCGCTCCTGCGCCTTGCGAACCTCGGCCTGGGCGAGAGCTTCCGCGCGCACCCGGCTGAAGTTGGCAGCGTAGAGCGAGCCGCGGCCCTCCGGGATTCGCACCCGGTAGCTCCCGCCGGGCGGCGTCATCCCGCGGATGAGCTGCGGGTTCAGCGCGCGCAGCTCCTTGCCGGTCGCTCCGACGGCCGAGGCGACGATCGTGAGATCCGAGCCCCCGGGAACCGCCACCGTTTCGGTGGGCACCGGTGTCCAGCGCTCGACGTTCTCCAGCCCGTACTTGTGCGGCTCCTTGCCGACGAGCGCAGCCGCCACCACCAGCGGTACGTAGTCGCGCGTTTCGCTCGGCAGCCGGTGGCGGATGCGCCAGAAGTACGCCTCCTCCCCCTTCTCCGCCCCGGTCATCTCGCGCATGATGCGGCCTACCCGGTTCTCGCCCGTGTTGTAGGCAGCGGCGGCCAGATACCAGGAGTCGAATCGGTTGTGGAGATAGCGCAGGTACTTGAGCGCCGCGTCCGTGGATTTTTCCGGGTCCCGCCGCTCATCCACGTAGCTGTCGATGCGGAGTCCGTAGCGCCGGCCCGTCTCCGCGATGAACTGCCAGAGGCCGACGGCGTGCGCCGGCGAGCGCGCGTCGGGGTTGAAGCCGGACTCGATCATCGAGAGGTAGAGCAGATCCTCCGGCATCCCCTGCTCGCGCAGCTTGCCGCGGATCATCGCCTCGTACCGGCCGGAGCGCTGCAGGTAGAGCGCCATGCGGCTCGTCTGCCGCCCGCCGAAGAGGTTGACGAACTTCGCGACCGGCTCGTTCCAGACTACAGGCAGATCCCAGCTGACTGCATCCTCGGCGTCAACTTCCAGGTCGAGGACGAGAGGAGCGGAACGGGAAAAGAATCCGAGAGGGAGCTGCTTCGAGCCGAGAGTTGCCGCGCCCGCTCCGATCAAACTGCCGAGCAGGACGGCGCTCAGGAGAGCCGAGCGTAGTTCCATGTGGACTCCGTGGCGGGGGATGAAAGATCCACGCTGGACGCGGCGACCGCGCGAGCTGCTGCCGCGCCGGAACGCGTAGAACGTACCCCCGCACCCTGCGATTGTTCCGCCAACTCCATGCTGCGCTTGAACATAGATGATGCTGGGCCGCTTCGCTCCCCCTCGCTCATCCGCCGCGGTCCTTGCCGTAGGGCGAGAGGGCGCGGAAGAGGCTGGCGAGCCCGAGCCAGAAGAAGAGGATGATGGAGGGCCAGGCGAGCACCCGCGGCATCAGGGCGCCGAGCACGCCGAGCAGGAGCATGACCACGCCGAACGCCGCCACCCACCCGGCGTCCTCGCGGCCGATCCGCCGCTGCCCGATCAGCGCCCGCCCGAGCACCGACGCGGCCTGCGCCATCCTGCCCAGCGTGCGGCCGAGGGTGGTCCCGCGCCGCGCCCGCCGCCGCGCCTCGCGCGCGGCCGCCACGGTGGTGGAGGTTTCGTCGCTCTCGGAGCGTTCGGTGGCGCGGCGGTCGTGAACGCGCCGGCCCCAGACGCGGCGGGAGCCGTGCAGCAGGATCTCGACGGAGGAGGCAAGGTCGCGCCGGAAGAGCAGCTCCATCTCGGCAGCGAAATCGCGGCCGAGAATCGTCACATCCAGCTCCCAGTTGCTGAGCAGGCTGGCGAGGTTGAGGTTGCTCGATCCGACCCGCGACCAGATTCCGTCCGCCACCGCGGTCTTGGCATGGATCATCGGCCCCTCCCACTCGAAGAGGCGCACTCCGGCATGGAGCAGCGGCCGATAGCTCGCGCGTGACATCCCGCCCACCACCGGCCAGTTGTTGTAGGCGGGTACGATGACGCGCACGTCCACCCCTTCGCGCGCGGCGGCGGCGAGTGCCTCGGTCATCGCGGGGGGGGCCACGAAGTACGGGTCGGTGATCCAGAGCCGCTGCGTCACCCCGACCGCGATCAGCTGGGAGACGCGGTAGATGCGCGAGCGGCCGGGCTCGCCCTCGACCACCCGCACTCCCACCTCGCCGGCCGGCGGCAGCTGCTCAGGATCCGTCAGCTCGTCGGGAGGGAGCGGAGCGCCGGCCTCCGCCCAGGTGCGCGCGAAGGTGCGGCCGAGCATCGCGGCGACGGGACCAAGCAGCTCCGCGCCCGTATCGCGCCAGGGAGGGACGCCGGCGGCGGGATCTCCGGCCCACTCGTCGCCGATGCAGATCCCCGCCACCGACGCGTACTCCCCATCCACCGCGATCAGCTTGCGGTGGTCGCGGCGCAGCAGGTTCAGCGGGTAGTGCAGGCTGGGCGGACCGAAGGCGCGCACCTCCACCCCGGCGGCCCGCAGCGGCCGCCGGAAGCGGCGCGGAGTCGCCCAGCAGCCGACCCAGTCGTAGAGCACGCGCACCCGTACTCCCTCGCGCGCCTTCTGAGCGAGCGCGTCGCGGAAGAGCCGCCCGATGCGATCGTCGCGGATGATGTAGTTCTCTAGGTGGATCCAGCGCTCCGCGCGCTCGATCCGCTCCAGCCAGGCCCGGAAGGCCATCGGGCCATCCACCAGCAATCGGGCCTGGTTGCCGCGGATCAGCACCGCATCCGAGGCGCGCTGCATCGCCCGCTCCCCCTGCCGCACCAGCGCCCGCGCGACCGCGACGGAGCCCGACCCGCGGCGCGGGGAGTGCAGTGGCAGCTCGGTGCCGAGGAGCGGCAGCTCGGCCATTCAGCCCAGCGCCTCGCGCAGCGCCTGCCGCGTCTGGTGCGCGTAGCCGCCGCCGAAGAGATTCACGTGAACGAGCAGGTAGTAGAGCTGGTAGATGGCGCGTCTGCTCTCGGCGTAGCCGAGCTGCAGCGGCCACGCCTCCCGGTACGCAGCATAGAAGGTGGGCGGAAATCCACCGAAGAGCTCGCTCATCGCCAGGTCTACCTCCCGGTGGCCGCGGTATGAGCAGGGATCGATCAGAGCCGGCTCCGCCTCCCCCAGCCCGGCTGCCGCGACAGAAAGCACGTTGCCGCCCCAGAGATCGCCGTGCAGCAGCGATGGGCCGTCCTCCGCGGCTGGCGCGAGCAGCTCGGGGAGGCGCGCGAAGAGACGCTCCCACTCGCGCGGGTCGCCCGCCTCGCGGCCCGCGTCACACGCGCGGCGGAGCTGTGGCTCCAGCCGCTGCTCGCGCCAGAAGTCTGGCCAGTCGGCGGCGGGAGCATTGCTCTGCGGCAGCGGGCCGATGAAGCCATCCTCCTCCTGCCCCCCCCCGTCCCCGCCGCGCGCGCGGTGCAGCGCCGCGAGGCCGCGGCCGAGCCGCTCCCCGAAGCCAGCGCCTCGCGGGGCAGGCTCCAGCCACTCCAGCAGCAGCCAGCTCGGCTCGCCGGCATGGCCGGTCGCCGCGGCGTCGTGCAGCGCGAGCACCTCGGGAACGCGCAGCCCGTCAGCCGCCGCGCGCAGCTCGCGAAGAGCGCGCGCCTCGGCGGTGAAGAGACCGGGAATCGCCTCCTCGTCGTACTTCAGAAATGCGGTTCTGCCGTCGAGCTCCAGGCGTAGGGCCGGACTCACGCACCCACCACCCACCGGGCGCGCGGAGCGGATCGTGCCGAAGCGCTCCTCGAGTTGGCGCCACGATACCGGCGGCAGGCTCACCCGCGCTCCGCCTCCTGCATAAGGTGATCGAGCAGCGCGGCGCAGGAGCGCTCGACGATGTCGTGCACCTCCTCGAAGCCGCGGGCGCCGCCGTAGTACGGATCGGGAACGTCAGATCCATCCCGCCGCGGATCCCACTCGCGCAGCCGGTGCACCCGCGCCGCTCCTCCCGCGCGCGCGGAGCCGCTCGATCTCCGCGAGGTTCTCGGCGTCCATCGCGATGATGTAGTCGAAGCGCCGCAGATCGTCCGCGGCGAGCTGGCGGGCGCTGCCGCTAACCTCGACGCCGCGCGCCCGTGCGACCTGCGCACTACGTGCATCCGGCGGCGAGCCGGCATGGTACGCCGAGGTACCCGCCGAATCGATCTCGAAGCGCTGCTCCACGCCGCGCTCCCCCACCTGGCGGCGGAAGACCGCCTCGGCGAGCGGGGAGCGGCAGATGTTGCCGAGGCAAACGAAGAGAACCCGTGTGCGGTCTTCAGTCATGCTTTTCTGCTCTCTCTTCCTGGCGAGCCGGTGCCTATCGGGCGTCGTGCCGCATGGCATCCCGCAGGGTACCGCAGCGGTCGTACCATTCTGGTGGCATTGAACTTCCGAGCAGCCATCCTGCCGGTGCGAGCAACTGCAGCGCGAAAGCGTCCTCGCGGTTCCGATCGCTCACCCTGGAGGAAGAGGCTATGGCTCTCTCGCTTCGACCGCAACACCTCAAGCGCTACGGCGACCTCGCCCGGCTGCTCATCAAGTATGGACGCTCCGACCTGGTGCGCGCGGCGAAGCTCGCCGACGCGCTCTTTCGCGCCTACCTGAAGCAGATCCTGGTGGACGGCTTCTTCCACGCCGATCCGCATCCGGGAAATGTCTTCCTCACCGCCGACGGCCGCATCGCGCTGCTGGATCTGGGGATGGTGGGCCGGCTCACCCCCAGCATGCAGGAGGATCTGCTCAAGCTGGTGCTCTCGGTCAGCGAGGGGCGGGGCGACGAGGTGGCGACGGTCGCGATCCGCACGGGCGAGCCGCGCGAGCACTTCGACGAGCGCAAGTACCGCCGCGCGATCGCCGATCTGGTGGCGGCGCAGCAGGGTGCCACCGCCTCGCAGATCGAGGTCGGGAAGATCCTCCTCGCGATCTCGCGCGAGGCCGGAGAGGCGGGCATCCGCCCCTCACCCGAGCTCTCACTGCTCGGCAAGGCGCTGCTGAACCTCGATCAGGTGGGGCGCACCCTCGACCCGGAGTTCGATCCGAACGCTGCTATCCGCCGCCACGCCGCGGCGATCATGCGGCGCCGCATGCTGAAGGCCGCCTCGCCCGCGAACGTCTTCTCCTCGCTGCTCGAGATGAACGAGCTGATGCAGACGCTCCCGGGGCGGGTGAATCAGGTGCTCGACAACGTGGCGAGCAACAAGCTGGAGGTGCGGGTGCGGGTGCCCGAGGAGGTGTGGATGCTGGAGGGGCTGCAGAAGATCGCCAACCGCATCACGCTCGGGCTGCTGCTCGCCGCGCTGATCATCGGCGCCGCGATGCCGATGCGCGTCGAGACCACCTTCCGCATCCTCGGCTACCCGGGGCTGGCGATGCTCTTCTTCCTGATGGCGGCCATCGGCGCGCTGCTGCTGGCGTACAGCATCGTGCGGGACGACCGCCACGTGAACGGGAAAGCGCGGCGAAGGGGGTGAGAACCGACCGCGGTGACCATGAGGCGAAATTCATCCCCGGCTCCCAGCCGGGCGGTTGAAACCGCTGCAACAGCTGCACAAAGCCCACCTGCGTGGGCTTCAACTGCATTCCTCAGGTTGTTGTAGTTCAGTCCGCGCAGGCGGACTTCGTGCCGTTCCAGCCGCGACTTCAGTCGCCGGGGCTCTCCCCCTCCAGGATCTCCCGCGCCCACTCGATCTCCTCCCGCTGCTCTTCCGTCAGCTGCGGATACTCCGAGTGCAGCGACCGGAGCTTGGCCGCGATCACCGACGCCACCACCGCCTGTGTCACCCAGCGCTTGTCGGCCGGGACGACGTACCAGGGAGCGTGCTCGCTATTGGTGTGGGTAAGCGCCTCCTCGTAGGCACTCATGTACTCCCCCCAGCGGCCGCGCTCCTCGACATCGTCGCGTGAGAAGCGCCAGCTCGTCTCCGGGCGTTCGATCCGCTCCAGCAGCCGCTTCCGCTGCTCGGCCTTCGAGAGGTGCAAAAAGAACTTGAGGAGGTGGATGCCGTTCTCGGCGAGGTAGCGCTCGAAGTCGTTGATCTGCCGGAAGCGCTGCTGCCAGATGCGCTCCCCCGAAGCTGCCAGCAGCCGCGGGAGAGCAGTTGTCTCTGCAGCTTTCATGCGCGCAGGGAGGTCACCCGGATTGAGGTGGCGAGGCGGAGCGGATCAGGAGAGGGCAGCCAGCGCGCGGCTCTGGTTCCACTCCC
>JBPCIT010000106.1:0-3765 GCA_051006015.1 Longimicrobiaceae bacterium
GATCTGCCGGTCGAGAAGCTCCCCCGTATCGAGGCGATGCTCGAGGAGCTGCTCGCCGACTACGAGTTCAACCCTACCACCACCACGCCCGACGCGCGGGTGCTCGGCTTCCCGATGCCTGGCGGCGCCATCGGCCCCAACGTGCACATGATGGTCAAGGCGGGCATCATCGAGCGCTATGGCGAGGTGCTCGCCGAGTTCCCGGTGGTCGTCGAGGCGGCCGGCGCCTGGACGAGCGTGACGCCCGGGAGCCAGCAGTACTGGCTGCAGGCGTTCAACAACGTGCTCTACGGGCGCTGGGAGCGGATCGAAGCCGGCTACGGCAAGGCGGTGCTCGGATACTTCGGACGCACCCCGCTCCCGCCGGACCCGGATGTCGTGCGGAGGGCATCCGAGCAGCTCGGCCTCGAGCCCTTCGAGGGCGACCCGCTCGAGGTGGCGCCCGACCTGACCGGCGCGGCGCGCGATGCCCTCGAGGAGCGCGGGATCCCCGTCACGGAGGAGAACGTCTTCCTGGTGCTCTCTTCGATGGTGCCGGGAAAGAAGCTGGAGAGCAATGAGGGGCTGCGGCTGCTGACGGGCAATCCCCGCATCGACATCCCGCTGAAGAAGAAGGCCGAGCCGGAGTCGGCCGCCGTCGCCTCGGCTCCGCTCGGTGAGCGCAGTCGAGCCGCACCCGCGCCGCAGCGTCCCATGACTACGCGGTGCGTGGTCGAGGAGGGCGGGCAGACGCGGACCTTCCTGGTGACGCTCGAGCCGGTCGACGCCTCGGCTCCGCTCGGCGACCTGGGCGGCGATGGCGCCCCGGCACCTGCCGCGCCGGCCGGTGAGCGCAGCCGAACCGTCCCGGCCGCAGCTCCGAGCGCCGCCCCGCCGACGAACGGCGGCGGCACGCCGGTCTTTTCGACCTTCGCGGGCGCCGTCGAGGTGGTGGACATCCTCAAGCAGGTCGGCGACCGGGTGGACGAGGGCGAGGTGATCGCCGAGGTCGAGGCGATGAAGGCCACCCACGGCATCCGCTCGCCGGTGGGCGGCACGGTGCGCGCGGTCCACGTCTCCATCGGCAAGGAGATCGACCGCTCGACGGCCATCATGACGATCGGCTGAGGGCGGCGCCGTGGAGATCGCGTACGAGCTGCTGCGGCAGTCGGGACTGGCGCACCTCACCCTCGGCAACCTCGTGATGTTCGTCTTCGCTGGGGTGCTCATCTACCTGGCGATCACCCGCGGCTACGAGCCGCTGCTGCTGGTCCCGATCGGCTTCGCTGCCATCTTCGCCAACCTGCCGCTCGCCAACATGGGTGCCTACGGCGAGGGGATCATGGGGGTGATCTACGACGCCGGCATCCGCACCGAGCTGCTCCCGCCGCTGATCTTTCTGGGAGTGGGGGTGCTGACCGACTTCCGGCCGCTGCTGGCGCGGCCGATCACCTTCCTCCTCGGCGGCGCGGCGCAGCTCGGCATCTTCATCGCCGCGCTCGCCGCGCACTACCTGATGGGCTTCACCGTTCGGGAGGCCGCCTCGATCGGCATCATTGGCGGCGCCGACGGGCCGACCTCGATCTTCATCACCATCCAGCTCGCGCCGCACCTGCTGGGCGCGGTGGCGGTGGCCGCCTACAGCTACATGTCGCTGGTGCCCATCCTGCAGCCACCGGTGCTGCGGCTGCTCACCACGCGCAAGGAGCGCGCGATCGATATGCCGCAGGCGCGGCCCGTCTCGCGCACCACAGTGATCCTCTTCCCCCTCGTCACCGGCGTGCTGGTCTCGCTGGCGGTGCCCTCGAGCGCGCCGCTCATCGGCCTGCTGATGTTCGGCAACCTGCTGCGCGAGTCGGGCGTCACCGAACGGCTGCGCAAAACGGCCGGCGGCCCGATGATCGATATCGTCACCATCCTGCTCGGTCTGGTGGTGGGCGCGACCATGGGAGCGGAGGTCTTCCTCACCGCGCAGACGCTGCTGATCCTGCTGCTCGGCGCCGTTGCCTTCACCTTCAGCACCGCGGGCGGCATCCTGCTGGCGAAGGCGCTCAACCTGGTGCTCCCCGAGGGGAGCCGCATCAACCCGTGCATCGGCGCGGCCGGCGTCTCCGCGGTGCCGATGTCCGCGCGCGTGGTGCAGCAGTTCGTGTCGGAGGAGACGAAGGGACGGGTGAACCCGCTGATGGCCGCGATGGGCCCGAACGTCGCGGGGGTGGTGGGCTCGGCGGTGACGGCGGGGGTGTTCCTGGCGCTGCTGCGGTGAACGGGGGTAGGCATCTCGATCCCTACCTTCGAGGCGCTGCGCGGCACGCTGGGTGCCGCAGTGGCGCTTCTTTGATGCCTTTCCGTTAGCAGAGCCAGTTCTGGATGTTCACGCTTGGAATCCGCGAGAAGTGTGACTCATTGTTGGTTACGACGTCGAGGCCGTGCTCGAGCGCGGAGGCGGCGATCAGAATGTCGGCGTCGCCGATCAGGGCACCACGCCGATGCAGATCTCCATAGATTGCAGCGGCACGAACGATGATGGCATCCGTGAGCGGCAAGATCTGGTTCGCAGCACAGAAGCGATCGAAGGCCTGCATCTGCGTGGTTGCGCGCTTCGCCTCGAGTCAACGCAGTATTTCGTAGCGGGTGATGATCGAGAGGGTGAAGTGGAGGTGCACAGCGAGGTAGGTGCGAGCATGCGAGAGTGCGGTTGCATCGCGTCGCAGCACGGCGGAGAGGACATCGGTATCCAGCAGAGCCGGAGGTGGAGTCATCCATCCTCTCGTTCTGAGAAGAGGGCGCGACGATCGAATGCGATCTGCTCCACCTCCGCGATCTCCTCCTCGGAGAGTCCTTCGTAGACGTGCGCTGCCAGGGCAAGGACATCGTCGGTCGGTTCGATTGCTTCGACCAGCAGGCGGACATGCTGGCCCTCGGCGATCCTCACCTGCTGAGGCGACAGGAGCCGAAACACACCATTCTCATAGACGGCATCGAGCGTTTTTCTGGTCATCGCCTGCTCCTATCCGCCGAGCCGAGTGGCTCGCCTGTTAGCTGGTCTGAGTCTCGGAGCTGCCCCTCACCCCACCACCAGATTCAGCAGCCGGTCCGGCACGAAGATCGTCTTGCGCACCTGCCTCCCGTCTATGGAGCGCCGGCAGCAGGCGATCCTATCCTGCAGTGCGCAGAGTCTCGACGGTCACCATCTGTCGCTCCGTCTCCGGGCGATAGTACAGTCGTTCAATCCCGATCACCTCGTGAGAGTGCCGATCCTTGATGAGGATGACTCCCTCGCCGGTCTCCTCGCACACCTGATCGGGACTTGCTTCCTTCCAGTACACGGTGAGCGTCTCACCCACCGGATCATGGATCACTCGGATGTGGGCCACACCCGCTCTCCTTACCCCACCACCAGGTTCAGCAGCCGGTCCGGCACGAAGATCGTCTTGCGCACCGGCGTGCCGTCCATGAAACGCTGCACGTTGGGATCGGCGAGGGCGGCCTCGCGCGCGGCGTCTTCCGTGATGCCGCGCGACATGGCCATGCGCGCGCGCACCTTGCCATTGACCTGCACCACGAACTCGACGGTGTCGGCCACCGCCTTCTCGGGGTCGAAGGCGGGCCAGCTCGCGCCCTCGAAGATCGAGCGCTCGTGGCCCAGGCGCTCCCACAGCTCCTCGGCCAGGTGCGGCGCGAAGGGGGCGACCAGCGGCACCAGCGGCAGGGTGGCGGCGCGCTCGGGGGTGCGGCCGCCGGCCCGCACCGCGTTCAGATACTCCATCATCGCCGCGATCGCGG
>JBPCIT010000107.1:0-37761 GCA_051006015.1 Longimicrobiaceae bacterium
GTGATGGCGGAGCGCGACTACCGCTGGTGGACCGAGCGCTTCCGCCGCATCTTCGAGCAGGTGGACATCGCGCGCATCGACCACTTCCGCGGTTTCGAGGCGTACTGGGAGGTCCCCGCCTCCGCCGAAACCGCGATCGAGGGAAGCTGGCGACCCGGTCCGGGCACGGCGCTCTTCGCGGCGGTCGAGCGGGAGCTGGGCTCGCTGCCGCTGATCGCGGAGGATCTGGGGCTCATCACCCCCGAGGTCGAGGAGCTGCGCGACGAGCTGGGTTTTCCCGGGATGCGGGTGCTGCAGTTCGCCTTCGACGGCGATCCCCGGAACCTCCACCTGCCCGAGCACCACGTGCGAAACGCCGTCAGCTACACCGGAACGCACGACAACGACACCGCCGTCGGCTGGTGGAGTGGACTCGAGGAGGAGGAGCGGCGGCAGGTCAGAGGGCGGCTGCGTGGGAGTGAGCGCGAGATCCACTGGGAGCTGATCCGTCTGGCGCTCGATTCGCGCGCGCAGTTCGCCGTCGTGCCGCTACAGGACGTGCTCGGCCTGGGGAGCGAGGCGCGGATGAACACTCCCGGCGTCGGCGCCGGTAACTGGGAGTGGCGCTTCCGCGAGGGCACGCTCACCACCGAGGTGCAGGACCGGCTGCTCGAGGTTACCCGGGCGAGCCGACGCGAGCGGCCGGTGCTGTCGCCGGCCGAGCATCCGCAACCAGCAGGGGGATTTCCATGAACGAGCAGGTCGTGCTCATCACCGGCGGCGTGGGGAATCTCGGGCGTGCCGTCACCCGCGCGTTCCTCCAGCGGGGCTCGCGCGTCGCCGTTCCCGTCTACAAGACGGATCACCCGGAGGTGGTGGAGGCGCTGCGCGCGGAGTTCGGCGACCGGCTCTTCCTCTTCGCGCTGGATCTGACGACGGAGCGGGGCGCAGCCGCGGCGATTCGCGACGTGCTGGACTGGAGTGGCCAACTGGACGCAGTGGTCCATCTGGTCGGCGGCTACAGCGGCGGCGCGCGCGTCGCGGAGACCCCGATCGAGGTATGGGACCGGATGATCGACCTCAACCTGAAATCGGCCTGGCTGGTGACGCACGCCGCCCTTCCCACGATGCTCGAGCGCGGCGGAGGCAGCTTCGTCTTCGTCTCCTCGCGCGCGGCGCGGGAGCGGCGCCGCGGCCGTACCGCGTACGCCGTCGCCAAGGCCGCGCTGCTCACCTTCGTCGAGGCGCTCGCGGAGGAGTACCGCATGGAAGGAATCCGTGCGAACGCCATCCTGCCGGGCACCATCGACACCGAGGCCAATCGCCGCCGCATGCCGGACGCGGACCACGCCAACTGGACGCGCCCCGAGGAGATCGCCGAGACGATCCTCTTCCTGACCTCGTGGGAGGCGCGCACGATCAACGGCGCCGCAATTCCCGTCTACGGAAGGAGCTAGGGCCCCACGCCGGACACTGGAACGGTCTTTGCTCCCCTCCGGCACGACGCGGGTGATTCGGCGTCTCTGACCTTTCCGGACTGCGCGATCGTCCGGTCACCGTACCAACCACGACGGAGGGTTCGATGAAGACGATCAAGATCTGCAGCGTTGCTGCGCTGGCGCTAACCCTGGCTGCCTGCCCGGCAACCGACGATCGGGATGCCGGGTTCGCAGCGGGAGATACTCTGATGCGCGACACACCGATGGCCGGCGCTGCTCCCGGCACCATGGCAGGCGACACGATGGGCATGGGGATGAGCGAGCGTGTCGAGCTGGGTGAGCTGAACAACTCGGGCGTCACCGGCGAGGCGATGATCAACCCGCAGAACGGCGACACCCGCGTGGTGCTGACCGTGCGCGGAGCCCGTCCCAACGCGACGGTGCAGGCGCACATCCATCGCGGAAGCTGCGACACCCAGGGTCCGGTAGCGGCGCCGCTGGAGGCGGTGAACACGGACGCCACCGGCATGGGCACCAGCACCTCGACCGTGAACGTGCCGGGCATGACGGTGATGAACGGACAGCACTACGTGCAGGCTCATACCGCTGGCGCGGATCCTGGCCCGCCGACTGCTTGCGCAGATATTCCGGAGCACCGGATGTAGGCAGGTAGGAGCGAGGAAAGAGGAAACAGGAAAGAGAACAGCCAGCACCTCAGCGGAAGGTGCTGGCTGTTCTCTCGTTCGTCCTGCTACTTCATCTCCTAGTATTCGGCGATATCCTCGATCGCTCTCGCCACATCCTCCGGCTCCGGCAGGATCGCCCGCTCGAGCTGCGGGGCGTACGCCACCCAGGTATCCAGCGAAGCCACCCGCCGCACCGGCGCATCCAGCCACGGGAAGAGCTCGTCGGCGATGCGCGCGGCGAACTCCGCCCCGATCCCCCAGGAGAGATTGTCCTCGTGCACGATTACCACCCGGTTCGTCTTCTTCACCGAGGCGGCGATCGCCTCCATGTCGAAGGGCGAGATGGTGCGCAGGTCGATCACCTCCGTCGAGATCCCGCTGCGCTCCTCGACCAGCTTCGCGGCCACCGCCGAGCGCTGCACCAGCGCGCCGCAGGTCACCACCGTCACGTCCGTCCCGTCGCGTACCGTCCTCGCCTTCCCGAAGGGGATCATGAAGTTCGGACCGGGATAGACGCCCTTGTTGTAGACCTGCCGGTAGAGGTGCTTGTGCTCGAGGAAGAGCACCGGGTCCTCCGAGCGGATCGCGGTGCGCAGCAGACCCGCCGCGTCCACCGCGGTGGCGGGGAGCACCACGCGCAGCCCCGGCGTGTGCGCGAAGATCGCCTCCCCCGTCTGCGAGTGGTAGATCGCGCCGCCCTTCAGGTAGCCGCCGTAGGTGACGCGGATCACCACCGGCGCGCTCCAGGAGTTCGCAGAGCGGTAGCGCATGGTCGCCAGCTCGTCGCGAATCTGCATCATCGCCGGCCAGATGTAGTCGAAGAACTGGATCTCGACGACCGGCTTGAGCCCCCGCACCGCCATTCCCACCGCGCGTCCGACGATGTTCGCCTCCGCGAGCGGCGAGTTGAAGACGCGCGTCGAGCCGAACTCGCGCTGCAGCCCGGCGGTGACCTTGAAGACGCCCCCCTTGCCGGCGACCTCGCCCATGATCTCCTCGCGCGAGACGTCCGCCACGTCCTCGCCGAAGACGACGATGCGGGGGTCGCGCCGCATCTCGTCCTTGAGGGTCATGTTGATGAGATCCACCATGGTGGTCGCGTTCCCCTCGAAGCGCGGATCGTCCTCGGTGTCGAACTGCTCGGCGGTGGGGTCAACGTCGGGCGAGAAGAGGTAGAGCATCGCGGTGGAGGGGTCGGGCTGCGGCGCCTCGAGTGCCTCATCGGCGGCGGCGTTCACCTCCGCCTTCACCTCCTCCTCGATCCGCTCGAGCTCCTCCTGCGTCACCTCGTACTCCTCGCGCAGCAGCTTCGCGGCCCGGCTGAGCGGATCACGCTTCGCCTCCGCCTCGCGCATCGCCTCCGTCTTGTAGAACTTCTCGTCGTCCGAGAGCGAGTGCGAGTAAGGGCGGATCACGTGCGCGTGCACGAACGCCGGCCCCCGACGCTCGCGCGCGTACGCGACCGCGCGCTCCATCGACTCGTAGCTCTCCAGGATGTCCGTACCGTCGCACTCCTGGATGTAGAGGCCGGGGAAGCCGGTGACCAGCTTCGAGATGCTCCCGCCTGCGGTGTTCACCTCGACGGGCACCGAGATCGCAAACTCGTTGTCCTCGACGATGTATACGACCGGCAGCGCCAGATTGGCGGCGCTGTTCAGGCTCTCCCAGAACTCACCCTCGGAGGTGGTGCCCTCACCGGTGGTGACGAAGACCACCTCGTCGCCCTTCGCGTCGGTGGCGCGCTGCACCGCCTCGGCGAGCTTGAGCGCGCGGGTACCCGCCTCCGCGGTGCCGACCGCGTGCAGGAACTGCGTTCCGGTGGGGGAGGAGGTCGAGACGATGTTCAGATCGCGGCGCCCCCAGTGCGAGGGCATCTGCCGCCCGCCGGAAGCGGGGTCGGCCTCGGCGCCCACCGCCTGCAGCAGCTGCTCGAGAGGCGTCATCCCCAGCCCGAGCGAGAAGGCGCGGTCGCGATAGTAGAAGTAGAACCAGTCGTAGCCCGGCCGCGCGTGCGCCGCCGCGGCTACCTGGATGCACTCGTGCCCGGCACCCGAGATCTGGAAGAAGATCTTGTTCTGCCGCTTGAGCTGGATCTCCTTGTCGTCGATCCGCCGCGCCAGCACCATGGTGCGGTACATGGCGAGCAGGGTGTCGCGATCCAGGTCGCCTCGGGTGGTCGGGGTGTTCGTGGTCGTTGTCGCCATAGTCACTATCGGAGTGGAACCAATCGGCTCGCGGATGTGCTCAGGGTTCGGGTTGCAAGAGTATAGCCATCATCCAGCCGCCGGACCAGCATCCTGGAGGTCCGTTCCCCCCGGCCGCTGTTGCTCGCATTGCGTTCGCGGTAGCTTCCTCACGGGGATCTACCGTCACTTTCAACAGACCGGCAAGTCTCATGCAAGCTGCCGCCCTCGTTCTTCGCGTCGCCGACGGCGTGTGGCGACTCACGACGCCGCTTCCCTTCCGCCCTCGGGAGGTCCATGCCTATCTCCTGCAGGTGGAGGAGGGTGCGTTCGTGCTGGTGGATGGCGGCGCCAACACGGACGATGCCTGGGCGGCGCTCGATGCTGGGGTGCAAGAGGTCGCAGGGCAGTGGCAGCGTGTGACTGCTCATGTGGTCACGCACATGCACCTCGATCACTTTGGCCTCGCCCGCCGGGTACACGAGGCATCGCGCGCACCGCTCCTCATGCACCGGCTGGACGCGGAGCGCGCAGCCCACGCGGAGGCTCAACCGGAGGAGGAAGCCGACTACCGGCAGGAGCTGCTGCGCCAGAGCGGCGCTCCGGAGGAGCTGATCCTGGCGGTGACCGCCGGCCGCGAGGAGGCGGTGCCGCTCACCGGCTTCGTCGCAGCAGACGTGCTGCTCGAAGGTGAGGCGGGCGCGCTCCCGGGTGTTGAGGGATGGCAGTTCGTCTGGACGCCGGGCCACACCGCCGGCCACCTCTCCCTCTTCCGCGCCGCGGATCGCGTGCTGGTCGCTGGCGACGCCGTCCTGCCGCGCATCACCCCCACCATCGGCGTGAACCGGCAGCGGAGCGATCCGGTCGGGGATTACCTCGATGCGCTCCAACGGCTCGAGCGGCTGAATCCCACCCTGGGCGTCGCGGGCCATGACGAGCTGATCAAGGATCCGCCTGAGCGGCTGCGGGAGCTGCGCGATGCGACGCAGCAGGAGAACAAACGGGTCGACGACTGCCTCGCGGAGGATGCGGTCAGTGCCTGGGAGATCGTCCGGCGCCGCTACCCGGGCCGGGAGCTCCCACCGTCCGTGCAGATGCTGGCACTGCGCGAGACGCTGGCGCACCTGCAGCACCTCGTGCTATCGGAACGAGCGCGGTCGGTGCGGCTGGGGGATGAAATTGTCGGATTTGCGCGCGAGCAGGTGCGGGGCGGTCCCGCGCCCCGGCACCTTTGACGCGGAACTACGGTCGGGTGTCCCGAATGGTATCCGTTTCTACGGTCCGCTCGACCGCGATGGTGTCCTCCCGCGGCACCGTGGTCATGACGGTATCCCGGGCCACGCCCTGATCTCCCCGTCCGTCGCAGGCCGCGAGCGAGACGAGCAGGGCAGCCGCGAGCAGCGATATTCCATTGCGCTTCATCCAACGCCTCCAGGTAGGGGTGGCAGCCGTTACCTCCGGCGCATTTCCAGGGCGGATGCCCTGGATGCTCGCGTAGTCGAAGCACAGGCTGTGCCAGAGCACGCCCGCCCTCGGCGGCCCGCCTGTTGCTAGGCAGCCGAGGGAGAATCTTCGGCTTGTTGCGGATTCGGTCGCCACCAGGAGGAGTGCCAGGTGCTCAAGGTCGGTCTCACCGGAAACATCGCCTCGGGAAAGTCCAGCGTCGCGCGTCTTTGGCAGCAGCTCGGCGCGACGGTCATCGACGCCGACCTGCTCGCGCGCCAGGCGGTCGAACCTGGCACGCCGGCGCTGGAGGCGATCACCCAGGAGTGGGGGAGCAGGATGCGTGACGAGCAGGGCGCGCTCGACCGCGCGGCGCTGCGCGAGATCGTCTTTCGCGACCCCGACGCGCGCGAGCGCCTCGAGCAGATCGTCCATCCGGCCGTGCGGGCGCTGCGAGACGCCGAGTATCGCGATGCAGAGGAGCGCGGTGAGCGGATCGTCGTCGCGGACATTCCGCTCCTCTTCGAGGCCGGGCTGGTCGGTGAGTTCGACGTGGTGGTGCTGGTGGATGCACCCGAGGCGGTGCGTGAGGAGCGGCTGGTGCGCGACCGCGGTCTCGAGCGGGAGGAGGCACGCCGGATGATCGCCGCGCAGATGCCCTCCGAGTTGAAGCGCGCCCGCGCGAACCTCGTCATCGAGAACAGGGGGACGCGTGACGAGCTGGAGGCGCGGGCGCGCGAGGCGTGGCAGGCGCTGCTGGAGCGGGCGGATGGCTGAGGCGCCCGTTGGCGGGCGCCGGCTGCGGCTGGACATGCACATCCATACGCACGTCTCCTTCGACTCGCTCAACCGCCCGGAGGAGATCCTGCGCGCGGCGCGCGAGCGGGGTATCGACCGGCTGGTCATCACCGATCACAACGAGCTCGAGGGCGCGCTCCGGCTGCGCGAGATGGACCCCGAGCGCATCCTCATTGGCGAGGAGGTCAAGACCCGCGAGCGGGTGGACATCATCGGCATCTTCCTGCGGGAGGTGATCCCCAGAGGCACCCCGGCGCGCGAGACCTGCCAGCGCATTCACGAGCAGGGCGGCGTCGTCTACCTGCCCCACCCCTTCGACACCCGCCGCGCGGGCGGCGGGAGGCTGGTCGAGGAGCTGGAGGAGTGGATCGACGTGGTCGAGGTGCACAACGCCCGCTCCTGGAAGCGCGGCCTCAACGAGCGTGCCGAGGGATGGGCGAGGGGACGCGGGAAGCTGATGGGCGCGGGCTCGGATGCCCACACCATTCGCGAGATCGGCCGCGGCTTCGTCGAGCTGCCTCCCTTCGAGCCGACCCGCGAATCTCTGCTCACGGCGCTGCGCTCGGCACGCATCGCGGGGCGGACGCTCTCCTCCCCCTTCTGTCACCTCTTCTCCACCTACGCCAACCTGCGCAAGCGACTGCCCTATGGCCAACGGTAGCTATCCGGGCTCCTTCCACGACCGCTTCGAGGGTGGCCCGGACCTCGGCTCCATCTTTCTGGGTCCCAAGGGCGAGAATGCGGAGGTCTTCGAGCGCCTGCTGCTCGAGGCCTTTCGCGACCACGTCTTCTGGCGCCGCAACTACCACCCCGAGGATGGCTTCCTGGTACGCGAGGTCGAGAAGCGAAATCCCGCCTACGAGCACTCGATCTCCGTGCTCTCGCAGGAGCTGCTGGGGCTGCTCGCCGAGCTGAAGGGAGGTGTTCCCTTCTTCAGCCCGCGCTACATCGGGCACATGGCGTCGGACCTGACGATGGCGAGCCTGATTGGCTACTTCGCCACCATGCTCTACAACCCGAACAACGTCGCCGCCGAGGCGAGCCCGGTGACGACGCGGATGGAGCTGGAGGTGGCCGAGCAGCTCGCGCGGATGATCGGCTACGATCCCGCCCGGCAGTGGGGGCACATCACCTCCGGGGGAACGGTCGCGAACTTCGAGGCGCTCTGGGTCGCGCGCAATGTGCAGTATCTGCCGGTGGCGGTGCGCTGGGCGGCGGACGAGCTCGGAGATGGCAATCTCGAGGTCCGCCTGCCCGGCGGGCAGAGAGCGCGCATCGGCCAGCTCGACCTCTGGCAGCTCCTCAACCTCACACCCGACGCCGCGCTGGACGCCGCCGAGGCGCTGCGCGGCCGGATCGGCGATCCCGCTCGCGCGCTGCAGGCGATGGGGCATCACTCGCTCGCCGGGCTCGGCTACCAGGAGTTCGGCCGGCGGCTGGTGGCGGAGTTCGGCGAGCAGCTGCCGCCGGGGGTGGTGCTGGTTCCCTCCACGGCGCACTACTCATGGGAGAAGATCTGCCGCTCGCTGGGGATCGGCAGCCGACAGCTCGTTCACATCCCCGTGGACCGCAACTTCCGCATGGATCCCGGAGCGCTGGAGGAGACGCTGCGGGCGCTCGCCGCGCGGCGGCAGCCGGTGATCGCCTGCGTCTCGGTGATCGGCACCACCGAGGAGAGCGCCGTCGACCGGCTCGACCAGATCGTCGAGGTGCGCGAGCGGTCGGCCCGGGAGCTGGGGATCGCCTTCTACCTGCACGCCGACGCCGCCTACGGAGGCTACGCGGCCTCCATCACCCGCGGCCCCAGCGGCGCGCGCCGCTCCTACGAGGAGACCCTTGCCGACTACGCACCCGAGGTGTGGCCGCAGGAGGGAATCTACCGCGCGCTCGTCGCGCTCGAGCAGACCGACTCGGTCACCATCGATCCGCACAAGCTCGGCTATGTCCCCTATCCGGCGGGGGCGATCTCCTTCCGCGATGCGCGGGTGCGCGACCTGGTGGCGGTAGAGGCGCCGTACCTCTTCCACCGCGGTGCCTCCGAGTGGGGGTACATCGGGCGCTTCATCTTCGAGGGCTCGAAGCCCGGCGCCTCGCCCGCGGGAGTCTGGATGTCGCACAAGGTGCTGCCGCTGGACTGCCGCGGCTACGGCCGCCTGATCGGGGCCACGGCGCGCGGGGCGATGGCGCTGCACCGGCGGCTGCGCGGCGGCGACTGGGCGCCCTTCAACCTCGTCCTGCTCCCGGAGCCCGACCTGAACATCGTCTGCTTCGGGGTAGGCCATCCGACGCTCCGCTCACTGGAGGCGACCAACGACTTCGCCAGCCGGATCTACGCCGCGATGAGCGTGAGCGAGGAGCGTTCCGCCCGCCAGCTCGACTACTTCGTCACCAAGACGGTGCTCCGCACCGGGGAGTACGGCCGCTCCGCGGTGCCCCTCGTGCAAGCGCTCGGCTTCTCGGCCGAGGACTACCTGCGCGCCGGCGGAGTGAGCGTGATCCGCTGCACGGTGATGGACCCGTTCCTGGTGGCACGGCGCGGACGGGTAGACTTCATCGAGGGCTTCGCGCGCACGCTGAGGGCGGTGCTGGAGGCGGAGCTGTAGCGCGGGTGCATGAGCCCTGAGAAATTGTCCGGGGTCGCAAGCTCGTCCCCGACCGGCGATGGGCCGGACGAGATCGGAACCACCAACCCCCACCGCATCATGCCGCACCAAGGGAACGTCGAAGCACTCGCCGAGCTGCTCTTCCGGGTCGAGCACGTCGATCTGGGGATCGCGCCGCCATTCGAGCTGCTGCCCGGTGTCCGTCAGGATCTCTACCGGCGCCGCGCCCGGTTCCTCTCCACCCGTGGAGTGGTGGTGCCGGGCGCGGTTGCCGCGGAGCTGCGCGACGCCCTCGGAGCGCTGGCGGAGGATGTGACGGAGGAACAGATCAGGGCGATGCTCGAGAGCATCGCCCGTGGAGAACCGGCCTGAATGTCGCCCCATACCGGGTAAGGCTACTCCTGCTCTCCCTCCTCCGCCGCGGTTCTGGCCTCCTGCAGGTACTCGCGCAGCTCCTCGTCCGAGAGCTCGCGGAGCTGGCGCAGGATGGACTTGAGCTGCTCCGGGATCGGCTGACCCTCGTCGCGGCTCAGCTCGTCGTCGATGTCAACCGGCCAGGCGGGCCAGTCCGTCTCCTCAGAGGCGGTGGTGGGGTCGAAGCCCTCGAGCGGGTGGAAGACGAGGGTGGCGCCGAGCGACTCCGGCTGGTCCACGTAGGGCGCGATCTCCGCCTCGGCGAGGTAGAGCTCTCCCTCGACCTCGAGGATGCGGAAGCCGATAACGACGCCGTACTCGCCGCCCTCTTCTCCGTGTTGATGCACGTATTCGGACATGGTTCCTCCGCAGGGGATGATGGACTCCGCCGGATCGCCCGGCTCGCGCGCAAGATATGCGCCCTGTTGCCGCGTCAGCTCTCGCCGCGCTGGCCATTCCCCGCAGTGCTTCTGCTCCCTACCGCCGTTCGCGGTGTACGACCACCTCGTGCCGAGCCCCGTCGTCCACCAGAGGGATGGCTGGGCCGTCGAGCGGCCGCCCATCGAGGACCACCTCTCGCAGCTCGCCGCGAGCGCCGGCGGGATCGCGCACGCTGATGACGTACAGGCTCTGCCCGTAGCGGTACTCGATGGTGAACTCGCGCCAATCTGCAGGCACGCGCGGCGTGAGGAACAGCTGGTCCCCGCGCCGGGTGAAGCCCAGGATCGCTTCGAGTCCGACGCGGTAGAGCCAGCTCGCCGAGCCGGTGTACCAGGTCCAGCCGCCGCGCCCCAGGTGGCCAGCCGCGGTGTAGACATCCGCTGCCACCACGTAGGGCTCTACTTTATAGGTCTCGACCTCCTCAGGAGTGCGCGTGCGGGTGAGCGGGTTGATCATCTGGAAGAGCTCGAAGGCGCGCTCGCCGTTGCCGCGCAGCGCGGTGGCGAGCACCGCCCAGAGAGCGGCGTGGGTATACTGCGCGCCATTCTCGCGAACGCCGGGGAGATAGCCCTTGATGTAGCCGGGATCGTGAGGGGTATTGTCGAAGGGCGGGGTGAGCAGCAGAAGCAGCCGCGCCTCCTCGCTCACCAGGTGCCGCTCGAGCGAGTGCAGGGCGCGCGCCTGCCTCTCAGGGTCGCCGGCGCCCGAGATCACGCTCCAGCTCTGCGCGATCGAGTCGATGCGGCATTCGTCGCTTTCCGCGGAACCCAGCGGGGTGCCGTCGTCGAAGTAGGCGCGACGGTACCACTCACCGTCCCAGCCGTGCGCTTCGACTGCCTCGATGTAGGCGTCGGCGCGGGCGCGGAAGTCGCTCGCCACCTCGCTTTCCCCACGGGCGTCGGCGTGCGCGGCGAAGGCGCGCAGCGTGGCTGCCAGGAACCAGGCGAGCCAGACGCTCTCGCCGCGACCCCCGATGCCGACGCGGTTCATCCCGTCGTTCCAGTCTCCCGAGCCGATCAGCGGCAGCCCGTGCGGGCCGGTGGTACAGGCGCGGCGAAGCGCGCGCAGGCAGTGCTCGTATATGCTGCCATGCTCGTCGCTGGCGCGGGGCAGATCGTAGACCTCGTGCTCGTGCGCCTCGAGCGGGCGCATCTCGAGGAACGGGACGTATTCGTCGAGCACTGAACCATCGTCGGTAACGCGCAGGTAGTGATCGACGACGTAGGGCAGCCAGACGAGGTCGTCCGAGAAGCGAGTGCGCACGCCGCGCCCGCTGTGCGGGTGCCACCAGTGCTGCACGTCTCCTTCGAGGAACTGCCGAGCGGCCGCGCGCAGGATGTGCTCGCGCGCGATTCCCGGCTCGGCATACACGAAGGCCATCACATCCTGGAGCTGGTCGCGGAAGCCGTACGCGCCGCTGCTCTGGTAGAGCGCCGAGCGCGCCCACATGCGGCAGGCGAGAGCCTGGTAGAGTGCCCAGCGGTTGAGCATCGCGTCGAAGGAGGGCTCCGGCGTGCGGACGGTGATCACCGAGAGGCGATCGGCCCACTCCTGGACGGTCCGCTCGAGGGCCGCTTTCGCTCGCGCGACCTGCTGGTATTCGCCGATCAACCGCCGCGCCTCGGCCTCCCCCGCGGCGGCACCCAGGAGCACGACCACCTCGTGCGTCTCGCCGGGCGCCAGCTCTACCCCGTACTGCAGCGCCGCGCAGGGATCGACGCCGGCGCCGGTCGTACCCCCCAGCGCGGCCTCGCGCAGCGCCGCCGGATCGGCGAGGTCGCCGTTGCGGCCGAGGAACTCGCGCCGGTCGCCGGTGTGGCTCCGTAGCGGCGCGCTGAGCGCACAGAACGCGACCCGTTCGGCGAACTCCGCATCGAAGTGGTTGCGCGCGAAGATGGCGCCGGTCGCATGGTCGAATTCCGTGTGCACCTGGTGCTGCGTGTGCTCGCGCAGCACCCCGAGGCTCCATTCTACGTACGCGGTGACCGTCAGCCGGCGCGGCCGCGTGTCACAGTTGGTCACCCGCAGCAGCGAGAGCTTTACCGGCGCGTCGGCGGCGATTCCCAGGGTGAGCTGCGTGAGGATGTGAGCGTGCTCGTGCTCGAAGGAGGAGCACCCCGCGCCGTGGCAGACGTCATAGGGTGTATCGTGGCGAATCGGTGCGGGGGTCGCGCTCCAAACCTCCGCACTCTCCTCGTCGCGCAGGTAGAGCACTTCGCCGGGGGGATCACTCACCGGATCGTTGTGCCAGGGCGTGAGCCGATAGAAGTAGCTGTTCTCCACCCAGGTGAAGCCACCGCCGCGCTCGGTGACGACGAATCCGGCGCGCGGGCTGGCGATGACGTTCGCCCAGGGCGCGGGCGGCAGGTGGTCGCCGCGGACGCGGAGCCGGTAATCCCCCTCGGCCGTGATTCCGCCGAGGCCATTGTCGAATCGCGGGGAGGGAGGGCCATCTGCGCGCGCGTCGGCGCTGCTGGTCAGCCGGCTCGCCGGGCGCGTCGCGGCCACTGCCGGGACCCGCTCTCGGGGCGCCCTGGCGGCCGCGCGCGGCAGAGCCCGTCGCAGGCGGCGGGCGGCACGTGGGATGAGCAGTCCGCGTGCGCGGGTAGCGGAGGGGAGCAGCGCTTCGTCGAGCGGCTCCGGCTCCCTCGGCGCAAAGGGCGTCTGGATGCTGCGGCCCAGCGAGCGGCCATCGCACCAGAGGTGGACGCGGGCGGTGGCGCGCAGCATGAGCAGCACGTCGTCGTCGAGCTGATCGCCGCGGCGCACGAACACTCCGCCCGGCCCCTCGGATCCGCGGGCTGCAGCCGAGGTAAAGAGCGCTTCCATGATCTTACTGTTCAGCTCCTGCAGATAGCTGGAGGGCTGGGCGTTGATCACCACCAGATCGACCCGCATGCCGCGGCGGCGCCAGTAGTGGTGGGCGGTGAAGAGCTGGCGTAGGGTCGGCAGCCCCTCGAAGGAGTCGATGCTCGCCAGCAGGATCGGCCAGTCGCCTGAGATCCCCTCTGTCCAGAGTAGCGTCTGCGGACCCCGGTTGCGGCGCAGCTCCTCCTGCGGGGCGCCCACCGCCGCGTTGGCGTAGAAGAGGTGGCCCGCCAGCTCCTGGAAGACGGCGGCGTCCGCCGGGGTGATGCCAAGCTCGCGCAGCTCGATCTGCGCGGAGGTCCACGCCAGATCGAGCGCCCGCTGCGCGGCGTGCGGTTCGCGATAGCGGTCGGCCAGTTGGAAGGCGCGCTCGCGGCTGGTCGCCACCAGCGTGGTGAACGCCACCGAAGCGGAGTGGCCCGGCGCCAGCCGCAGCCGCGCGCGCAGGCCGAAGATCGGGTCGAGCACCGCGCCGGTCGTCATCGAGAGCGGACCGTCGCGTTCGAGCGCGAGCGGATCGCGCGTCGAGCGGCCGCGGCCGAGGAAGCGGGCGCGGTCCGTCTCGCAGCTCACCGGCCCGACGCGCTCCCCGTCGCTGGCCGCGACATGCATCCCCCAGAGCGGCAGCTCCTCCGCCGAGCGCGGGCGCCGGGTGGCGGAGATGGCCGTACACCACTCGTGCCACTCGGTCTCGACGAAGAGCTTCGAGAACGCCGGGTGCGCGCGGTCGGCGTCCGGCGCGGCGAGCACGATCTCACCGTAGCTCGTCAGCTCGAGCTCGCACGTCTCGGCGCCGTTGTTGGTCACGGTGACGCGCCGCACCTCGGCGGCATCCTCCGGCACGACCGCGATCTCGGTGCGGGTTTCGATCGCGCCGTCCACGCGGTGGAAGCTTACCCGGTCGGTGGCGAGCAGCGCCCGGTACCGATCCGCCGGTGCGCCCACGGGCTGGTGTGCCGCCGACCAGAAGCGTCCATGCGTCACATCCTTGATATAGCAGAACTGCCCCGTACGGTCGCAGGTGCCATCTGCCCGCCAGCGCGTGACCGCGAGCTCCTCGAAGCGGCTGTAGCCTCCCCCGCAGTGGGTCACCATGATGGTGTAGGGCAGGTGCCCCAGCAGAGCGACGTGCGGCTGCGGCGTGTCCGGCTGGACGATCTCGCGCACCGCCGGGCGCTCGAGCTCGGGATCGGGCAGCGCCTCCTCGGCGCGCGCGCTCCGCAGCTCCTGCAGCACGAGCCGGCGCGGAATTCGTTCGTGCAGAAGCAGCTCCGCCGAGCGTACCAGCGGTTCGGAGTGGAAGCGGCGTTGCCAGATCCGCTCGAGAAGCGCGTTGGTAAGCGCGACGAGCCCCATCCCGATGTGGTGGGCCATGTAGGTGCGCACGACGGCGTAGCGCCGGCCAGGATCGGGACGCGTGTAGTCGATCGCGTCGCGGAAGCCGAACGGCCCGAGCGCCCCCTGCGCCTCGAGTGCCTGCAGGTTGCTCAGCGCCCGCGACGGCTGGACCATGAGCGCCAGCGCGGCGGCGTAGGGGGCGATCACCAGGTCGCGGCCGAGCCCGCGCTTGAGCGCCAGATCGGGCACGCCGAAGGCGCGATACTGGTACGTCAGGTGCCGGTCGCGCAGATTGTAGGCGCTCTCGCTCACCCCCCACGGCACCCCGCGTTCCGCGCCATAGGCGATGTGGCGCCGGACCGCGGCGTGGTAGCTCTGGTCGAGCACCGTAGCGGGGAAGGACTGCATCACCAGCAGCGGCATCAGGTACTCGAACATGCTGCCGCTCCAGGAGACCAGCGCCGTCTCGCCACCGGCGCGCGTCAGCGTGCGGCCGAGGCGGAACCAGTGATCCAGCGGCACGTCGTCCTTGGCGATGGCGATGAAGCTGGCAAGCCGCGCTTCGGAGGCGAGCAGATCGTAGTAGGAGGCGTCCAGCGAATGGGTGCTGCGCTGATAGCCGATAGCGAAGAGCTTGCGCCGCTCGTCGAAGAGGAAGCGAAAGTCCATCTCGACCGCGTAGTCGTAAGCGCGGTTCGCGAGCACCTCGAGGCGTGCCAGTAGCTGGGAGGCGGCCGTCGAATGGCCGGCGAGGTCCCGCAGCGTCGGAGCGCGTCCGCCTGGGCGGAAACCGGGGGGCTCGGCACCCAGCTCGCCCAGCCACCGGCTCTGCTGGGCGAGCCGCCGAAGGCACCAGGCGATCCAGCTGCCGGACTCCTCATCCGCCTCGAGCCCCAGGCTGGCGCCGGCAAGCGCCGCTTGAGCCTCCTGCAATGGCGCCATGAGCGCCGCCATCCCCGGGTCGGCTTCCCTCTCCTTCTTGTCGCCATTGCGCCTCGCGAACCCGGTGCGCGCCGCCTGCAGACGCTCGGCGGCGAGTGCCAGCCCCCGCCGCGCCTCCGGCGTCTCCGCCGCGCCGGCGAGGCCGCGCAGCTCCTCACCGGCCAGCGCGATGGCCGCCTCGAGTGCGCGCTCCAGGCGGCCATCGAAGAGCGGTTGGTCCGCAGTCGCCAGGCAGGCCTGCCGCAGCGCGAGCAGATGCCCGGCCAGGTTGCCGCTGTCCACGGTCGAGATATACGCGGGTTCGAGCACGCGCAGCTCGTGCAGCTCGTACCAGTTGTAGAAGTGCCCCTGGAAGCGCTCCATGCGCTCGAGCGAGCGGAAGGCGAGCTCGAGCCGCTGCACCATGGCTTCGGCGGTGATGCACCCCAGGTCGCAGGCGCTCACCGTCGCCAGGAGCTGCAGGCCGAGGTTGGTGGGCGAGGTGCGCATCGCCAGCACCGGCGAGGGGTCCTCCTGGAAGTTGTCCGGTGCCAGCCATTGGGTTCGCGCGCTGACGTGCCGCTCGTAGAAGCGCCAATGCAGGAGCGCATAGCGCAGCGCGTCGCGGCGGAGGGCGCGCGGCAACTGCTGCCTGCGGCGCACCGCCGGCGCGTTGAGCGCGTGCGCGATCATCGGCGAGGCGATCCAGAGGGCGGCCAGCGGGAGCACCGCCAGCCAGAGCTGCCAATGGCCAACGCTTCCTGTCCGGGTCAGCTGGAAAGTCGCCACCACCCCGACCAGAGCCAGCACCAGCGCAATCGCCGGCCCCATGGCACGCCAGACCTCGCCCGCCGACCCGGAGACGACGCGCTCCGTCTGCGACGCGGTCTGCCACTCGAGCAGGTTGCGCTTGCTGAGGACGAGACGCCAGAGCGTGCGCAGGATCGCGTCCGCCGAGACTGCGGCCTGGTGTGGCAGGAAGGCGACGGCAAGCGCGAATTGCTGCGCACTCGTCACCGCGTCGCGGCCCACCGCGGTGTAGTAGGCCAGCCATGACTTGTCGAGCGGCGGGCGCAGCACGGCCAGCAGAAGCGCGATGATCCAGGGCGCGCCGATGGCGCCCAGCCCCAGCAGCGTCCAGCGAAGCGGCGAGCCCGGCAGGACCGTCCACCCCGCGAGCAGAAGGAGCAGCTGCGCGATCTCGACCGTGCTGCGGCGCAGGTTGTCGATGATCTTCCAGCGCGAGAGCAGCGAGAGCCGGTTGGGCTCGGGACCGGCCGGGCCAGGTACCGTCGGCGTCAGCCACTCGAGGAGCTGCCAGTCGCCGCGGATCCAGCGGTGCTTGCGCCGGGTGTAGGTGAGATAGCGTGTGGGGTAGTCGTCGTAGACGCTGATGTCGGTCACCAGCCCGGCGCGCGCATAATTCCCCTCGATCAGGTCGTGCGAGAGCAACGTGTTCTCTGGGAAGCGGCCGTGCGTCGCCCGCTCGAAGGCTTCCACGTCGTAGATTCCCTTCCCCGTGAAGCTCCCCTCGCCGTAAAGGTCCTGGTAGACGTCCGAGACCGCCGTGGTGTAGGGATCCACCCCCGGGTGCCCGGAGTGGATCGCCGCGAAGCGTGAGGCGTGAGCGCTCGGCAGCGCGACGCCCACCCGCGGCTGGAGGATGCCGTAGCCGCGCACCACCCGCCCTAGCGCCGGGTCGTAGCCGGCGCGGTTGAGCGGGTGCGCCAGCGCGCCGATCAGCAGCGCCGCGGTGCCAGGCGGCAGGACCGTATCGGCGTCCAGAGTGATGACGTAGCGCACGCGGCGGATCTGCTCGACATCGCCCACGACGAGCGAGAAGGCGCTGCCGGCGTCGCCGCGCACGAAGCGGTTGAAGTCCGCCAGCTTGCCGCGCTTGCGCTCCCACCCCATCCAGACGCCTTGCCGCGGATTGAAGCGCCGCGGACGGTGAAAGAGATAGAAGACATCCTCCGCGCCGCCCGCGTAGCGCAGGTTGAGGGCGCGGATCCCCTCGGCCGCCGCCTCCACGATCGCCGCGTCGTCCGCGCGGCTCTCCGTCGGCGCATCGGTGAAGTCGCTGAGCAGGGCGAAGTGCAGGTTGGCCTCCCGGTTGGCGAGGAATTGCACCTCGAGATGCTCGAGCGCCTCGTGTACCGCCTCCGCGCTGGGGAAGAGGGTAGGGACGACCACCGCGGTGCGGTATACTTCCGGGATGCCACCGTGCTCCTCCAGGTCCAGCTTCGGCAGCGTGCGCGGCGGGAGGAAGGCGGTGACCAGCTGGTTGACCAGATTGATGGCGATGTCGGCCGCGGGCAGCAGCGCGACGAGCAGCACGAGAAGCCACGCGTTCCGCGCCTCCGGGTCCGCCAGCGCGAAGAGCGCCGCGAGCGCTCCCGCCGTGCCGACGACGATTCCGCCGACGAACACCAGGTTCGGATGGCGCCACACCTGGCGGTAGAGAGACTCCGTCGCGGTCGGCCGGTAGCGCGTGATTCGCTCGAGCTCGACAAGACCCTTGTCCACCAGGTAGTAGCCGACGTGCGCCCGCCATGGGTCCGCCGCGCTTTCGGTCGCGGCGGCGCCCGCCAGATCCACCGCACAGCGCGCCACCGCCGCCTCGCTGCGTTTGGTGCGCTTGGCGATTCGCTCGACCTCGTGACGGTATTCGTCGCGCGTCCGGAAGGTCATGCGCGGGTAGTCGCCCGACGGATCCTCGCGCAGCACCGCCTCCATTGCGCTCTGGTGCTCGATGAAGGAGCGCCAGTCCATGCGGCCGATGGTGCGCAGGCTGGTGATGCTGTTCGCGATCATCACCTGCGTGAGCGACAGCCGCTCGGCCGCGCGCGCCGCGGCTTCCTCGGCGCTCATCGCCACCTCGGCCATCCACCCCTCGATCCAGAGGAGTGGTGGGAACGAGCCTTCCATCAGGCGGAGGTGCTGCAGCAAGCGCGCGATGAATTCCGCCGTCAGTGCGGGGTGCTGTGCGACGAAGTGGTTCAGCGCGACGCCGAGCGCCCCGTCGCCCCGCTCGTCGGCCGCCTGGAGGTGGGTGGCCCAGCGATCCGCGCTCTCCACCTCGTCGAGCCGCTGCACCGTGCGCAGCGTCATTCGCCGCACGTTCTCGATCAGGCCGAGCCGGAGCATTGCCGGTAGCGCCCACAGTTCGCCCACCGAGAGGGGCTCGGCCTCCTGGAACGCCCCGACGAAGAGGTCCACCGTCTCCAGGTCGATGCGTCCTTCGGTGTGCGAGATCAGGGTGGTAGCCAGCTCGTAGATGCGGGGATAGCCGGTCAGCGCCCCACTGGCGAGTTCGGGCAGCTCCCGGTAATAGCCACGGGGCAGGCTGTCGCTGACGTCGCGGATGTGCTCCTGCACGACATGGAAGTTGTCGAGAAGCCAGTCGCCTGCCGGACCGATCTCGAGCTCGCGGTCCGCGGCGGATGTCAGGCGGGCGTGGGCTTCGTCCAGCGTGCGGCGCGTCTGCTGGAGCCGGACGAGCAGCGACGCGCGCCCCTGCGCCGGTCCCTTCTCGCTGAGCCGCTGGTCACGCGCGACGGCGCGTGCACGGTCAGCGAGGCGCTCGGCGCCCAGCAGCTCCCCGCGAATCGGACCGGTGGTCGGCGCCTCGTGCGCCGCATCGATACGGGAGAGCAGACGGGAGAGGAAGCCGGGCAGCCTGGCGGAACGAATTTCGATGCTCATCGCCGCCAGGCGTGGGCAAGAACCGAACCGGTGTCGACGACCTGCCTTACCGGCGGCTCACCGGCGCTTCCACCTTCAGCAGGGGAAATTCAGATGGACGCCTTCACCGTGGCCGAGGAGATGCTTGGGGCGATGACGCTGAACGCGGAGCAGCTCGCGCAGCTGCGGGCGATCAACCACGGATACTATCAGCGGCTTTTTACCCTGCTGAGCCAGCCGAACGCCGGTGCGGGCCCGGGCGACGACGCGGCAGCCTCGACGACCGCGCGCGCCGACCGCGATCTCACGGCAGCGGAGGTGGCGGAGCTGCGCCGACTGCTCGAGGCGGATATCCTCGATCTGCTCACCCACGAGCAGCGGCAGGCCCTCTCCCGCCGCGCGCAGGCCCACACTCCCCCGTCGGGCTGAGGCGGGCGGGTTCCGCTCACCGGCGGCGTCACCCGCGACCGCGAAATGGCGGCCGATTCCGCCGCGGACGGCGGCGTGCCCGACCACTCTCCGGCTGCTCCCCGTCCTCTGCCGTATCTGGCCTGCGGCGGCGTTCCTTCTCCGCCGCCTCGGGCGCGGTGTCGTCCCGGCGGCCGCGCCGCGCTCGTGGCTGCGTGCGGCTCTCCGCGGAATCGCGCTGCCGGTGCCGCCGCCTGCGACCCCGGGATTCCCGCTCTGCACCTGCGGCGTCCTGCGCGCCGCGGCGCCGTCCTCGCTCTCCTGCGTCGGGCGTGTCACTCGACCGGCGCTTCCCCTCGCGTTGGCGGGGCTCCGCGCCGACCTCCTGCTCGGCGGCCGCTCGCTGCGCACGGCGCCGCTCGCGACGCCCCTCGGCGCTGTCGCTGGCGAGGGCCTGGCGCGCCTCCTCGAGGGTAGCGGCACGGATAGCGTCGCGCTTGCCGCGCAGCACCGTCCAGTGCAGTGGCCGGTCCAGGGTGGGCAGCTTCGCCTCCGAGAGCTGCGGGAGGAGCTTGGCGGGGACGCGGGCGCGTACCACCGGTGTCTCCCCCTCGAATCCGTAGTCGAGCGGGTACTCGTCGCCGACGAGGGTGATGGTGTCGGGGAGCGCCTCCCAGCGCTTGCGCTCCTCGGCGGGGATCAGCTCGTCGGGGTCCACCGCCAGATCCATCTCCATGAACTCGGAGTAGGAGCCCACTCCGGCCAGGCGGCGCAGGAAGTACTCCCGCAGCTCGCTCTCACGCACCTGGGGCGCTTCGCCGCCGGAGCGCCGGTAGACATCGCGCAGCTCGCGGAAGACCGTGCGGTTGGCGCGCGCGTCGCGGTGGTAGGCCGCTCCCGCTGCCATCGCCTCGGCCAGGGCGCGGCGCGCCGGCTCCTCCAGGCCCGCGGGGAACTCGTCGATCCCCTCCTCCTGCGCCTCCAGCTCGAAGCCGTGGTAGGTGCGGGTGCGGCGCAGGCGCAGCGGGGCGCCGCGGTGGCCGGGCTCGTAGACGATCTCCCCCTCGCCGGTCTCCGCGTGGTTCCACACCAGGTCGAAGGGGATCTCGGTGCCCTCGATCGAGCCGCGCGCGCGCCCGAAGCGGTCGGAGAAGTAGCGCAGATCCCCCGCGATGGCGCCCCAGCGCCCGCAGACGCTGGTCTGCGAGACGCGCACCTCCTCGCCCCAGCTCGTCTCCTCGTCGATCACCAGGTCGAAGGGCATCACCTCCGCCAGCAGCTCCTGCCAGCCGCGGGTTAGGCGTTCGTTCAGCCGCGGCAGGGTGCGCGGCAGCGGCCGCTCGAGCGAGCGGTAGATCGAGGCGAGCGCCCGCGCCGCGTCCTCGATGGCGCGCACCAGCACGCCGCGCTCCTCCGCCCACTCCTCCAGCGCCTTCGGCTCGAAGACGTGGCGCGGCAGCCCGTAAACGCTGCCCAGCGTGCCGACGCTCTCGAGCGCGTCCTGGTAGAGGTTGTACGCGGTGAGGTGGTCGCTTCCCGGCATCAGGTAGGCGCCGATGGCGCGGTCGGCGCGTGTCATCCGGTGCAGCGACTCGATCGCGGCGCAGGCGGCCACCACGGGGATCATGTGCTCCTGCGCGCGCACCAGCAGCTCGCCCCAGGGGCGATCCACTGGCAGCACCTCGACCTCGCGGCCGTACTCGGTGAGGCGGTTGCCGCGGATGAGGCCGCGCCGCTCGAGCATCTGCACCGCGCGCCGGTAGGCGATGCGATCCAGCTGCACCGGCAGATCCAGCTCGTCGGCGCGCACCCCCATGTCCGCGCAGGTCATCGCCACCCGCTCGGGGTCCCCGGCGAGCTGGAAGTTCGGCGCGGTGGGCTCGAGCGACTCGAAGTCGATGTCGCGCTCGGAGAGGATCCACACCTCCCCCTCCTCGACCCGCCCATGTACCCGACCCGCCATCTGCAGGATCTCGTTCGCGCCGAGCGGCAGGCGGGTGAGCACGCCCTTGCCCCGCTTCACTATGGTGGTGAACTGCGCATCCTCGATCACCACCGTGTCCAGCCCCTGGATGTTGAGCGCCGACTGCCCTGCCGCCGTCATCGAGAGCACGTAGGGGTGCGGCGCGTCCCCCTCGAGGAAGGGGCGCAGCTTGGCGATCGGCTCGCCGCCATGGTAGAAGTCGGTGAAGATCTTCTGCCAGCGCTCGCCGACCTCCTTCGCGATCGCCTCCGTCTCCTTGCGGGTGGGGACGAAGACCGCGACCCCTCGCTTGTCGCGGTGGACGTGGCGCAGGAAGCGGTCGTCGAGGAAGTCGAGCGGATCGGTCCCCGCGTGGACGCGCACGGTGGCGGCCCTGGCGGGGTCGAAGGCGGAGCTCTCGATGATCTCCGCGGAGTCGAGGTACTCCGCGTAGAAGGTCGGGTCCACGGTGGCGGAGAGCCAGATGAAGCGGCAGCCGGCGCGCTTGGCGAGCGCCAGGCAGAGCTCCATCTCCGCCGAGGTCTGGTGGATCTCGTCCACCACCACCGTGTCCTCGCGCGAGATGAGGCCGTCCTGCAGCCAGCGCCGCGCGATGCCGGTGGTGACGATCACCACATTCCAGGTGGGCGTCTCCGGCGTCGCCTCCCGCTCGCGGTTGACGACGCCGACCCGGAGCGGCAGCCCCACGATCTCCTCGGCGATCGGACGGATGGCGAGCGTCTTTCCGGTTCCCGTCCCCGCGACGATTCCGAAGCCCTTCCCGGAGCCGGCAAGGCGGCGGATCTCCTCCCCGTGCTCGCGCTCGCGCACCGTCTCGACGTCGGTGGGGCTGACGCCCAGCTCGATGGTCTCGCACGCCGCGCGGGTGGGGGCGATCACCACGATTCGCCCCTCCGCGGGGCGGCCCGGATAGCGCTCGGAAGGCGGAATGACCGGAACGTCTACCATGCTCTGCTTTTGCGTTGAGGCCGGGGCCCTCACTCCCTAACCCCCTCTCCCACAAGGGGAGAGGGGGAACACTTTCCTGCCAAACCCTGGCTCCCAGGCCAAGGCAGAATTTGCCGTGCTCCCCTCCCCCGGAATCGGGGGAGGGGCCGGGGGAGGGGGCCTGCCGGGGAGGGAGTCTCAGTTGACGCCCCCACCGCGTCGGCCGTACGATTCCCGGAAGCTGCTCGTGCAATAATTCCGCCAGGAGAGAGCTTGATGCCGCAGCAGGAAAGCGAAGTGCTGCTCTTCACCGGCGCCGCGCAGGTCGCCACCTGCACGGGGCCGCCGCGCGCGACCGAGGGGGCGGATCCCGCTGGAGTGCTGGAGGGAGCGGCGGTGGCGGTCGAGGGCAAGCGCATCGCCGCCCTCGGTCCGGCGGCGGAGCTGCGTGCCCGCTATCCGGGTGCAGCGGAGGTGGAGTGCCGCGGCGGCGTGCTCACGCCCGGGCTGGTGGACTCCCACACGCACGCCGTCTTCGGGCGCTGGCGCGCGGACGAGTACGTGCTGCGCTCGCAGGGAGTGCCCTACATGGAGATCGCGCGGCGGGGCGGGGGAATCCACGCCTCGGTGCGCGACCTGCGCGCCCGCTCGGAGGACGAGCTGGTCGAGCTGAGCCTGCCGCGGCTGCGGGAGATGCTGCTGCAGGGCACCACCACTGCGGAGGTCAAGAGCGGCTACGCACTGCGCACCGAGGACGAGCTGAAGATGCTGCGCGCGATCCGACGGCTGGGCGAGCTGCAGCCGATCACCCTCGTCCCCACCTTTCTCGGCGCCCACGAGCTGCCGGAGGAGTACCGCGAGCGGCGCGGCGCGTACCTCGAGCTGCTCACGGAGGAGATGATCCCTGCCGTTGCGGCCGGGGGGCTCGCGCGCTTCTGCGACGTCTTCATGGAGCCGGGCGTGTTCACGCGCGAGGAGAGCGAGCGCATCCTGCGCGCAGGGCTGGAGCACGGCCTGCGCCCCAAGCTGCACGCCGACGAACTGGAGGGGAGCGGCGGTGCGGAGCTGGCGGCGGAAGTGGGTGCGGCTTCCGCCGACCACCTGGGCGATATCTCGGAGGCGGGCATCCGCGCGCTGGCCGCTTCGGCGACGGTGGCGACGCTGCTGCCGGCCACCCTCTTCTTCCTCGGGAAGAAGCGCTACGCTCCCGCCCGCGCGCTGCTCGATGCCGGCGCGACCGTGGCGCTGGCGACCGACTTCAATCCCGGCTCCTCGCCCACCTCCTCCCTCTCCTTCGTGCTCTCCGCCGCCTGCTCGCAGATGGGGATGGCGCCCGCCGAGGCTCTACGCGCGGCTACCGCCGGAGGCGCCGCGGCGCTGGAGCTGGAGGACGGCACGGGAACGCTGCGGCCGGGGGCGCCGGCCGACCTCGCGCTCTGGCGTGCAGGCGCTGTCGAGGAGATCCCCTACCGGCTTGCGGCGCCTCTCTGCACGGCGGTTTGGAAGGGGGGCGCGCAGGTCGTCTGAACCGCTGGCAGCAGCTCTCTCGCTTGCCCAGCACCGCATCGGCGGCTACCTTGTCATTCGCAGCGCCGCGCCAATGCCCTCGGTCGGCAGATGCGGCGTTGCCTTGTACCCGTACATCTCGTCGCCAGGCGTACCTGCGATCGTGCGTGCCTGGGCGAGGGGTCTGCTCGTTCCATCGCGCCCCGCCGCACTCGCGGCGCTGAGCGCTCTGCCGTTCATGTGATGGCTAATGTCGCCAGGCTGAAAGAGAAAGCCCGCTCGCTCGAGCAGAAGTCGCAGTGGAAGGCCGCGCTAGATGTCTACGAGCGGCTGATGGCGGAGTCGGATACCGAGGAGATCGGCCTCTGGAACCGCATCGGGGATCTCCACATGCGCGTCGGCGAGGCGCACCGCGCGGTCGAGGCGTACGAGCGCGGCGTCGATGCCTACGCAGAAGCCGGTCTGCTCAACAACGCGATCGCGCTCTGCAACAAGATCCTGCGCGCCTCGCCCGAGCGCACCTCCATCTACCGCAAGCTCGCGCACTTCACCGCAACGCATGGCTTTCTCGCCGATGCGCGCGCCTACTTCCTGAAGTACGCCGAGCGGATGCGCAAGCTCGGGCACGCGGACGAGGCGCTCACCGCGATCGGTGAGGCCGTCGGCCATCTGCCGGAGGATGTCGAGCTGCGTCGCCAGTACGCCGAGCAGCTTCATGCCGTCGGGCGGGACGAGGAGGCGATCGAGCAGCTCCACGCCGTGATCTCGCAGCTCGATCCGCGCGGCGCGGAGGCGCAGGTGGCCGAGGTGCGCGAGCAGATCCGCGCGATCGATCCCCGTGCGCTCCAGGACCTGCCCGCGCCGTTCCTCCCCGAGCGGCAGCTGGAGGAGGAGCCGGAGCTGCGCATCCAGCCTACCGTCCAGGCGGAAGCGGAGGAGGAGCCGCTCGACTGGTCGGCTGACAATCTCGGACTCGAACGCCCCCACGGCTTCGACCAGCACGAGGTGAGCGGAATTGGCGCGCTCGAGGGGCTGGAGCGCACGCGCAACGAAGATCTCTGGTCCGAGGACGCGGAGGAGGAAGCTGCTCCCCTCCCGCTGATGGACCTCGAGGGCAGCGCGGCGGCGGGAGAGGAGAGTACTGGCTCTGGAGCGGCGGAGGATGAGGAGCGCGGCGGCATGGAGTCCCTCCCGCTGCTCGGCCTGGACGCGGAGTGGGAGCAAGCCTCCGACGCGCCTACGGGTGGGGCGTCGCTCTGGGAGGAGGTCGCCGATTCCAACGCCACGCAGCAGGGTGCCTCCACCGGCTCCGGCGGTCAGACGGCTCCGCTCGACATTCCACCGTCTGCCGGCCGCTACGAGCGAGGCATCGCGTTCAAGGAGGTCGGTCTGCTGGACGAGGCGATCGCCGAGCTGCAGGCCGCGCTGCGGGAGGGGGCCCGACCGGTGGCGACGCTCGAGGCGCTCGGGGAGTGCTTCTTCGCCAAGCAGCAGTTCTCCCTTGCTGCGCGTGTGCTCGAGCGGGCGCCACGGGTCCCGGGAGTCGAGGAGGAGGAGCTGATCGGCGTCTATTACTGGCTCGCGCGCTGTGAGGAGGAGCTGGGCCGCACGGAAGCCGCGCGCGACTACCTCGAGCAGGTCCTCTCGCACGACATCCGCTTCGGGGACGCCCGCGCCCGGCTCGAGGCGCTGCGCGGGACCGGTGACTCTCGCGGGCGCTGAGCCGGTCCCGCCTTCTTTGACAACCTCCGCAGTGGCCGTTACTTTTTGCGCCGCTCCCACCCTGACCAGAGCCGAGCCCCACGCCCAATGCTGCGCACCGCACCTCCGAAGCTCGCAGAGATCCAGGAGCCGATCCGCACGCGCCTCGACACCGTGGTCGAGGAGCTCCGCCGCATCATCGTGGCAGACTTCGATCGCGTCGGCGAGATCAACGAGTACCTGCTGCAGGTGCGCGGGAAGCTCTTTCGCCCGAGTCTGCTGCTGCTCTGCAACGAGATCGGCGGCCGCCCGAATCCCACCGCCGAGACGCTCGCCGCGGTCATCGAGCTGATCCACCTGGCGACTCTCGTCCACGACGACGCGGTGGACCACTCCGTCATGCGCCGGGGAATGCCGACGGTGAACGCGATGTGGAGCCACCAGATCGCCATCATCATGGGCGACTATCTGTACTCCCGCTCGGTGGCGGAGCTGACGAAGCTGGGCGACATCGAGCCGATCCGCGTGCTCGCGCAGGCCTCGAACGCGATGTCGGTGGGAGAGATGCGGCAGCTCGCCTCCTGCGACGCGCTCGGCTTCACCGAAGAGGATTACTACCAGCTCATCGAGTGCAAGACCGCCTCCCTGATCAGCGCGGCCTGCGAGCTGGGTGCGCTGGTGGGCGCCGTCGAGCTGCGCCCGCGTGTCGCTCGCTTCGGCTACGAGCTCGGCATGGCCTTCCAGATCGTGGACGATCTGCTCGATTACACGGCGGACGCGGCGGTCACCGGCAAACCCTCGGGTCTGGACCTGCGCGAGCATAAGGTGACGCTTCCGCTGATCGCCATCCTCCCCAGCCTGTCTCCGGCAGAGCGCCGGGAGATGGAGCACTTCTTCGGCAGCCAAGCGGAGCCGCGCGACGAGACCATCGCCTGGATCATCGAGCTGGTCCGCGACCACGGCGGCCTGGAATATGCCCGCGGGAGGGCGCTTGATTATGCCCGCCGCGCGGGTGAGGCTCTCGATGAGCTACCCGAGAGCCCGGCCCTCGACGCGCTGCGGAGCAGCATCGTCTACGCGATCGAGCGTCGCCGCTGAGCCGCGGCATCCATACGGGCGAGGAAGGGGAAGATGAACGTCGGGGTCCGACGGCGCGTGGGCCGTCTGCTGCTGGTGGTGGTGATCGGGCTGGTGCTGGGGGCGCTGCTGACGGAGCTCGCCGTGCGCTTCATGCCGGAGAGCGCCGCGCGCGAGTTCTTCACGACCTCCGTCGCGGCCGCCTTCGGACCGTTGGTGATCGACCTGGTGGCGATGGGGATCACTCTCGGCCCCCTGGTCTTTCACCTCAACGCGCTCAGCGTGGTGGGGGTGCTGGTGGTCGCGCTCGGGGCAAAGGCCTGGCTGTAAAAAGAAAGTGCGGCGTGCGGGGTGCGAAGTGCGGTGTCAGACCGCTGTTGCTTCGCACTCCGCACGCCGCACTTCGCACTCGCGGCTTCCGCCCGACGCTGCAGCACCTGCGCGCGGTTGTCCTCGATCTCGGCCTGCTTGCGCAGGCTCTCCAGCCAGCGCTCGACCTGCGCCTGCTGCATGCGGAAGATCTCGCCGGCGCGCTGCTGCTCCTTCTGCGCCTCCCATTCCTGCCGGTCCGCCTCGGTGCGCTCCGTCGGGCGGATGATGAAGAGCCCGGCCGTGGTCGAGACCACCTCGCTCACCTGGTTGATCGGCACTCCGAAGGCCGCACCCACCGCCGCGTTCGCCTGCCCGAAGGTGGGGTTGAAGCCGGCGCGGGTGAAGGGGCCGGTGGTCGCGACCTCGAGGCCGCGCTCGGAGGCGGCCTGCTGGAGCGACTTGCCGCCCCGCCCCTCCGCCACGATCTGCTGCCCGATCTGCCGCGCCTGCTCGCGCTTCTTCTCGACGACGAGCTGCCGGCGGATCTGCGGCGTCGCCTCGGCGAGCGGGACCTCACCCGCCGGGGTGACCGACTCGACTCTCGCCACGTAGAAGGCCTGATCGGTCTCGAAGAGCGGGCTGACCATCGCCTCGCCGGCGGCTGCCCCGGCGGTCGCCTCCTCCTGCGCCCACTCGAGCGCCTCGAGCACCGAGCCGACTCCGGGCACCAAGGCGTCCGCCTCCGAGACCACTACCCCCTCGCGCACCGTGGCACCCAGGGCGCGCGCGGCCCGCTCGACGCCCCCGCGCTCGGCGAGCGCCTCGAGCGAGTCGGCGCGCGCATAGAGCCGGTCCTCCGCCTCCTCCGAGCGCTCGAGCGGCACCAGGATGTGCCGCGCGCTCGCCTGGTCGCCGGTCCGCGACTGCACCTGGATCAGGTGGTAGCCGAAGGGCGTCAGCACCGGCTCGGAGATCTCTCCGATGGGAAGCGAGAAGACCGCCTGATCGAAGGCGGGCACCATCTGGCCGCGGGTGAAGGTGCCCAGATCGCCGCCGCGCTCGCGGCTCCCCGGGTCGGTGGACTCGCGCCGCGCCACCTCGGCGAAGTCGGCGCCGCCCTGGATCTCCGCGCGCAGTGCCCGCACCCTCTGCAGCGTCGCGGCCGTATCCTCCGCCGCCGGCGCCTTGGCGAGGACGGCGAGGGTGAGCCGCGCGCTCGGCTGACGGCGGAATTCCTGCCGGCGTGAGTCGTAGTAGGCGCGCACCTCGCGGTCGCTCACCTCGACGTCCCCAGGAACCAGGCGGTTGACGTCGAGGGCCAGGTATTCGACGGTGGCCGTCTCGTTACGATCCCGCCAGGAGCGCCAGAGCTCCGCGTCCGAGACGTAGAGGCCGGCGGTGACCTGCCGCATCAGCTTCGTGCGGGGGATCGCCTCGCGGTAGTACTCCTCGAGCTGGAGGAGGAGCTGCTCGTTCGCCGCGGGGCTGGCCAGGAACTGCTGGTACTTGGCGATGTCGAACTGCCCGTTCGTCTGGAAGAGCTCGTTCTGCATCAGATCGGGGTGCGGGCTGTAGCGCGCCGCCTGCCGGATCTCCGCGTTCGTCACCCGGATGCCGCGGCGCCGCAGCTCCTGCTCGATCAGCATCTGGTTGACCGTCTGGTCCCAGGCCATCTGCTCGATCTGCCGCACCTGCTCGCGCGAGGGCTGTGCGCCGAGCTGCTGCTGCATCCGCTGATAGAGCTCCTGATAGGTGTTCTGGTAGGCCTGGTTCTGAACGGGCCGGCCATTCACGCGGCCGAGCTCGCCGGACTGAGCCGCCGAGCTCTGCCCGGAGATGTCCATCCCCCACTCGAAGACCATCAGTCCCACGAAAGAGAGGGCGACGATGATCATGATCCACTTCGTCTTGTTCCGCAGGTCCTGCATCATGGGCGGGTCAAACTCCGGCTCGGGTCGAAGGTGGGTGTGACGTTACGGCACTGTACTCTTGGGCGGTCCCGGAGGGTCCACCACGGTGGGGAGTGCCGCGGGAATAGTGCGAACGGAATGGCAAAAAATACCCTGATCGGCAGAGGCACGCAAGCTCGGCCGCCTCGGGCGCGCCCGGCTGCGGAGCGGCCGCAGGGCGGTGCCACCGTTGACACACGCCCTGCCGGCCGTGTAATTTGCTCCCCTTCACACCCGTCCTTTCCTCTCGCCTCGTGGACCTGATTAACGAGATTATGGCCGACTCTCCCTCCGCGCTCGCGGCTGAAATACGAAAGCTGGAGCAGAAGCACGAGGAGGACCCCGAGGGACGCTACTTCGTACCGCTGGCCAACGCATACCGGCAGCTGGGCGAGCTGGAGCATGCGGAGGTGCTGCTGACGGACGGCCTGAAGCTTCACCCGGAGTATCTGAGCGCCCACATCGTCCTCGGGCGGTGCTACCTGGATCGCGGTGCGCTGCCGGCGGCGGAGGAGGAGTTCCGCAGTGTGCTCGCGATCGACGCGCAGAACCTGATCGCGCTGCGCACCCTCGGTGAGACGGCGGCCGAGCAGGGACGCCTGGCGGAGGCGGAGCGCTGGTACGCTGAGCTGCTCGCCGCCGATCCGCCGAACGAGGAGGCGCGGCGCGCGCTCGCGGAGCTCAGGGACCCGGAGGAGGCATCTCGTGACGAGGAGCCCGTCGGCGAGGGGGAGGGGGAGGATGGCGAGGTGGTCACCGAAACGATCGCTGAGCTGTATGCGCAACAGGGGTTCTACGACCACGCTGCCGCCGTCTATCATGAGCTGCTGCGCCGCCGCGGCCACACCCCCGAGTTCGCGCGGCGGCTCCTCGAGATCGAGGGCCTCGCCTCCGGAGCGGCTCGCGGGAGGAGCGTGCCATCCGAGCCATCCGAACCATCCGCCGATCCGCCGGCCGATGCAGAGTCGGTCGGGACCATCGCTGACTACCTCGCGGAGCTGCTCGCCTGGAGGCCCGCCGCCCTTGCTCCCGCGTCGGCGCCGGTGCACGCCACCGGGGACGGCCTTGCCTCCCGCAATGGCGGCCACGAATATGCAGCGCCTTCGCCGCTGGAAGGGGCGCCGCGCGAAGCGGACTTCTCGTCTGCCTGGGAGGCGGAGAACGGGTCCCGCGACGGCGACCCGGAGATCGACTCCTTCCAAGCATGGCTGCGGAGCCTGAGCCGCTGAGAGTCGGGGTCCTCCACGGCCCGAATCTCAACCTTCTGGGCCGGCGCGAGCCCGAGCTGTACGGGCGTGTGACGCTGGAGGAGATCGACGCCGGACTCGCCGTACTGGCGGAGGGGCTCGGAGCGCAGGTCGAGTGCTTCCAGGCGAACGGCGAGGGCGAGCTGGTGGATTGGATCCAGGATGCGGGCCCGCGGCTGTCGGGACTGCTCGTCAATGCGGGCGCCTACACGCACACCAGCATCGCACTGCGCGACGCGCTGCTGGGGGTGGCGCGGCCCTTCGTCGAGGTGCACCTCTCGAACGTCTTCGCGCGCGAGGAGTTCCGCCACCGCTCCTATCTGGCGGATCGCGCGCTCGGTGTGGTGTGTGGCTTCGGCGCGGCCAGCTACCACCTCGCGTTGCGCGGGCTGGTGGAGCATCTGCGTGGATCCGGCGCGGCCAGGCAGGAGCGGATCGCTGAAAGCTGAGAGCTATTTCCCTAGTCTTTGGAGAACCTGTGGCGAGCACGGCTGACTTTCGTAACGGCATGACCCTTCAGATGGATGGCAACCTCTTCACCATCTCCTACTTTCAGCACGTCAAGCCCGGCAAGGGCGGCGCCTTCGTGCGCACCAAGCTGAAGAACGTGCTCACCGGGGCGGTGATCGAGAAGACCTTCCGCGCGGGGGAGAAGGTGCAGGAGGTACGGCTCGAGCGCCGCCCGGTGCAGTACAGCTACACCGATGGGCAGCTCTACTACTTCATGGACCAGCAGACCTTCGAGATCATCCCGCTCAGCAAGGACGTGATCGGCGAGGATCAGCTCCGCTACCTCAAGGAGAACATGGAGTGCGAGGGGCTGGTGCATAACGGGGTCATCATCAGCGTCGAGCTTCCCTACTTCGTCGAGCTGCAGATCTCCCACACCGACCCCGGCGTGCGTGGCGACACCGCGCAGGGCGGGACGAAGCCGGCGCAGCTCGAGACCGGCGCCGTCATCCAGGTCCCGCTCTTCCTCGAGGAGGGGCAGGTCATTCGCGTCGACCGGCGCGAGGACAAGTACATCGAGCGCGTCAACCGATGACACGCCGCCCTCCGAGTGTGTGCCTGAACCGGCCATCCACCTCTCAGCGCGGGAGCGTGTGAAGCGATGATCGATCTCGAATTCTTGCGCGGCCTCATCGGCGCGGTGGACCAGAGCGGCATCGACTCGCTGGAGATCTCCCGCGGGGGTACGCGGATCCGGATCGCCAAGACGCCTCCTCCAGTGCTGGGCGGGGCCCCGGCGCCGGCCTCGCTGCCGGCCGCGGCGGCGGTGCAGCTTCCCGCCGCTCCCGCCGCGGCCTCGCCCGCACGCGATGAGGGAGCGCCGGCCAGCCTTCCCTCCGCGCCGGCCGGGCCGAACTGGCTCGAGATCAAGTCGCCGATGGTCGGCACCTTCTACCGCGCGCCCACTCCGGAGGCGCCGTCGTACGTCGAGGTCGGCACCCGAGTGAGCAAGGGGCAGACGCTCTGCATCCTCGAGGCGATGAAGCTGATGAACGAACTCGAGGCCGAGGTCTCGGGCGTCGTGCGCGAGATCGCCATCGAGAATGGGCAGCCGGTCGAGTACGGGCAGGTTCTCTTCCGAATCGAGGCCGACTGACGATGCAGTGGGAAGATCCGGCACAGACGCCAACCGCGCTCCCCACCACCAAGGCCGGCGACCGGGAGTTCTCCCTGCGCGCCGCCCTCGAGAGCGTGGTGCGGCGCGGCGCCTCCGACCTGCACCTGAAGGCAGGGCGGCCGCCGATGCTGCGCATCGACGGCGAGCTCCGCCCGATGGAGCTGCCCCCGCTGCGGCACGAGGACCTGAAGCGCGCGGCGGAGCAGATCCTCACGCCGCGGCAGCGCGAGCACTTCGAGCGCCAGAAGGAGCTGGACTTCTCCGTCGGCGTGCAGGGACTCGGCCGCTTCCGGGTGACCGTCTTCCAGCAGCGCGGCTCGCCGGGCCTCGCGCTGCGGGCGATCCCCACGGAGATTCCCACGCTCGAGCAGCTCCAGCTCCCGAAGGCGCTGCAGACGGTGGCGCTCGCCCGCCGCGGACTGGTGCTGGTGACCGGGATCACCGGCAGTGGCAAGTCCACCACGCTGGCCGCGATGATCCGCCACATCAACGAGCACCGTCCGGTCAACGTAGTGACCATCGAGGACCCCATCGAGTTCGTGCACCGCGATGCCCGTGCGCTGATCAACCAGCGCGAGGTGGGCACCGACACCCTCTCCTTCCAGCTGGCGCTGCGCAACGTGCTGCGTCAGGATCCGGACGTCATCCTGCTCGGCGAGATCCGCGACCAGGAATCGATGGAGGCGCTGCTCAAGGCCGCGAACACCGGGCACACGGTCTTCTCGACGATGCACACCCTCAACGCGGCGCAGACGATCGGCCGCATCATCTCCTTCTTCCCTCCGCATCAGCATGAGGAGATCCGCGCGCTGCTCGCCGAGGCGCTGCAGGCGGTGATCTCGATGCGCCTGATTCCCCGCTCCGATCAGGAGGGGCGTGTCGCCGCGGTCGAGGTGATGATCAACACCGCGGCGATCTCCGATCGTATCCGCCACGCGGACCAGGAGCACACCATTCCCGACCTGATTGCCGAGGGTCGCACGCAGTACGGAATGCAGACCTTCGATCAGAGCGTGATGGATCTCTACAAGCGGGGGGTGATCTCCTACGAGTCGGCGGTGAGCAACGCCTCGAACCCCGCCGAGTTCGTGCTGCGTGCCTCGGGAGTCCAGGCCGCCTCCGACGCAACCTGGACCGGCACCGGCATCGAGCGGATGGGGAGCTGACCGGATGTTCCGCAAGGTCCTGATCGCGAACCGCGGGGAGATCGCGCTTCGCGTCATCCGCGCCTGCAAGGAGCTGGGGGTGAAGACGGTGGCTGTCTTCTCCGAGGCCGACCGCGAGTCGCTTCACGTGCGCTTCGCCGACGAGGACGTCTGCATCGGCCCCGCCGCCGCGCGCGAGAGCTACCTCAACATCCCCCGCATCATCGCCGCGGCCGAGATCACCGGGGCGGACGCCATCCATCCCGGCTACGGCTTCCTCGCGGAGAACGCGGAGTTCTCGGAGATCTGCGAGAGGAGCCAGATCACCTTCATCGGTCCCACGCCGCAGCAGATCCGGATGATGGGGGACAAGGCGATGGCGCGCCGCAGCATGGTGGAGGTCGATGTCCCCGTGGTGCCGGGCACCGACGCCATCGCCGATCCGGAGGAGGCGCTCGCGGCGGCGGAAGAGATCGGTTTCCCGGTACTCATCAAGGCGGCCGCCGGCGGCGGGGGGAAGGGGATGCGGGTGGCGCAGAGCGACGAGGAGTTCCTCCGGCAGTACGGCATGGCCCGCACCGAGGCCGGCGCCGCCTTCAGCGACGACCGGGTCTACCTGGAGAAGTACCTCGCCCGCCCCCGTCACATCGAGTTCCAGATCCTGGGCGACCAGCACGGGCGGGTGATCCACCTGGGCGAGCGCGACTGCTCCGTGCAGCGGCGCCACCAGAAGCTGATCGAGGAGGCCCCCTCCCCCGCGCTCACCCCCGAGCTGCGCGAGCGCATGGGCGACGCCGCGGTGCGTGGCGCGAAGGCGATCGATTACGTGGGCGCCGGCACCATCGAGTTCCTGCTCGACGAGGACGGCTCCTTCTACTTCATGGAGATGAACACCCGCATCCAGGTCGAGCACCCGGTCACCGAGATGACCACCGGCTTCGACCTGATCAAGGAGCAGATCCGGGCCGCCGCGGGGCTACCCCTCTCCATCACCGCCGATCGGGTCGTGCTGCGCGGCCACGCCATCGAGTGCCGCATCAACGCGGAGGACCCGACGCGCAACTTCGCGCCCTCGCCGGGACTCATCCAGACCTACCACCCGCCCGGCGGGCCGGGGGTGCGGCTCGACACCCACGTCTACGCCGGCTATCGGGTGCCGCCCTTCTACGATTCGCTGCTCGCCAAGCTGATCGTGCACGGTGCCACCCGCGAGGAGGCGATCGCCCGCATGCGGCAGTCGCTCGCCTCCTTCGTCCTCGAGGGGGTGCACACCACCATCCCCTTTCTGCTCGAGGTGATGGATCACCCGGAGTTCGTCGCCGGCGACATCGACACCAAGTTCCTGGAGCGGATGTTCGCCGAGCGGAAGGTCGCATGAGACTCGACGTGGTGCTCACCCCGGGCGAGCTCTCGCAGACGGAGGTCTCCGGGCGCGCCGCGGTGGTGATCGACGTGCTGCGTGCCAGCAGCAGCATCGTCGAGGCGCTCGCCGCAGGTGCCAAGGCGATCTACCCGGTGGGCTCGATCGAGGAGGCGCTGCGGCTGGCGAACACCTTCGGGCGCGACGACGTGCTGCTGAGCGGCGAGCGCAAGTGCCTGCCGATCGAGGGGTTCGACCTCGGCAACTCCCCGCGCGAGTTCACCGCCGAGCGGGTCGCGGGCAAGACGCTGGTGATGACGACGACCAATGGCACGCACGCCATGTCGCTGACCAGCGGAGCGGAGCGAGTGTTCATCGGCTCGCTGCTGAACCTGGAGGCGATCGTCGAGGAGCTGGTGCGCACCGAGACCGACCCCGTACTCGTCTGCTCGGGGCGGGAGCGGCGCCTCGCGCTCGAGGACGTGGTTTGCGCGGGCGCGATGGCCGCGCGGCTGCTCGAGCGGCGTCCGGGTGCCTGGCAGCTCAACGACGGAGCGCTCGCCGCGCTGGCGCTCACCGAGAAGTTCGGCACTGGCGAGGATCTCTTCGCCCGGACCGCGGCTGGGCAGGCGATCTCCGGTGCCGGGCTCGGTGAGGATCTAGCCTTCTGCGCGCAGACCGACCGGCACGCGATCCTCCCGGTGCTGCAGAACCGCAACATCACTCTTGCCGCTCCCGCCGCCGTTTCCACCTCGTAGGGCAGGCTACATATGGGCAGGACACGCAGACGCACCACGCCGCTCTGGCTGAGCGAGCGGCAGCGCCGTGAGCTGTGGGGACTCGCGCTGCTGGCGCTCTCTCTCCTGCTCGCGCTCAGCCTGACACCGCCGACGGTGCTCGGCGCGCGGGGAAGCCGCATCTTCCCCACCGGGAACGTCGTCGGCGTCGTGGGGGCGGGGCTCGCGGCGGGTGGCTGGGCGGCGCTGGGCGTCGCCATCCTCCTCCTGCCGATCCTCCCCGCGCTCTGGGGGCTGGCGGCGTTTCGGCGGCTGGCGGAAGCGACCGCGGTACGCTGGACGATCCTGCTCGCCGGGATGGTGGTGCTCCTCCCCAGCGGCCTCTTCGTGCTCGGCCGCCCCCGCGGCGCGCTGCGCGCCGCGGGCGGATGGCTGGGGGGCGCGGTGGGCGGACCGCTCTCCGCTGCCTTCGGCTGGGCGGGAGCGGCGCTGCTCCTCGGCTTCCTCTTCGCGGCCCTCTGCGTCGCCACCGTGGGGTGGAACCCGCTCCGCAGCGTGGTGGGCGGCGGGCGCTTCGCCTGGCTGAGAACGCGCCGGCTGGCGGGAGGTCTATCCGGGATGCTGCCCGCCGTCCAGGGCGCGGCGCCTCCCGCTCCGACCTCCCTTCCCGCAGAGGACGCGCCGCCGGAGGAGGAGACGCAGCTGTCTGCCCCCGAGCCCGAGTCGCCCGAGCCGCAGCCGGCGAAGTCCTTCTTCAGCGGTCTCACCTCCCGCCGCGCCGCGAAGCCCGCACCCGAGCCGGCGCTCCCGCTCCCCATCGACCCGGGCGACCCGGATTCCCCGGATCTGCCGCCTGCCGCGCTGCTCGCGCTCCCACCCCCGCGGAACGAGGCGCGCAGCCGGCAGGAGCTGGACGAGCTCGGCCGGGTGCTCATCCACAAGCTCGACACCTTCAAGATCAGCGGCGAGGTGGTGGGGATGACCGCCGGGCCGGTGGTCACACAGTTCGAGGTGGCGCCCGCGCCGGGGATCAAGGTCTCGCGCATCGCCAGCCTCGAGGCGGACCTCGCGCTCGCCATGCGTGCCCCCTCGATCCGTATCCTCGCCCCCATCCCCGGCAAGGGCGCGGTGGGCGTCGAGGTGCCGAACCCTGCGCCCGAGATCGTCGTCTTCCGCGAGGTGATCGAGGACGCATCCTTCAAGAGCTCGAAGGCGCAGCTCCCGCTGGCGCTCGGCAAGGACATCTCGGGTCGTCCCTTCGTCGCGGACCTGGCGAAGATGCCGCACCTGCTGATCGCCGGCGCGACCGGATCGGGCAAGTCGGTGTGCATCAACACCATCATCACCTCGCTCATCTACCGCCACACCCCGCGCACGCTGCGGCTGCTGATGGTGGACCCGAAGATGGTCGAGCTGGTGATGTACAACGACCTGCCGCACCTGCGCCACGAGGTGGTCACCGACAACAGCGACGCCGGCGAGGTGCTCAAGTTCGCGATGCTGCTGATGGAGCGGCGCTACAAGCTCCTCTCGCTCAACGGCGCGCGTAACCTCGAGCAGATGAACCAGCGGCTGGCAGCGGGGCACGAGCTGCAGCTCCCCGAGGGGGAGGAGGAGGATCCGCGGTCGCAGGTGGAGATGTACGACGGCAGCCCGCTCCCCTACTACGTGCTGATCATCGACGAGCTGGCCGATCTGATGATGACCGTACAGGGCGAGGTCGAGAAGCCGCTCGCCATGCTGGCGCAGAAGGCGCGCGCCATCGGCCTCCACCTGATTCTGGCGACGCAGCGCCCCTCGGTGAACGTGATCACCGGGCTGATCAAGGCGAACTTCCCCAGCCGCATCGCCTTTCGCGTCGTCTCCAAGGTGGACTCGCGCACCATTCTCGATCAGAACGGCGCGGACGCTCTGCTCGGCAATGGCGACATGCTCTTCCTTCCCCCAGGTCAGGGCGATCCCACACGCATCCAGGGCGCCTACATCTCCACCGAGGAGACCGAGGCGCTGATGACCTGGTACCGCGAGCAGGCCGAGCGCCGCCGCGAGGAGCGCGCCTGGGTCGAGCCGGACATCCTCGAGGTGGTGCGCGCCAACCAGCCGAGCGATGCTAACCAGGAGGGATTCGAGGGCGCGTCCCAGGACCGGGACCCCCTCTTCCGCGAAGCCGCCGAGCTGTGCATCCAGTTCCAGGGTGGCTCGACCTCGCTGCTGCAGCGGCGTCTGGGGATCGGCTACGGCCGCGCCGCCCGCATCATCGATCAGCTCCACTACGCCGGAGTGCTCGGTCCGCCCAACAGCTCCAAGCCGCGCGAGGTGCTGGTGGACATGCTGCAGCTCGAGGCGATCTGACCGGGGGAGCCCTACGGGCCTCGCATTCGAAGGCATTGTTCCAGCGGGACCGCAAAGGATAAGTTCCTTGCTATGAGCACTGTCAATGAGATAGAGCGGGCTATCCGTGGTCTGTCCCGCGCCGAATTGTCCGAATTCCGGGCCTGGTTCCTGGAGTTCGACGCCGAAGCGTGGGATCGGCAGTTCGAGCAGGATGTGGCGGCAGGCCGACTCGACGCGCTAGCCGACGAGGCACTGGCCGATCTGCGCGCGGGACGCACCCGTCCGCTGTGAAGCATCACGCAAGTACGCGGTTCTGGCAGGCCTACAATGGGCTTCCGCACGGGTCGGAACGAGCAGGGGGTCAACGGGTAGAACTGGCGGTCGATTCAGGACTTACCGCCTCGAAGGAAGATGATGATGCATCGTGTTGCTGCATATAGTACTCTGCTCCTGGCCGCCCTCGCGCTCCCGGCCTGCCGCGGCGCGGAGACGGCGGATCTGGCGCGCGAGCCCGGCCGTAGCGATCCGATGATGGCTCCGGCTCCGCCCGCCGCTGCGGCGCCCGCGGCGATGGAGGTCGAGGCTCCGGCTCCCGCGCCCACCGAAGAGCCGGCCACGCCTGCGGCCGCGTTGCCCGGCGCCGCTCAGCC
>JBPCIT010000108.1:0-43084 GCA_051006015.1 Longimicrobiaceae bacterium
GGCGGAGCAGTCGGTGAATTCGCGGCGCCAGATCACCGACGAGTTCTTCCGGCTCCGCCGGGGTGAGGAAGGTCTCCAGGGCGAGCTCCCTCGCCTCGAAGTCGCTCAACATCACGGAGGTGCGCCGAAATCGCACGTCCACAGCGACGACAAAGCGATCGTGCGTGCGGACGTAGAGCATCGTGGGCTTGCGGCCGCGTGGCGTGTTGGCCGTGGCACCCTCGCGGATCACGCGCTCCTCGATCAGTTCCTCCACCAGCGTGGTGAGCGCGCCCCGCGCGACCTGCATCCGCCGTGCGAGATCCGCCCGGGAGATCGGCTGGTGCTCCCGCACGAGATTCAGCACGATCTTCCGATTGATCTCGCGCGACGTGGTGCGTGTGGCTCTACGGAACTGGCCCGTATCTATCTTGCGCATGCGCTCATTTCCTTCGCTCGGAAGCCCGGCGCTCCACCGCACCCGGCGGCGACGTGCGTACGAATGCTGTTCGGGGGAGCTGGCGAAGTCGCGTCCACATCGGCAGATCGTTCCGCGGACGACGCGTGCGCCGTCGACCGGCGAAATCGGTGCGCGGTGCAAGGAGGGAGAGGAGGCAGAATTGCCTCTGTACCGGAGAATGACAGCTCTCCCGAATCGGAGGCGTCGCGAAGAAGGACGAATCCTCCGCTGAGAGCGTGGCCAATCTGCACTGGGTGGACCTCCGGCAAAAAAAGTCCTATCGCGAGTGAGCGATAGGACTTTGGGTATGCAGTGGTCGATCAGGGACTCGAACCCCGGACCTCTCGCATGTGAGGCGAGCGCTCTAACCAGCTGAGCTAATCGACCTATCGCGGGCCGGAGGGTATCCGCACCCGCGCCAGGAGGTGGGCTGCTGCCTGCGGGGCCCTGACCCTTTGCCTCCCAGATCCCTTTGAGTACCCCGTAGGGGAATCGAACCCCTGTTTTCGCCGTGAGAGGGCGATGTCCTAGGCCACTAGACGAACGGGGCGTTCGTTAGAGGCACAGAATGTAACGCCGCTTCCCACGTCAGTCAACCCCTCGAAACCGGGCCGGGGTGAGAATGGCGGCGCAAGCTAAACAGGTCTGACGCTTCAGCTTGCGCAGCCCGCCACCACGACGCAGATTGGCGTTCGCCGGCTGGCCCGCCGCATCGCTCTTACCCATGTGAGGAGGCTACCATGACGCGCGAACACCTTGTCGAAGATATCCAGAACGTCCTGGAGGTGGTGAACCGCGCGGCTGAGGATTCCTCACACGAGGACGAGGCCCGCCGCGCTCTGCAGGGCCTCCTTCGGCACATCGAGAACGAGCACGACGTGCCGGCTCCGGTGGAAGGTTGCTTGAGGGAGGCGGTATCTTCCACACAGAACCAGGCGGAAGCGACCGATTCGGGTGCCTGGCGGAGCGCTCGCGCCTGCCTGGAGACTGCGCTGGAGTTCGCGCAGCGGAAGTAAACAGCGAGAGCTGCCCGGTGCGCACCACCGTGCACCGCCGAGGTGAAGCCGAACCGGATGAGAATCTCATGTCCGCCCTTCCCGAATCGTTCAGCCGCGCGCTCAGCGCCGCCCATGCCGAGGCGCTACGTGTGGGAGACAGCCCCCTGCGGGCGGACCAGCTCGCCGCAAAGCTGGCAAAGCTTCTTCAGGAGCTTCCGCAACTCGACCTGGCCGAGGATCTGCGTGAACGCCTCCGCGGTTCGATCGTCCTGGCCGAGCAGACGCTGCGGCGCGACGACGACGGCACCCAGGCTGCCCGCCATCTGAAGGACGCGACACGTCTTGCCAACCCGGGCGCCGGCCAGCCGCGGAAGGCGCCGTGGGAATGAGACTGGACCCGCACCTGGGGACGTGGTAAGGCTTTCCTGCTGCCGCTGGCGGCGTGAGCGGTCTCCTGCGCGCGGGTCCGGCCTGGGGCAAGGCGAGCGCCTGCAGGTGATCGGAATCCAACCATGGAGTGCTCGAATGACAAGGTGTTGTGTGATGCTCGTCGCCCTCGCTCTGTTCGTGGCGGGGTGCGGCGACTCCGCTACCGCTGTGCAGTCGCCGCGATGGGCAGACTTCGCCGGGGAGTGGCGAATCGACGCCGATGAATCGTCGGCGAGCTATCACAATTGCGAGAACGTCAATGCTACAGAGGGTGGAATTCGCATTCGATTGAACGCCGATGCCGGCTTCGCGGCGGTGACCGGCAGCCACAACGGCGGCTGGGGAGGCGGGAGCTACAATGGCACGGTCGTCGGAAATCTGGTGCCGCCCGTCAGCGGTACACTCAGGCTGGACCGGCCGAACGGGGCAGGGACGCTCACGCTCACCTCGATCACCCCTACCCGAATGGAAGGCAGCTTCTTCGCTGTCGACGAGGGTTTCGCCGAGCCGAGCACCGGCCGCACGCCATGTCGGTTCAGCGCGGTCCTGGTGCGTCCCTGATTCGCTGACCAACGGGGAAACGCTCGGGCAGATAAGGAGAACGCCCGGCCAGCGACTGCTGGCAGGGCGTTGTCTTTCCGAGCGTCCCGCGGCGCTGGCAACAACGCTGCAGGTATGAGAGGCGCCGCCCGGATTCGAACCGGGGATAAAGGATTTGCAGTCCTCTGCCTTACCACTTGGCCACGGCGCCGGGCATGCCGCCTGACGACGGCCGACGAGAGCGGGCAACCGGGCTCGAACCGGCGACCTCAACCTTGGCAAGGTTGCGCTCTACCAACTGAGCTATGCCCGCAGGCGGATGTATACCCCAGTTCCTCAAGCGAAGCCACTGAGCACGCGCAGCGTGAGAAGAACCGGACTACCTCCGCAAAGTACCCAAAAAATCTAGGAGTTTGGCGGCTTTACGTCAACCCCCGCCGGCTGGCGAGCCATCCGCGAATCGACCTCCCGCCGTGTTGACATCCCCCGGCGCGCCTGCTACCGTCCACCGCCCCCGGGACGGGACGCTGCAAACCTCTCCCCAATCCGTTGGTTCGAATCGGAACGCACTTGAATCGGTCTACCCGCCTTACCCGACGCTACTCGTTGCCGCTGATCGTCAGCATATTGGGTGCGCTCGCCGCCGTACTGCTGCTCCGGCCTGGCGCGGCTCTGGCGCAGGAATCGGATGCGCTGGTGGTGCCGCGGGGAATGCTCTCGCTGCGGGCGGCGGGAACGTACACGCACTTCGGATCGCTCTTCGCGGGCACGGCGGGCGATGCGGGTACCGAGCGCGCTCCGCTCGGCTCCCGGTTTGCCGTTCCGCTCACCAGCCGGACCTTTCCGGTTCTCCACCCGATCGAAGCGGAGCTGAACCGCTTCTTCGCCTTCGCGGCGGAACAGACGGGGGAGCCTGCCTTCCCGATCGCGCCGCAGGACGTTCAGCTGGGGGCTCCCGACGTTGCGCTGGTGGCGGACTACCGGTTGGTGCCGATCCGCCTCGAGGTGGGAGTTCTGCGACGGATCAGCATCAGCGCCACCGTGCCCGCGGTGCGCACCAGCGTCGACCTGATGCGCCTGAGCCTGACCCCGGGCACGATGGGCGCGAATCCCGATGTCGAGTTCAACCGCGGCGTGCTCTCGCGGCTCGATCCGCAGCTCGTCGGACTCGGCGAGGCGGATCTGCTCCCGATCTCGGGCTCCGCCGTGGGAGAGGCGCTGCAGCAGCGGATCCGAGCGCTCAGCGGAGCGACGGACTCGTTGCGGCTCCCGGCGGCCCCGGCCGACAGCGCGGATCTGCAGGGGCTTCTCACCGGACCGGCCTTCGGCACCACCGGGCTGGCACCGGTGGCGAATTTCTGGCGGGCGGGCGACGCCACGGTGGCGATCAACTTCCAGCTCGTCAACACCGCCGGGGAATCTCCTTACCCGCTGCCTGGCGCGGGCACGGCGTACCGGGCGGCGATCGGCCTTGAGGGTCGGCTACCGACCGGCCTCGCCCGCGATCCCAACCAGCTCTTCGACATCACGCCTGAGGGGGGGCACCGTGGAGCCGCGGTCCACTTCGCGAACGACCTCTTCCTGGGCGACATCTTCTGGGGGAGCGCCACGGTTCGTTATGCGGCACTACTGCAGCGGCAGGTCGAGCGGAGAGTCACCAGCCCGCTCGAGCCGTATGCGCCCGCCGCGACGCTGCGCGCGCTGGACTGGGACCCGGGGGACGCGATCGAGCTGGAGGTGGTGCCGCGCCTGCGGCTGACCGATGCGATCTCGCTCGGCGGCGTGTACCGCTTGACGCGCCGGGGAGAGGATACCTACAGCTATCGCGGCGGGGATCCGGTTCTGGATTTCGACGGCACGGTGGTGCCGGCGTCGGTGCTGAACGAAGGGACCCAGCAGACGCTGCACGAGTGGGGCGGCAGGATCGCCTTCACCACCCTTCCTTCATTCTTCGCGGGAGGCACACCTGTGCCGTATGAGGTGCTGCTCTCCTACCGGGAGGCGTTCGCGGCTACCGCGGGCACTCCTGCCTTTCGCTCAGTCACCGTCGAGGGGCGAATCCTGTACCCGCTCTGGGGGCGGCGGCGCTGAGCCGGTGACGCGCCGCTAGCCCGCCGCGACGCCCCCGCGCTCGAGCAGCTCGCGGGCGTGCTCGCGCGAGACGGTGCTCTCGGGATCGCCGCCGAGCATGCGTGCGATTTCGGCGATCCGCTTCTCGTGGTCGAGCGCGCGTAGCTCCGTAGTGGCGGCCCCGTCGCGCTCCTGCTTCTGCACCAGCAGGTGGACGTGGGCGCGCGAGGCGATCTGCGGAAGGTGCGTGATGGCGAAGACCTGATGGTGCTCCGCCACCTGCTGCAGCTTCTCCCCTACCTGGAGCGCGACGCGCCCACCGATCCCCGCATCCACCTCGTCGAAGATCAAAGTCGGCACGGCGTCCAGCCGCGCCAGGATGGTTTTCAGCGCGAGCATCACCCGCGAGAGCTCGCCGCCCGAGGCGACGCTGGCGAGCGGACGCGGCTCGAAGCCCTTGTTGAGCGCCACCCTGAACTCGATCTCCTCCGCGCCTGCCGCACCAGCCACGTCGAGCGGCAGAGCCACGGCCTCGAAGCGGCCGCCGGACATTCCGAGCTGGGGCAGGATCTCGCCGACCTCCTCGGCGAGCGTTCGCGCCGCAGCGAGGCGCCGCTGCGAGAGCTCCGCGGCCAGGCACTCCAGCTCGCCGCGCGCCGCTGCCTCCCGCTTCTGGAGTGCGCTCAATTCCCACTCCGCACCTTCCGCCAGCTCCAACTCCTCGCGAGCGGCGCGGCCGGTGGCGAGAACATCCTCGAGCTGCGGGCCGTACTTGGATTTGAGGCGGAAGATCAGATCCTGGCGGCGGCGGATCTCGTCGAGGCGGGCGGGATCGTGCTCGATGCCGGCCGCGTAGTCGGCCATGCGACTTCCCAGCTCCTCGAGCGCGTAGTAGGCGGTGTCGTACAGCTCCTCCAGCGGCGCCTGGGCGGCATCGATGCGCACGAGCTGGTCGAGCGAGCGCCGGACGCTGGCGAGCCGGTCCGTGATCGAGCGATCGGAGCCGGTGACCGCCTCGTGCAGGCTGGCCGCGAGCGTCGTCAGCTCCTCCGCGTGGGAGAGGCGCCGCGCCTCGTCCTCCAGCTCCTCCTCCTCCCCCGGCCGCAGCGCAGCCGCATCGATCTCGTCGAGCTGGAAGCGGAGGAAGTCGGCGCGCTGCGCCACCTCGCGGCGGCGGCGCTCGAGATCCTCGATCTCGGCGCGGATCGCTCGCAGCCGCTGGTAAGCGTCCGCGACCCGGCCGGTCAGGTTGGTGGAGCCCGCGTAGGCATCCAGGATCGCGCGCTGCTCATCGCGCCGCAGCAGCGTCTGGTGCTCGTGCTGCCCGTGGAGATCGACCAGCGCGCCACCGAGCTCCCCGAGAACCGTCGCGGTGGTCGGCGAGCCGTTCACCCAGGCGCGGCTCCGGCCGCCCGCCTGCACCTCGCGCTTCAGCACCAGCAGGCCGTCCTCGGCATCCAGCCCTCGCTCGTCGAGCAGGCGCAGCAGCTCCGCGTGCGCGCCGATCTCGAAGACTCCTTCTACCGAGGCGCGCTCGGCGCCTGCGCGCACCAGCTCACCCGAGGCCCGCTCGCCGAGGAGCAGCGAGAGCGCGCCGACGATGATCGACTTCCCTGCCCCGGTTTCGCCTGTGAGCACGTTCAGCCCCGGCCCCAGTCGGACGGCGAGTCGCTCGATGAGCGCGAAGTTACGGATGCGAAGCTCGGAGAGCATCCCTGAGCAGCTCCTCCTGGCGGAGGTACATCCTCGACTCGAGGCGCTCCTCGCCGTTGGGATGGTCGTACCCGAGGACGTGCAGGGCACCATGGATCGCCAGGCGAAGCAGCTCCTCGGAGAGGGAGACGCCGACCTCGCCTGCCTGCCGCTCCGCCTGCTCGAATCCGATGTAGATGTCGCCGAGCGGCGGCTGGTCGCCCGCGTGCAGCGGGAAGGAGATCACGTCGGTGGGGCCGGAATGGCCGAGGTACTCCTCGTTGAGACGGGCGATCTCCTCGTCGCCGACGAAGGCGACGGAGAGGCAAGCGTCCTCGGCGGCTTCGCGGTCGAGTACGAGGTGCAGCGTGCGCTCGACGGCGGCCGTCTCCAGGGGCAGGGACACCCCGTCGCCGAGGTTGACCGCCACCCTCGGCTCCTCGGCGGATGTGCTCATCCGTGCGAGACGGTCACCCCGGGCGGCTCCGCCTCTCCTGCCGCGGGGAGCTCCGGCAGGCGCTGCATGGCCACCGCATGCGGCGCGGGCGCGGATGGGTAGTCGATCCGCTGGTGGTACATCCCGGCGAGCACCATCACCAGGTGCTCCTTGGCGATGTCGAGGTCGCGCAGCGTCAGCGGGCACTCGTCGAGTTGGCCTGCGGCCATCTTGCCCGCGACGATCCGTTCTACCAGATCGCGGATACGGCTGGGGCTCGGGTCCTGCAGCACGCGCGACGCCGATTCGATCGAATCGGCGATCATCACCACCGCGGTCTCGCGCGTCTGCGGCTTGGGGCCGGGGTAGGTGAAGTCCGCCAGGTTCGGCTGCGCCTCGGGATCAAGCTCGCGCGCCTTGTCGTAGAAGAAGGAGATCTGCTGCGTGCCGTGGTGCTCCGCGATGAACTGCTTGACGACGCCCGGCAGCTTCTCCTGCTCCGCCAGACGGAGTCCCTCGGTAACGTGCGCGCGAATGATCGAGGCGCTCATCGCTGGCTTCAGCTTGTCGTGCGGGTTGCGCCCCTTGGGCTGGTTCTCGATGTAGTACTGTGGCTTGACCAGCTTGCCGATGTCGTGATAGTAGGCGCCGACGCGGGCGAGCAGTCCACTGGCGCCGATCGCGTGGCAGGCGGCCTCCGCCAGATTCGCCACGTTGATCGTGTGGTGGTAGGTGCCGGAGGCCTCCAGCGAGAGCCGCTTGAGCAGCTTGCGGTTCAGGTCCGAGAGCTCGAGCAGCGTCTGATCGGTCGTGATGCGGGTGAAGGACTCGAGCAGCGGCAGGAACCCGATCGCGAGCAGCGACGCTACGATCGCGTTGGTGGCCCCCCAGCCCATCGAGTAGAAGACGTCGACGGGGGCTCGCCCGCGCATCAGCCCCATGGTGATCGCGGCGGCGACGTAAGCACCCGTTATCAGCGAGATGAAGTGCCAGGTCTGCGAGCGGCGCTGGGCAGCGCACACGCTGAAGGCCGCCGCGGCTCCCCCGATGGCGATGGTGAAGGGCGCGGTGACTCCGAGGAAGGGGCTCTGCCCGCCGATCAGCAGGGCCAGCAGAAGCGCGAGTACCAGGCCGAGCCGCCCCTCCCAGAGCACCGCCACGATCAGCGCGGCGAAGGTCACGGGGATCAGCTCGGCCGGCAGCTCGAAGCGGGCGATCAGTGCGGCCGATCCGCACACCGCCACCACCAGCAGCGCGAAGAGCAGCATCGCGCGGAAGTCGTGGTAGAGCGGGCGGCGGAAGAAATAGAAGAGCAGCCCCAGGATCGAGAGCACCAGCAGATTGTAAAGCATGGCACCCCACGCCCCTGCGGTGGTGTGCTGCCCCCGCAGCTGGAAGCCCCGCTCGCTCAGCGCGGCGTTGTAGGCACGCAGCCGCTCCTCCTCCCGCTCGCCGATCTGCTCGCGCGCACCGACGATCTTCTCCCCCTGCAGCACCGTGCCCTTGAAGGGTTCGACTGCTGCGCGGGCCCGTGCGCGCGCGGCTTCCGTCTCCGCCTCGTTGAGAGCCATACTCGGCTGGAAGAAGCGGATGAGCACGAGTCGCTGTAGCTCGGCGCCAGCGGCGCCCGCTCCCTCCGGAAGATACTGCCGCGCGAGACCGAAGAAGCGGTCCGCATTGAGGAGCGAATCGCGCTGCAGCAGCGGCTGACTGCCGTCCGGATAATGAACCTCGGCGGTCGTGAAGCTCTCCCGCAGCGCGGACGAGGGCAGCAGCCCGATCGGCAGGAGATCACGCACCGCTCTCTCCGTCGAGCGCCGCACCTGGAGGCGCCAGGGATCCTGTATCAGGAGATTTACCGCGCCGGGGGTAGGAGAGATGCGGTAGCTCTCCATGAACGAGCGGACCGCCGCGCGCTCCTCCTCCGCGGGTGTGGAGCTCAGCACCGAGTCCACGCCGGCGAAGAAGCCGCGGATGCCGGCGACGACGCTGTCCGCGGCGGCCGGCACGAAGGTGAAGACGGGCGGCACCCCGGCCTCCGCCTCCGCCTGTTCGCGGGCCAGCTCGGCCTCGGATTTCGGGATGTGGAAGGTGAACTCCGCGATCACATCCTGCGGCGCGACGACGCCCCGCTCGAGGATCGCCGCATCCGGCACGCGCGGCGCCGGGAAGAAGAGGTGCACGATGACCGCGGTCGCGATCAGCAGCAGGAAGCGCGGGCCGTGGTGCAGAACGCGCGCCGTCCAGCGCGGCGGCGGAGGCGCGTTGAGCGCCGTGACGGCGCGCTGCAGTGCGGGGGCCGCACGCGCCCCATGCCGGCTCATCGCGACTCCGACTGCTCCTCGTCGCCGCCCGCGGCGACGGCGTAGGCGCGGATGATCTCCTTCACCAGGCGGTGCCGGATGACATCGGTGGACTGAAGATAGACGAAGGCGATCCCCTCGATCCCCTTCAGCACGGTCTCGACCTGCAGCAGACCCGAGTCCTCCCGTCGCGGCAGGTCGATCTGTGTCTTGTCGCCGGTGATGACCGCCTTGGAGTTGAGTCCCAGGCGGGTGAGGAACATCTTCATCTGCAGCGCGGTGGCGTTCTGCGCCTCGTCCAGGATCACGAACGCATCCTGCAGGGTGCGGCCGCGCATGTACGCCAGCGGAGCGATCTCGATGGTGCGGGTCTCGAGCGCACGCCGCACCCGCTCGGCGGGCATCATGTCCTCGAGCGCGTCGTACAGCGGGCGCAGATACGGATCGACCTTCTCCTGGAGATCACCCGGGAGGAAGCCGAGGTTCTCCCCCGCCTCGACGGCGGGGCGCGCCAGCACGATGCGCTTCACTCGCTTCTTCAGCAGCGCGTCCACCGCCGTCGCGACGGCCAGGTAGGTCTTGCCGGTTCCCGCCGGCCCGATCCCCACCACGATGTCATTCTTCTCGATCGCCTCGAGGTAGAGCCGCTGTCCCTCGGACTTCGGGCTGATCGCCCGCTTCGCGCCGGGAACGATGATGCGTCCGCCCTCCGCCAGCCGCGTGAGGCCGCCCTCGGCGGTGCCGGCGGCGTCGGCGAAGCGCGAGATGTCCTCGGAGGTGAAGGTGGAGCGCGCGCGAGCCAGGTCGATCATGTGCTGCGCAACGGGAACGACACGTTCGATGTCCTCCACCGAGCCGGAGAGCAGCAGGTAGTCGTCGCGCAGGATCACACGACAGCCGCAAACACGGCTCAGCTCCTGGAGGTTGTTGTCGTTGACACCGGCCAGCAGCAGATGGTCTGCCCCCTCCGCAGAAAGGCGGTGCTGGACAGGGGGATTCTGTGTTTCAGGCATACGGGACAGCTACAGGTTCACGGTGACGGCGCTGCCGGCAGACGCCAGGCGACCGACACCTCATAACATCCGCGTGGCGCTACCGTTCCAACGAACGGAGGTGAAGCTCGCGCAGCTCGGCGTCCGCGATCGGCGAGGGAGCGCCCTCGAAGAGCGCCCTGGCGGAGGTCGTCTTTGGGAAGGCGACCACCTCCCGCAGGCTGCTGGCACCCGCCAGAAGCATCACCAGACGGTCGAATCCGAACGCGAAGCCGGCGTGCGGTGGTGCGCCGTAGCGGAACGCCTCCAGCAGAAACCCGAACTGCGACTTCGCCGCCTCCGGCCCGATTCCCAGCGCCCGGAAGATGCGCCGCTGCAACTCTGGATCGTGGATTCGCACCGACCCGCTGGCGAGCTCGTTGCCATTGTACACCGCATCGTACGCCCGGGATCGCATGCCGAGACGGAAGAGCCGCTGCGCCGCCTCCGCGTCGATCGGTTCGTCGGCAGCCGTGGCGCCGAGCAGCCCCTGCAGGTCGTCGGCGTGCGGCATCGTAAAGGGATGGTGCGCCGCAACCAGCCGGCCGGCGTCGGGATCCCAGTCGAAGAGCGGGAAGTCCGTGATCCATGCCCAGGCGTGCTTCGCCTGACCGATGAGGTTCAGCTTCCGGGCCAGGTGCCGGCGAAGCTCGTCGAGCGCGGGCTCGAGGCCGCTGGGAACGGAGCCCTCCGCCTCCGGGCGCTCGCCCTCGGCGGCTGTGGCGGAGCCGCCGGAGCGGAACTCGCCCACCACGGCGACGAAGAGGTCGCCCGCCTGAATCCCGGTCGCTGCCTGGAAGCGGTCGCCGATCCAACCCTCGAGCGCGCGAGCGAACTGCCCGGAGAAGCCGTCGTCGCCGCGCTTTACCCAGAGGGCACCGGGGGCTCCGCCGCGCCGGGCCACCTCCTGCAGCTCGTCCAGCTCCCGCCGGGAGAGCGCTCCGCCGCCTGGAACGTGCAGGCCGCGGATCCGTTCCCCGGTGCCCTGCGTCGCCTGGAAGACCCGGAAGTCGGCCTGCTGCAGCAGCTCCGTCAGATCCTCGATCGGAAGCTCGAAGCGCAGGTCCGGCTTGTCGGTGCCGTAGCGCGCCATCGCCTCCGCGTAGGAGAGCCGCGGGAAGGGGAGCTCCAGCTCCACAGCCGCCGCGTCACGGAAGATCGCCGCCATCAGCCCCTCGCCGACGCGGAAGACGTCCTCCTCATCCACGAAGGACATCTCGGCGTCGATCTGGGTGAACTCCGGCTGCCGGTCGGCACGCAGATCCTCGTCGCGCAGGCAGCGCGCGATCTGGAAGTAGCGGTCGTAGCCGCTCACCATCAGCAGCTGCTTGTAGAGCTGCGGCGACTGCGGCAGCGCGTAGAACTCCCCGGGATGGGTGCGGCTCGGCACCAGGTAATCGCGCGCCCCCTCCGGGGTGCGGCGCGTGAGCATCGGCGTCTCGATCTCGAGGAAGCCCTGCTCGGAGAGGTAGCGGCGGGCACTCTGCGCCGCGACGTGCCGGATCTGCAGGTTGTGCTGCAGCTCGGGCCGGCGCAGATCGAGGTAGCGGTAGCGCAGCCGCAGATCCTCGGCGGGCAGCTCCTCCTCCGGGGTGCGGTAGACGGGGATCGGCAGCGGCTCGGCGCGGGTGATCACCCGCATCGCCGTGGCGCGCACCTCGATCTCACCCGTAGCCAGATTGACGTTGCGCTGCCCCTCCGGGCGGAGCGCGACCACCCCCTCCAGCTGCACCACATCCTCCGGCCCGGCGGCGCGCGCCTCCGCGAGGATCTCCGCTGGCGACCAGGCGGGATCGAAAGAGACCTGGACCAGCCCGGCGCGGTCCCGCAGATCGAAGAAGACCAGCCCGCCGAGGTCGCGCCGCCGGTGGACCCAGCCAGCGAGGCGCACCGTGGCGCCCGCATCGCTCCCCCGCAGAGCACCCGCGGCGGAGCTGCGGTAGCTGGTGGAGAGCGCGTCGTTCACCGACGAGGTGCTCATCGAGCCTCGGGAGCCGGCGAGGACCGACTCCTCCACCAGCCGCGGCTCAGATGATACAGGGAGACGCCGGTGAGTATTCCGAGCGCGTCCGCGATCCAGTCCGCCAGCTCGGCGGAGCGGCCGGGCACGAAGCTCTGGTAGAACTCGTCGAGTGCGCCGATCAGCATGCCGGCGGCGACCGCCCAGAGCACCGCGATCCCGCTGCGGCTCTGGCCCCGTGCGAGCAGCATCCCCAGCAGGGAGTACGCGCCGAAGTGCGCCACCTTGTCGAGCCCGGACCCCATCGCGACAGGCAGCGTGGGACGCGAGCTGAGAGCGAAGAGGGTCGCGGCCCAGAGGAGCGCCGGCCCCCAATCGCGGAGCAGGCGTCTCACGACTGCTCCGCCTCGTGGATGATCGCGTAGAACTCGTCAGGCGAGGAGGCGTCGATGAGCCGCTGGCGGAAGGAGTCGCGTCGCAGCAGACGCGAGATGCGGCTCAGAGCCTTGACGTGCTGACCGGCCGCCGATTCCGGTCCCACCAGCAGGAAGAAGAGGCTGACCGGTCGCCCGTCGAGCGCCTCGAAATCCACCGGCTCCGGCGTGACTCCCGCAGCGAGCAGCAGCTCGGCGACCCCGGCCGACTTGCCGTGCGGGATCGCGACCCCATTTCCGATCCCGGTGCTCAGCACCTCCTCACGCTCGCGCACGGCGCGCAGCACAGCCGAGAGGTCGTTCACAGTCGAGCTCCCTGCGACGACGTTCACCAGCTCGTCGAGGAGCTCATCCTTCGTGGCGGACGCCAGCGGGATCTTAATTCGATCGGGCGTCAAGAGTTCAGACAGCAGCACGATATACCTCGGGCCGGCCGTGGGTGGAGCCCGCCATTCCTCCAACGCGGGTCTGTACCTTGCAACGCTAAGGAGTTGCAAAGGTAACGCCAGCCAATGGCGGCATCAAGCACGCAGAAGCGCGGCGCAGGAGCCGGTAGGCGGCAGCGAAAGGGAACCCCGCAGCGGATTCGGGGAACTAGAGCCCTCCCGCGAACGCGTGTACCGGCGGGAGGGCGGGTGGTGCAAGTTACATGGTGGTATGATGATGAGCGATACGAATCCGGATATTGCCGGGATGGTCCCCGAGGAGGCGCACTCCGCTCTCGAGGAGCACTTCGCCGCGCGCGGCCAGCCGCGCTACCGCGTCGGCCAGGTGCTGAAGTGGCTGTACGAGCAGGATGCGCTCTCCTTCGCGGAGATGTCCAACCTCTCGCTGGAGGAGCGCGGCGCGCTCGCGGAGCGCTTCGGCTTCACCGCGCCGGAGCCCGCGCGCGTCTCGCGCTCGGAGGATGGCACCACCAAGCACCTCTGGCGGCTCAAGGACGGTGAGCTGATCGAGTCGGTGCTGATCCCCACCGGGCAGCGCCTCACCCTCTGCATCTCCTCGCAGGCGGGGTGCGCGATGGCGTGCACCTTCTGCGCGACGGGATGGATGGGGTACCAGCGGCAGCTCACCGCGGGCGAGATCGTCGCGCAGTACCGGGGTGCGCGTACGTGGGCGCGCGCGAACGGCTACGGCGAGATCACCAACATCGTTTTCATGGGGATGGGGGAGCCGCTGATGAACCGCAAGGCGGTGCTTCCCACGCTCGCGATCCTGAACCGAGGCTACGGGGTGGGGGCGCGGCGGATCACGGTCTCGACGGTGGGGATCGTGCCGGGCATTCTGGAGATGGCGAAGATGCCCGAGCAATACAAGCTCGCGCTCTCGCTGCACGCGCCCGTCCACGAGCTGCGGCAGCAGCTGATCCCGGTCGAGAAGAAGTACCCGCTGCCCGAGCTGCTCGAGGCGCTGCGCGCCTTCGACGCGGCGGGCGGCAAGCGCATCACCTTCGAGTACGTGATGATCGACGGGGTGAACGACTCGCTCGAGCTCGCGGATCGGCTCGCGGAGCTTGTGCGGGAGTTCAATGCGTTCGTCAACCTGATCCCCTTCAATCCGATCCCCGACACCGAGTGGCGCCCGACGCCGCCGAAGCAGCTACGCGCCTTCGCGGCCCGGCTGGAGGAGGCGGGGATCCCGGTGCAGGTGAGGACCCCGCGCGGCCGCGACATCGCCGCCGCCTGCGGTCAGCTGAAAGCCGAGGCGACCGAGGGCCGCACTCCCGTGCAGATCACCGCGCGCTACGGCGCGCCCGCAGTCGCGCGGTAGGGCTCCAGCCGCCGCGCCGCCGCGCCGCCCGCCCAATCCCGCCCAAGCACCACCGTCACCTCGAGGTAAAGAGTAGAATCCGGCGCGCTGCGCACCCGTGCGATGCGCAGCGCATCGGCCACCCGCTGCGCATCCTCGAGGCGGCCGGCGCGATCGATCACCCAGGAGGTGTCGCCTCCGAAGCTCCCGGCGTTGCCGAAGTAGACCACGTCGAAGCTCCTCTCCCGCAGTAGACGAGTCGCCGCGCGCGCCAGCCCCGGCGTTCCCGCCGCGTTGAGCACCTCGACCCGTACCCGCTCCCCCGGCTCGTCAGCAATCACCGCCGTGGCGAGCGGCGGGGAGTCAGGCTCCCCCTCCGCGCGAAGGCCGACGATCAGCGACCCGACGAGCAGTGTCACGGCCGCCAGCGTGGCAAGCAGGCCGAGCGTCTCGAGACGCCTCACGCCCCCACCGCGACCACCTTGCTCCAGAACGCCGCCGTCTCCGAGCGGATCGGCTTGCGGCTCTCGATCAGATGCTTGATGCGCGCGGCGATCACCTCCCGCAGCACCCCCTGCATCTGCGCAGGCATGCGCGCGCGCAACGAGGCACGCCACTCCTCCTCGAAGTCCCGGCCCGGCTCCAGGAAATCGGCGAGGTAGAGTGCGCTGCCGAGGCGGCCAAGCTCCGGATGGCCCGTCGTGTGGTAGCGGATCGCCATACACAGCTCCTCGTCCAGCTCGGCGCCGAGCAGCTCCGCCGCCGCCGGTCCGTGCAGCAGGGGTGGCGGGAAGTGCTGGAACTCGGGCGGAACGCAGCCGGAGAGCTCCTGCGGCTTCGCGTCGCGCAGCGCGTCGTGCAACCAGCCGGCCGCGCGCCAGCGCTCCCGCTCCGCCTCGGGGAGCCGCAGTGCCTGCGCCCACTCGTCGAGCAGTGCGACCACTCGCTCGATGTGGGCGCGCCGCTCGGCGGAGACCCGCGCCCAGGGCGGAAGAATTCCGCGAGCAGCCTGACGGACGGTGTCGCGCCCGGGGCGGGGATCAGTCGAGACCGCGGCGGACATACGGCTCAATGATGGCGCGGTTGCGCAGGTTCGTGCGGGAGATGTAGTTCCAGCCCTTCAGCTCGACGCCGCTCCCGATGCGGCTGTCGATGACGCGGCAGCCGGGTCCGACCACCGTCTCCGCGCCGATGGTGGTGTGCCCCTCGAGCACCACGCCGGGATAGATGATGCTGTCGCGGCCGATGCTCACATCCACATCCACCAGGACGCTCTGCGGAAGGAGAAAGGTGACGCCGTGCCGCATGAGCCGCTCGACGACACGATCACGGATCACGCGCACCGCTCGCGCCAAACCGGCGCGATCCCGCACCACGAGCGCGGGAGCTGCCGCTTCGGGCGGGACGGGAGCGACGTCCTCGGCACCGAGGCTGCGCAGGTCGACCGCGGTGGAGAGTACCTCGCGTGCCCTCTCGACGCCGAGGCGTGCCGCAGCGAGTCCTCCACCGACGGCGGCGAGCGCCCACTCCCCCTCCTGGCGGAGCAGCCTCTGCAGCTCCGCCCCCAGCGTGGGCGCTGCGGCGTCCAGCAGCAGCACGTCACCCTCCGGCAGCGCATCGGCCTCCTCGAGCGCGCTCCAGGGATCGGCTTCCCCCGTCTCTATCACCTGAAGCCCGCCCGGGACGTCTCGCAGCATCTCGGGGGATAGCTCCGAGCGGGTTAGCAGAATGAGACGCGAAGCGGGGGGTTGCAGCGTCGCCAGGGCACAGACGGTATGCCACACCAGCGGACGACCGGCCAGCGGGTGGAGATAGGTGGAGAGGCGGGAGTCCATCTGGTCACCGCCGGCCTCCGTAAGCGCCAGGGCGATGCCTGTCCAGGACTTCATCCGGCGGCTACGCTCACCAGCGCGAAGGGTCCGCCGGAGAGTGGGTTCTCCTCGTCCTCCGTCGCCTGGTGGGAGCTGCAGATGCACATCGTTGCCAACATCGCGTCTGGTGGTGCCCTTTCAGGGTTCGAGGATGTGGTTGTCGATCAAGCGTGTGCTCCCCACCCGCCCCGCCACCATGCACACCGCGCCGGGCCGGGCGCGAGCGAGCGGGTCGAGGGTATCGGGATCGACGACTTCTGCGTATTCGGCCTCGACGCCGCCTGCCTCGAGCGTGCGCCGCATCGCCGCGCGCAGCACCTCGGCGTCGCTCTCTCCGGCTGAAAAGAGCGCCTGCGCCCTCCGCAGGCTTCCGAAGAGCGCGAGCGCCCGCTCGCGCTCCTCCGCCGAGAGGTAGCTGTTGCGCGAGCTCATCGCCAGGCCGCCTTCTTCGCGGGCAGTCGGCGCGATCTCGATGCGGAGCGGTATCTCCAGCTCCTCCACCATCCGCCGGATGAGCGCGGCCTGCTGGAGGTCCTTCTGGCCGAAGAGCGCCAGGTCCGGCGTGAAGATCCCGAAGAGCTTCGCCACCACCGTGAGCACACCGCGGAAGTGGCCGGGCCTTGAGGCTCCGCAGAGGCGATCCGCGCCGCGCTCGGGCACCACCGTGATCCAGGGCTCGCCGCGTGGATACATCTCCGCAGTGGAGGGCGCGAAGAGCAGATCCACGCCGCGCGAAGCGGCGAGCGCGACATCCCGCTCCAGATCTCGCGGATAGCGGTCGAGGTCCTCGCCGGGGCCGAACTGGAGCGGGTTGACGAAGACGGAAACGGCGACGCAGTCCGCATGCTCGCGTGCGCGGTCGATAAGCGAAAGATGCCCCTCGTGGAGATAGCCCATCGTGGGAACCAGCGCCACCCGCTGCCCTGCCGCGCGCGCGACGGCGACCGACTCGCGCACCTCCTGCCTGGTGCGGATCACCCGCAGCTCACTCAAAGGTGTGCTCCACGCCCGGGTACTCGCCCGACCTCACCGCATCCACATAGGCGTGGAGGGCAGCGTCCACCTGCTCGCCAAGGGAGCCGAAGTGGCGCAGAAAGCGCGGCCTGAAGTCGGGGTTGAGACCGAGCATGTCGGGCAGCACCAGCACCTGCCCGTCGCATCCCCCTCCCGCTCCAATGCCGATGGTCGGGATCTGCAGCGCCTGCGTCAGGGTGCTCGCCAGCGGGCCCGGCACCATCTCGAGCACGATGGAGAAGGCGCCCGCATCCTCCAGGCGGCGCGCCTCGACCTGGAGGCGGTCCCGGCCGACCTCATCCCTGCCCTGCACCCGGTTTCCGCCGAGGGTGTGCACCGATTGCGGGGTGAAGCCCAGATGCCCCATCACCGGTATGCCGATGCTCACCAGCGCCTCGACCGTGGCGGCGATCGCCTCTGAGCCGCCCTCGAGCTTGACCGCGGTGGCGCCCGTCTCCTTGAGCACGCGCCCGGCGTTGCGGATCGCGTCCTCGCGCGAGACCTGGTAGGAGAGGAAGGGGAGGTCCACCACCACCAGAGCGCGCTGCACGCCACGCCGGACGGCGCGCGCGTGGTGGATCATCTCGTCGAGGGTGACCGGCAGCGTCGAATCGAGGCCGAGGACGACCTGCGCCAGAGAGTCGCCGACGAGCACAACGTCCACGCCGGCCGCATCGACGCGGCGGGCGAAGAGGTAGTCATATGCGGTAAGGGCCGAGATCCGCTCCCCACGGCGCTTCATCTCCTGAAGCTCCAGGACGCTGACGCTGCGCCCCCCACTCATGCTCTGAGCGGACATCTCTCCCCTGGTCCGGCCACCGCGGCCGCTCGTGGGCCGCGCCGTGACACGCGAATTGTGTGCGCCGGCTCTCGTTGACGGCTCGACAAGCTACGGACATCTTCCGGGGGTGTCAAACCCGGTTTACTTCGATCCTCTCCTCGTCGCGTACCTGGCGCGGGAACTCGATGAGCGCCTCGCCGGACGTGCCCTGGCGGCGCTGCCGCGCTTCGGCTCCGAGCGCACCGTCGTGCTGCCGCTCGCCGGTGCGCAGGCGCTTCGCTTCGACCTGCACCCCACCCGCGGCTGGGTCCGCCTGCTCGACGCTGAGCAGGAGGTGAGCGCGGATGATGCGCAGGTGGTGTGCACCGGCGTCACTGCCCCGCCCGACGAGCGCCGCCTGGAGATCGCGCTGCGCGAGGAGGCGCGCTTCCGCAGCCAGAGCTGGACGCTGGTGGTCGAGCTCCACACCAACCAGTGGAACGCGCTGCTGGTGGATGCGGAGAGCGGCCAGATCGGCGCGGTGCTCTGGCAGCGGGAGGCCGGCGGCCGCAGCCTGCGCAGCGGCGCGATCTACTCGCCTCCACCCCCACGCGAGCGGGTCGGTGCGGGCGATGTTGACCGCACCGCGGCCGAGGAGCGTTGGAGGGCAGTGCTCGGCGACATCACCCCCGCTGAGCGCGCGGCCGCGTTGACTCGCCACTTCGCCTATACGGGGCCGCTCAACGCCACTCCCCTGCTCGGTGACGCATTGCAGGACGACAGCGCCGCAGCGCTGGATATCGCCTTCGAGCGCTGGTGGTGGTTCCGCTCGCTACCCGATGGGCATCCGGTAGTGCTGCTACTGCCCGCCGGCCCGCAGCCCTACCCGCTGCCGCTCCCGGACGTTCAGGCTGAGCCTACGGGCTCGCTGCTGGACGCGATGGCGCGGTCCGCCGATAGTGCCGGGAGCCCGGCGCCCGCCGCCGACGAGCCGGAGCAGGAGATTCTGCTGGAGCGGGCGCGTGAGCGCCTGCAGACGGCCCGGCGGCGTGCGGAGCGCATCCGCGCCGAGCTGGGGCGGGCGGGAGAGGCGGAGCAGATGCGGACCTTCGGCGACCTGCTGCTGGCGCACCTGCATCAGGTGCCCCGCGGCGCCGAGTCGGTCTGGCTGCGCGACTGGGAGGATCAGGAGGTGGAGATCGCGCTCGACCCCACCCTCACCCCGGCGCAGAACGCCGACGCCTGGTACGAGAAGGCGAGGCGTCGCAGCCGCGCCCTCGAGCGGCTCCCGCAGCTCCTCGCCGAGGCGGAAGAGGAGGCGAGCCGATGGGAGGCCGCGCTGCACCACGCAGAGGCAGCGGGGGAGCTGCCGGCCTGGGCCGCCGAAGAGCTGGAACGCAGCCCCAAGCGTGAGACTGCAGGCGGGAACGTCGAGGAGCCCTCCGCTCCCTACCGCCGCTACCGTACCTCGGGTGGCCTGGAGGTGCGGGTGGGGCGCAGCTCCAAGGACAACGACCGCCTCACCTTCGGCTTCTCCTCTCCAGGAGACATCTGGCTGCACGCGCGCTCGGTGCCCGGCTCCCACGTGATCCTGCGCTGGCCTGATCCCGAAGGAAACCCACCCGCACGTGACTTGGAGGAGGCGGCCGGCCTGGCGGCGCTCTTCAGCAAATCGCGCACGTCCGGCCTGGTGGCCGTGGACTGGACCCGCCGCAAGTACGTCCGCAAGCCGCGAGGGGCTCCGCCGGGGGCGGTGATTCCGCAGCGCGTCAAGACGGTGTTCGTTGAACCGGAGCCGGAGCTGGAGGAGCGGCTGCGGCACTGACGGACAGCGCGTTGTTATCGGATCGACAGAACTGGACGAGCGGTGTACGCCGCTTCACCCGGCGCCGCTGACGCGGACCTCCTCGTATGGAGTTCCCTCCATTAGGCGATCACATTTCTATGAGTTCTATTGGAGGGCAATGCCCTCCTTGTTCTGAACCCAATCAAGCTCAGCAGGCACACCCGCAGCTCTCCCTCAGTTCGTAGAATAGGCCTGAGGATGCTCCGCGTCATGTTCGTCAGCGGAATGGCCGTGCCGGACGCCCGGACGGTGCCGATCGCTACGTCCCGAACCGCAAGATCGCTTGCATCCGACCCCGTCTGTATCGCCCGCTACCGCGGCATACAAGATTACCGAGCCGGGAAATCTGACAGCCGGGAGCGTAACTACCGCCAACACCTGAAGGCGGTGGACCCATTCGAGCCGCCGATCTGATAGCCGATCTGATATTCCGGGCTGCGCGGCCACGCTGCGTCAAGCAGGTATGTATTCGTACAGATGTATACCCGCTTGCCTAATCTTGACAAGCGCGGTAGGGGCTTCTATTTTTCCGGCACGGCCCGATGTCTGGTATCGCGGCCGTATCGCTGGATACATATAGATACGGAGGCCACAATGTCGGAGCGCCCGTACAAGATCACTGTGGAAGGTGAGGGCACTAAAATCGAGCGGGAAATCAATCAGAATCAGCTACTACAGGTGCTCGCGGTAATTCTGGGAGGTGGGGGTGTTACTGCACAAATGCCGATTGCTGCCGGAGTTGAGGTGGAAGACGGAGGAGTGAGCCATACAGCTCCTCATCCTGGGGCGGTGCGGAATCGTACCGCTGACCAGACCGTCGGTGAGTTTCTTAGTCGGTGCAACGCAGGAAGTAACGCGGAACGGATCGCCGGTATAGCTTTGTATCTAGAGGAGCATCTCGGCGAGGCGAGTATCACCAAGGATGCACTCCCAACGTGGTTCCGGAAAGCCGGGCTCCCGATCCCGAAGAATTTTCCGCGGGACATTGCCCAGGCAGTGAAACGGAATTTAATCGCAGAAGAGCACGATCAAGACGGCCAATATTTCGTCACGGGCACGGGGAAGCAGCACCTTCGGAGCCGCAACGGAGCGGCATAGGTGCCGAATGCATGGATTTTTCACCTCGGGCCCAAAGTGATTGGGAGCGATGATTCCAGCTGAGACCTTCTACCAGAAGTTTCCGTTTGCCGGCACGAGAAAGGTTGATCAGGCAGTTGCGTTCGTATGGCTTCATGGTCGGCTTACCGGGGGAGAGCCTGCAAGCTACAGCGACATCGAAGGGCATTTTGCGGCTGCGGGTCTACCGAGGCCGACACGATCAAGATTAGTGAGCGAACTGAAGAAGCATCGGGGCGTTCACCGGGGGAAGAGGGGGGGCACCTTTTCCGTTAGCCGGGAGAATGGGGACGCCTTTGACAAGGAGTACGGAGCTGTCGTTGCGCAAGACGACGTGCTAATTGACGATGTCGCAGGCGTTGGTGAAACCCCTTACCTCGGCTCGGCCGATCTCCAAGCGGCGCGGCACATGGCAGAGTTGTATCTGGTTCTGCACTGCTACGAAAACTCCATCCGTCGGTTCATCGAATCTGTGCTGTCGTCTGCGCTCGGACCGGACTGGTGGGATAATGCGGCCAACGCGGCAATGAAGCGAAAGTACGGAGAGCGAAAGGCGAAGGAGGAAAGGGAGAAATGGATTTCGCCCCGAGGTGGAACCTCACCCCTGTTCTATCTGGATTGGGGCGAACTACTCACCCTCATTCGGAAATACCCGGTGGAGTTCGGAGTTCATGTACCAGATCTCAGCTTTGTTGAGCTCCGGTTTGGAGAACTTGAGCGCGTTCGGAACGTAGTCGCCCACAACGGGCTGCTGCCATCGGAGGATGATTTTCAGCGGGTGCTGCTATCCTTTCGGGACTGGTGCCGACAGATCCGACCACAGTGAGGCGAGCGCAACACAACCTGCCGGCCGTGCGGCTCACGGATCTTCAAGTCTGGCCAGCCGAGGCCGCAGGTTACGGAAGATTTTCCGGTGACGGTACGAGCCGATTCATTGATCTCCAATGGGGACCTGAGCAACGCATACGCCGCGTGCAGCCACGGCTCACACGTGCTTGGTGCTGGACGCAAGTCACTGTTCCCGGGACGGCGATAAGCGGAGGCTCATCGGCACTCAGTGTCGGCGGCGCTCACACGCTACGCCACGCTCCCATGCTTCACCGCCAGCGACCTGCACCGACGCCTTGGTACAGCACCGAAGAGGACCAGCGATCTGCCGGGCAGAGGCGAGAGAACCACTCCGGCTGGATCGGGCGGCTTCGCCACGATAAGGGCCGCCGCGCAGCTGACGCGAGGCCATATCACAGCCGGCGAACCGCTCTGAGATATGCGCGAATGACGTAACGAACGCGCGGCCTATAGTCGCGTCGCATGGCTAAGGCTGGTGACGAAGCGCCTCGTCTCTTTGATCCCCTCCCGCCCCAGCATATCCACCAGCGCGCTGCCTACCACCACCCCGTCCGCCACCCGCGCGACCTCTGCTGCCTGCTCGGGAGTGGAGATGCCGAAGCCGACCGCCACCGGCAAATCGGTGAGCGCGCGGATCTCCGCGACCTCACGCGTCAGGTTCTCTGCGAGCGCCTCGCGGGCGCCGGTGACACCGGTGCGGGAGACGTAGTAGAGAAAGCCGCGAGCACTGGCGGCGATCTCGCGCACACGCTCCAGCGGTGTGGTAGGGGCGATCAGACGAATTAGGTCGAGGGGCGAATCCGCGAAGGCACGCTCCAGATCGGGGTCGGCGCCCGCGGGGAGGTCGGTGACCAGCACGCCCTCGGCGCCGGCTGCGGCTGCATCGCGCAGGAAACGCTCGGTGCCGTAGCGCAGGATCGGGTTTAGGTAGCTGAAGAGCACGACCGGGATGGTGTGCTCCGCGCGAAACCGGGTGAGCGTCTCCAGCGTCCAGGCGAGGTCGGCGCCCTGTGCGATCGCCTCGAAGGAGGAGCGCTGGATGGTGGGGCCGTCGGCGAGCGGATCGCTGAAGGGCACCCCCAGCTCGATGATGTCGGCGCCGGCCTCCGCGAGCATCCGCAGCACCTCGGAAGTCGCCGCCGGTGAGGGATGGCCGGCGGTGACATAGAGCACCAGCGCGGCGCGGCCCTCCTCGCGGCAGGCGGCGAAGGTCCGCGTCAGGGGAGAGCCGGCGTCAGTCATGCGCGGCGCCGGTCATCTCCGCGACCTGCGAGACGTCCTTGTCGCCCCGTCCACTGCGGCAGATCACGACCGGGCCGCGATCGCGCCAGCGGCTCCCCTCGCGCAGCAGGAGAGCGACGGCGTGGGCGCTCTCCAGCGCGGGGATGATCCCCTCGAGGCGGGCGAGCTGCGCGAAGCCGTCGAGCGCCTCGGAGTCGGTGACGCTCAGGTAGGTGGCCCGGCCGGAATCCTTGAGAGCGGCGTGCTCAGGGCCCACGCCGGGGTAATCGAGGCCGGCGGAGACGGAGTGCGCGGGCGCCACCTGCCCCGCCTCGTCCTGCAGGAGAGAGGAGAGGGAGCCGTGCAGCACCCCCGGCTGCCCCGCGGTGAGACTGGCGGAGTGGCGCCCGCTCTCGATTCCCTCCCCCGCCGCCTCCACGCCGATCAGCTCCGTCTCCGAGTCGTCGCGGAAGGCGTGGAAGATCCCCATCGCGTTCGATCCGCCTCCGACGCAGGCGATCACCGCGGCGGGGAGCCGCCCCTCCAGCTCCAGCATCTGCGCGCGCGTCTCGCGCCCTATGACCGACTGGAAGTCACGCACCATCCGCGGGTAGGGATCGGGGCCGACGACCGAGCCGATGATGTAGTGGGTGTCCGCCACGTTGGTGACCCAGTCGCGGATCGCCTCGTTGGTGGCGTCCTTGAGGGTGCGCGTGCCGCTGCCGACCGGACGCACCTCGGCGCCGAGGAGGCGCATGCGGTAGACGTTGAGCGCCTGCCGCCGCACGTCCTCCTCACCCATGTAGACGACGCAGTCCAGGCCGAAGAGCGCGCAGACGGTGGCGGTGGCGACGCCGTGCTGCCCCGCGCCGGTCTCGGCGATGATGCGCCGCTTGTCCATGCGGCGGGCGAGCAGCACCTGGCCGAGGGTGTTGTTGATCTTGTGCGAGCCGGTGTGGTTGAGGTCCTCCCGCTTGAGGTAGACCGACACACCGCCCGCGGCCTCACCCAGGCGGCGAGCAAGGTAGAGCGGAGTCGGGCGGCCGACGTAACTGCGCCAGAGTTCCTCCAGCTCCGCCCAAAATGCGGCGTCCTTCCGTGCCTCGGCGTAGATGGCGCAAAGCTCGTCGAGCGCTGTGATCAACGTCTCGGGGACGAAGCGGCCGCCGTATCGCCCGAAACGCCCCGTAAGCTCCGCCTCGTCGCCGGCGGTCGGGGGTGCGAGGGTCGTGCTGTCGGACATGCTATTCCTGAGAAAGCGGTTCCTATTGATCTGTACGGGGAACAATAAACGCTACGTCCGTGCCGCTCCACCGGCGACCAAGGTCGCGGCTGGGACTGCACAAAGCCCACCTGCGTGGGCTCGAGCTACCAGGCTTGTGGAGTTCAGTCCGCGAAGGCGGACTTCGTGCTCTTCCAGCCGCGAATTCATTCGCCGGGTGAGGAGCGGCCAATCGTGCAGCAGCTCCTTCATCGGGCCACCTGAGCCGCAGCGACGAACGCGCGGATTGCGTCGGCATCCTTGAGGCCCGGTGCGCTCTCCACGCCGGAGCTTACGTCGACCGCGTCCGGGCGAAGGAGCGCCACCGCCCGGGCGACGTTCTCCGTCCGGAGCCCGCCCGCCGCGATCAGCCATACTCCGGACGGGACTTGGTCGCGCAGAGGCGCTACTTCCTCCCAGGGGAAGCGCTCACCGGTGCCGCCACGTGCCGCGGCGCTCCAGCCGTCCAGCAGGATGCCGTCCACCGCGCCGGAATAGCGATCGAGCTGCACAGTGAACTCCTCCGCGCTCCGCGGACGCAGCGCCTTCCACACCTGCCAACGGCCATCCCCACGGAGCTGCTCCACCTCCCGCGGCTCCTCATCGCCATGGAGCTGCAGCACGTCCAAAGCTGCCACCTCGGCCGCGCGGCGGACATCCTCCGCTGCAGCGTCCACGAAGATGCCGACGCGCTGCGCCGGCAGGTCGCGCAGCAGGTGCGCGGCGTGCGCGGCGGAGACGGTGCGGCCGTAGCCGGGGGCGAGCACCACGCCGAGGAAGGCGGCACCGGCATGTGCGGCAGCTTCGGCATCCCCACGGCGCGTCAGGCCGCAGATCTTCACGCGCGGGGCAGCGACAGGGATCAACACCGCGCGCCCTCGCGCTTGGGGTGACCCACCAGGGCACCAGCGGCGGCCGAGAGGTCCTCCTGGCGCATCAGCGACTCGCCGACGAGCACCGCGTCGACGCCTGCCGCTCCGAGGCGCCGCACATCCTCCCCGGTGCGGATGCCGCTCTCGGCAACCAGCGTGACACTCGGCGGCACCTCGCTCGCCAGCTCCAGCGAGAGGGTGAGATCCGTGCGAAAGCTGTCGAGGTCGCGGTTGTTCACGCCGATCAGAGTCGCATCGGCGCGGAGGGCGCGCTCCAGCTCGGCACGATCGTGGACCTCCACCAGCGCATCCATCCCCAGCTCGGATGAGAGGCCGAGCAGCTCCTGGAGCAGCGGCTGCTCGAGGATGCGAAGGATCAGCAGCACCGCGTCGGCGCCGGCGGCGCGCGCCTCCCAGAGCTGCACCGGATCGATCACGAAGTCCTTGCGCAGAACGGGTAGCCCCACCCTCCGCCGCACCAGGCGCAGCGCCTCCAGATCGCCGCCGAAGAAGGGACCGTCGGTGAGGACCGAGAGGGCGGCGGCGCCACCTGCTGCGTAGGCGCACGCGACATCTGCGGGATCGGCGCCGGGGCGGATCGGTCCGGCGGAGGGGGAGCGCCGCTTGACCTCCGCCAGCAGCCGCACCTCCGCCGGGTGGCGGAGTGCGGCGGCGAAGGGGCGGGCCGGATCCGCGTCCGCGGTGCGCGCCCGCAGCTCCGCTGCCAGGGGGGCGATCTCTTCCACCTCGCGCCGCTTCGAGGCGACGATCCGGTCGAGGATGCCGCCGGTGCTCGCCTGCGCCGAGGTCGGTGACCCGTGCTTGTGCTTCGGCATGTCTTCGGTTATAATATATTCGGTTGATCTTCGGCTTCAAGCCCTTTGCGATCGGAGGCCCTATGCCACTGACCAAGCGACAGCGTGAGATCCTCGATTACGTCGAGAGCTTCATCGACACCTCCGGCTACTCCCCGAGCTTCGAGGAGATCGCGGATCACTTCAACTACTCCTCCCTCGCCACCGTGCACGAGCACCTGAGCAACCTCGAGGCCAAGGGGCTGCTGCGGAAGAACTACAACCGGAGCCGCTCGCTCGAGGTGGTGCGCTCAGAGGGCGCCCTCGCTCTCGAGCTACCGCTGCTGGGCACCGTGGCCGCCGGTCTGCCGATCGAGGCGATCGAGGAGCAGGAGACGATCTCGGTGCCGCACGACATGCTGCGCTCCGGGAACAACTACGTGCTGCGCGTCAAAGGCAACTCGATGGTGGACGAGCAGATCCGCGACGGCGACTACATCGTCGTCAACTCGCGCCAGACGGCGGAGAACGGCGAGATGGTGGTCGCGCTGATCAACGGCGAGTCGGCCACGGTGAAGAAGTTCTTTCGCGAGCGGCAGGGCCGCATCCGCCTCCAGCCGGCCAACCCGACGATGAAGCCGATGATCTATGATGCCAGCGAGGTCCAGATCCAGGGCATCGTGATCGCCGTCATCCGCAAGTACTAGCCGCCGCACCTCTCGCTTGCTCGAGTCGCCATGAGATCCGACCGTCACGTCCTCTTCCTCCTCGGCCGCCTGGACAAGCAGGGCAGCCGCATCGTCTTCCTGCAACCGGCCCCGCCCGCGCCGATCCCCGGTCCCTGGGAGCTGCGGGCGGTCTGTACTGCGTAGGCTCTGCCGGGCCGATAAACGACCGGGCAGGGAACAGCGGCCGCCCTCGCGGGCGGAACTGCGTCCGGAGGACGCCTGCTGTTCCCTGCCGGGGGTTTCATACCGCCGGTGCCGTGGCTGTCGATGGCGCTATCACCCGGCCCGCGTTGCCTCCCGCAGCGCCTCCAGCCGCTCCCAGCCGGCTCCGGCGGAGATCGCCTCTTCGGCGCGTGCGACACCCGCGACCAGCGACTCCGCCTGCCCCGCGATGTAGAGGGCCGCTCCGGCGTTGAGGGCGACCGCGGCGCGCGCCGCTCCACCCAGCCTGCCACGCAGCACCCCCTCCACCTTGCGCGCATTCTCATCGGGAGAGCCGCCGGAGAGTTCTGCGGGATCCTGATCGCTCCACCCCAGCTCGGCGTGCGGATCGAAGGTCCAGCGGCGCAGCTCTCCTCCCTGCAGCTCGACGATCTCCGTGGTGCCGATGGGGGAGAGTTCGTCCATCCCCGGCTCCCCATGCACCACCAGGGCGCGCTCGTGCCCGAGCACCTGTAGCGCAGGGGCGATCAGCTCCAGGAGCGAGGGATCCGAGACACCGACTACCTGTCGCCGCGCTCCGGCAGGATTGGTGAGCGGGCCGAGGACGTTCATCAGCGTGGGCATCGCCAGCTCGCGCCGCACCGGGCCCACGTGCTTCATCGCCGGGTGGTGCAGCGGCGCGAACATGAAGACGATCCCGGTTTGCTCGAGCACCCGCGCCTCCTGCTCGGGGCTCAGCTCCAGGCGCACACCCAGACCCTCCAGCACGTCTGCACTGCCGCAGCGCGAGGTGAAGCTGCGGTTGCCATGCTTGGCGATGCGCACTCCCGCACCCGCCGCGACCAGAGCGGCCGCGGTGGAGATGTTGAAGGTCGTGAGTGCGCCGCCTCCGGTGCCGCAGGTGTCCACCAGATCGGCGCTGCCGCCGGGAACGGAGACCATCGCGCGGCGCAGCGCCCGCACTCCGCCTGCCACCTCCTCGGGAGCCGCGCCGCGGGTGCGGATGGCGACCAGGATCGACGCCATCTGCACGGGCGTCGCGCGACCCGCCATGATCTCGCCGAACACGCTCTCCGCCTCGGCCACGGTGAACGCGCGCTCGACGGCGGTTCGCATCAACTGCTCAAGCATTCTCCTCCGGTATCGTCCGCAGGCCTCGTCATGCGCTGGCGCCGGTAAGGCGCAGTTGCGCGAAACTGTAGGAGGGATGGAGTTTACCGCGTCCCCCCAGCGAATGTCAATCGCCCACGACGCGCTAAACTTCGGCGCTGCTTGACAATGCGCCGTCTTGGAGTAGGTTGTCGCGCGTGACCACCCAGGCTGCGACTCACCGGATCCGCCTGCTCCTCCACTATGACGGCGGGGAGTTCTACGGCTGGCAGGTGCAGCCACACCGACAGACTGTGCAGGGTGAGCTGGAGAGCGTACTCGCGCGGCTGCTGAATGCTCCCTGCCGGGTTACCGGTTCCGGCCGCACCGATCGAGGGGTACACGCGACCGGGCAGGTCGCCGCGGTGGACGTGCCCCAGCGCTGGACGCCTGCGGCGCTGAGGCGCGCGCTGAATGCGCTCCTTCCCTCGGCGATCTGGGTGGCCGAAGCTTCGACAGCCCGAGCCGGATTCCACCCGCGTTACGATGCGGTTGCACGCTCGTATGTATACCGGGTAGGGCTTGCGCCGGAATCGCGCTCTCCCTTCCGGCGGCGCTGGTGCTGGCCGCTGCAAGGGGAGCTGGAGCGCGGCGCGATGGAGCGCGCCACGGGCGAGATCGTCGGCGACCACTCCTTCCGCGCCTTCGCCAAGGCAGGGCAGGAGGAGCGCGGCGACCGCTGTATCGTCGCGAGCGCGCATTGGACGCCGTGGGAGGAGGTGGGGCTCGAGTTCCACGTCACCGCCAACCGCTTCCTCCACCACATGGTGCGGTATCTGGTCGGCACGCTGGTGGAGATTGGACTCGGCAAGCGGCCGGAGGGTGAGATGCGGGTGCTGCTGACCGGGCAGAGCGGCCTCGAAACCTCGCCGCCGGCCCCGCCCGAGGGCCTCTTCCTGACGCGCGTCACCTACCCGGAAGACGTAGAGGGGTGAGAAGTGACAGATGAGAGAGAGGGCGCGAGCGCCGCGGAGCGGTTCGTCCATCCGCTGACGGAGCGGTACGCCTCCGAGGAGATGTCGCGCATCTTCTCGCCAGCCTTCACGTTCGGCAGCTGGCGCCGGCTCTGGCTGGCGCTCGCGGAGGCGGAGCGGGAGCTGGGGCTCCCCATCCCCGAGGAGGCGATCGCGGCGCTGCGGGCGCACCTCGACGACGTGGATCTGCAGCGCGCCGCACAGCTCGAGAGGGAGCTGCGTCACGACGTGATGGCGCACGTACACCACCTCGGCGAGCAGGCGCCGGAGGCGCGGGCGATCATCCACCTCGGCGCGACCAGCGCTTTCGTCGGGGACAACACCGACCTGATCCAGCACCGGGAGGCGCTGCAGCTGGTGCGCGAGCGACTGGTTGCCGTGGTGGCGGCGCTGGCGGAGTTCGCTCGCGAGCACCGTGCCCTGCCCACCCTCGGCTACACGCACTTTCAGCCGGCGCAGCCCACCACCGTCGGCAAGCGCGCGACCCTCTGGATCCAAGATCTGCTGCTGGATCTGGAGGAGATCGAGTATCGCCTCGCCACCTTGCGCTTCCGGGGCATCCGCGGCACCACCGGTACGCAGGCCTCCTTCCTCGACCTCTTCGACGGTGATGGCGGGAAGGTCGAGCGGCTGAACCGCCTGGTGGCCGAGAAGATGAGCTTCCACCTCGTCTACGGCGTGACCGGGCAGACCTACACTCGCAAGACGGACTACGCCTGCCTCTCCACCCTCGCGGCGGTGGCGCAATCGGCGTCGAAGTTCGGGCACGACCTGAGGCTGCTGGCGCACCTGAAGGAGGTCGAGGAGCCCTTCGAGGAGCAACAGATCGGCTCCTCCGCGATGCCGTACAAGCGCAACCCGATGCGGGCCGAGCGGATCTGTGCGCTCGCCCGGCACGTCATCGCGCTGACACTCGACCCCGCCTTCACCGCGGCGACGCAGTGGCTGGAGCGCACCCTCGACGACTCGGCGAACAAGCGGCTCGCCGTGCCGGAAGCATACCTTACGACAGATTCGATCCTGCTCTTGCAGCACAACGTCGCCTCAGGGCTGGTGGTGTATCCGGAGATGATCCGTCGCCGCCTGCTGGAGGAGCTGCCCTTCCTCGCCACGGAGAACCTGATGATGCGCGCGGTGCGTCGCGGCGGCGACCGGCAGGAGCTGCACGAGCGCGTGCGCCGCCACTCCCTGGCGGCCGGAGCACGTATCAAGCAGGAGGGCGCGGTGAGCGATCTGCTGGAGCGCATCGCGGGTGACCCCGCCTTCGGCGTCACCACGGCGGAGCTGGAGGAGGAGCTGCGGCCGGAGCGCTACGTCGGGCGCGCGCCGGAGCAGGTGGACGACTTCCTCGAGGAGTGGGTGGCGCCCGTCCTGGAGCGGTATTCGGCGGAGGCAGGGGCACGTGCGCCGGACCTGCGAGTGTGAGAACCCTTTGCGATTGCCGAGCGGAGCCGGAATGGCGCAAGAGAGCATGACTCCTTACGAGAAGCTGACGCGGGCGCTGCGGGATGCGGCGACGCTGGACTCCGTCGTCGGCCTCCTCTCCTGGGACCAGGAGACGTTGATGCCGCCGCGGGGTGGAGCGCTGCGCGCGGAGCAGATCGCGAGTGTCTCCGCGCTGGTCCACGAGCGCCGCACCGATCCCCGGCTCGGCGAGTGGATCGCGCAGAGCGAGGACGACCCCGGCCTCCGCGACGATCCCGCCCGCGCGGCCAACCTGCGGGAGATCCGGCGCCAGTACGACCGCGCCACCCGGCTGCCCGGGGCACTGGTGCGCGAGATGGCGGAGACGACCTCCCTCGCCGTGCAGGCCTGGAGGGACGCGCGCGAGGCGAGCGACTTCGCGGCGTTCGCGCCCTGGCTGGAGAAGATCCTGCACCTCTCGCGCGCCAAGGCGGAGTGCTACGGCACTCCGCCGGACGGAGAGCTCTACGATGCGCTGCTGGACGAGTACGAGCCGGAGATGCGGGCCGCCGAGGTGGAGCGGATCTTCACCGGGCTGCGGGCGCGCCTCGCTCCGCTGGTCGCCGAGCTGCTCGACTCCGGCCGTCGCCCTGACGACTCGCCGCACCGCCTGCGGATACCGGTCGAGCAGCAGCAGGAGCTGAACCGGCGCGTGGCGGAGCGCATCGGCTTCGACTTTGGCGGCGGCCGTCTGGATGTCTCGACGCATCCCTTCTGCCAGGGGCTGGGGCCGGGCGATACCCGCCTCACCACGCGCTACCAGGAGGACCGTTTCACCGACTCGCTCAGCTCGACGCTGCACGAGGCGGGGCACGGCCTGTACGAGCAGGGACTCCCGAAGGAGGACGCGTTCGGCCAGCCCCTCGCGGAGAGCGCGAGCTTCGGCGTCCACGAGAGCCAGTCGCGCCTCTGGGAGAACATGGTCGGCCGCTCCCTCCCCTTCTGGGAGTGGACCCTGGCCGAAGCCGACCGCGTCTTCGGAGGGCAGCTGGCTGGCTACGACGCGCAGGCACTCTACCGCGCGGTGAATCTGGTCGAGCCCAGCCTGATCCGGGTGGATGCGGACGAGGCCACGTACAACCTGCACATCATGCTGCGCTTCGACCTGGAGCGGGCGATGCTGCACGGTGATCTTCCCGTCGCGGAGCTACCCGCAGCGTGGAATGCGCGCGTCCGCGAGGACATCGGGCTCGACGTTCCCGACGATCGCAGCGGTGCCCTGCAGGACATCCACTGGGCGATGGGGGGAGTCGGCTACTTCCCGACGTACACACTCGGTAACCTGTACGCCGCGCAGCTCTGGGCCGCGCTGCGCCGCGAGCTTCCGGATCTCGACGCGGGGATGCGTGGCGGCGATTTCTCCGCTCTGCTCGGCTGGCTGCGGGTGAACATCCACGCGCTGGGACACCGCTACCCTGCCGCCGAGCTCTGCCGGCGGATCGCCGGCACCCCGCTGAGCCACGAGCCGCTGCTCACCTATCTGGAGGAGAAGCTCCGCGAGGTGTACCGGCTGTAGCGCGCCGCGGCGGGTCTGCCCGGTGCGCTCGACGATTGCTTGCTCCTCCCCCCCGCTTCCTGTTACAATTTCCGCGGAAACCCAATCGACAACGCGCGTAGCCTCTTGCCGTGACCGAGACGATCAGCCGTACCGACCTTCCCTTGCCGCTACTGCGCAGCGGCAAGGTGCGCGACGTGTACGACCTGGGCAGTGCGCTGCTGATGGTGGCCTCGGACCGCGTCAGCGCCTTCGATGTGGTGCTCCCACAGCCGGTGCCGCGCAAGGGAGAGGTGCTGACCCTGCTCTCCGCCTGGTGGTTCGCGCGCACCGCGCATCTGGTGCCGAACCACCTGATCAGCGTGGACCCGCGGGAGATCGTCGAGCGCTATCCGCAGCTCGCCTCCAGCCAGACCGTTTGGGCGCGCCGCGCGATGCTCGTCCGGCGGCTGGAGCCCTTCCCCATCGAGTGCGTGGTGCGCGGCTACCTGAGCGGCTCGGCGTGGAAGGAGTACGCGCGCTCCGGCACCCTCGCAGGCGAGCCGCTCCCTTGGGAGCTGCGGGAGTCCGGCCGGCTGGACCCGCCGGTCTTCTCGCCGGCAGGCAAGGCGCAGGAAGGGCACGATGAGAACATCACCTTCGGGGTGGTGGTCGAACGGATCGGTGCAGAAGCGGCCGAGCGGCTGCGGGAGGCAAGCCTGCGGCTCTACGAGTTCGGCCGCGGCATCGCGGCGGAGCGGGGCATCATCGTCGCCGACACCAAGTTCGAGTTCGGCCGCGATGCCGATGGCGAGATCCGGGTGATCGACGAGATGCTCACCCCGGATTCCTCACGCTTCTGGCCGGCCGCCGACTACGAGGAGGGAAGAGCGCAGCGCTCGCTCGACAAGCAGCCGCTGCGCGACTACCTCGAGGGGCTCGCGCGACAGGGAGTGTGGGGGCTGCAGCCACCAGCCCCTCAGCTGCCGGACCAGGTGGTCGAGGAGATGTCGGCGCGCTACCAGCAGGTCTTCGAGCAGCTCACCGGCATCCGTCTCGACGAGTTCCCCCTCCACGGGAGCGCCGCGATATGAGTACCCGCGCCCGCGTGCGGTTGCAGCGCGGAGTCGTGATCCTCCCCAGCGCCTTTACGCTGGGGAACCTCTTCCTCGGTATCTGGGCGATCGTCTCGGCGTCGCGTGGGCAGTTCATGCTGGCGGGGTGGTTGATCGTTCTCGCCGCGGTGCTCGACATGCTGGACGGGCGCGTGGCGCGCTTCACCCGAACCGGCACCGACTTCGGCGCCGAGCTCGATTCGCTGGTCGACGCCATCAGCTTCGGCGTCGCTCCGGCGATGATCATGTACTTCCTCTACCTCAGCGAAGGTGGATGGAGCTGGGTGGTCGCCTTTCTCTACGTCTCCGCCGCCGTGCTCCGGCTCGCGCGCTTCAACGTCGAGCAGGCCGGCCGCGCGAAGACTGCCTTCCACGGGCTGCCCTCACCCACCGCCGGGGTGACGCTCGCCACCTTCTACGCCTTCACCCAGACCGAGCTCTTCCAGCGCTACCTGGCGCACCTGCCGTGGAACCAGCTCACGATCGGGATGATCCTCGGGCTGGGGGTGCTGATGCTCAGCCACGTGCTGTATCCGGTGGTGCCGAAGTTCAGCTTCCGCTCGGCGCGCGGGCTGCTCGCGGTCGCGGCGGCAGTAGGCTCGATCATTGCCGCATTCACCATCCCATCTCTCTTCTTCTTCCCGGCGGCGATCACCTACATCGTCTACGGGCTGGTGCGCTCCGCGATGCTCGGCTTCGAGGAAAGGCTCGCGCCGGAGGATCCGCTGATCGACGAGGACGAAGAGGACGGCGTACGGGAGCTGGAGTACGAGGAGATCGCCGTGCCGCCGCGCCTTCACCCGGGAACGCGTACGCATACCAGCGGGGAATCGAGAACATGACCTTCCAGGTAGAGGTGCGGGTTCTCCCGCGCCGCGGGATCCTCGATCCACAGGGGAAAGCGGTGGGGGGCGCACTCTCCTCACTGGGTTTTCGCGGCGCCTCCGAGGTTCACATCGGGCGGGTGATCGTCCTGCTGCTCGAGGCACCCTCGGCCGAGGCGGCGCACGAGAACGCGGAGGCGATGTGCCGCCAGCTCCTCGCCAATCCGGTGACGGAGGACTACGAGATCCAGGTCCACGAGCCGCTGGGGAGCCAGGCATGAAGATCGGCGTGGTGACCTTTCCCGGCTCGAACTGCGATTACGACTGCTACAAGGCGCTGCAGGAGGTGCTGGAGGCGGAGGCCGTCTTTCTCTGGCACCAGTCGCACGATGTGGAGGGAGTCGATGCCATCTTCCTCCCCGGCGGCTTCAGCTACGGCGACTATCTCCGCCCCGGCGCCATCGCGAGCATGAGCCCCATCATGCGCGAGGTGAGCGCCTTCGCCGAGGCTGGCGGTCCGGTCGCCGGCATCTGCAATGGCTTCCAGATCCTCTGCGAGGCGGGGCTGCTCCCCGGCGCCCTCATTCGCAATCGCACGCTGAAGTTCCGCTCGCACGCGGTCCACCTGCGTGTAGAGCTCGCCGTCGCGCCCTTCAGCTCCGCATACGAGGAGGGTCGGGTGCTGCGCATCCCCATCGCGCATGGCGAGGGGTGCTACGTGGCGGAGGAGGAGGTGCTCGACCGTCTCGAGGGAGAGCAGCGGGTCATCTTCCGCTACACCGACGCTGCCGGCATCGCCACGCCGGCCGCGAATCCCAACGGGTCGGCGCGCAACATCGCCGGGATCATCAACGAGCGCGGCAACGTACTCGGGATGATGCCGCACCCGGAGCGGGCGGTGGATCCGCTGCTCGGCTCCACCGACGGCGTGGGGCTCTTCCGCTCGCTGGCCGATCACCTGGTCGCCGCCTGAACGCGGGCGGGAGGAGATTCTGACGATGCGTCTCTGGCTACTGGGACTCTCCGCCGCGCTGCTCGTCGCGCTTCCCGCGCATGCGCAGCGCGGCGGCACCATCCGCCCGGGAATGAGCGCGGAGGAGGTGCGCGCCGTCTTCGGCTCCCCCGCCTCGAGTCGGGTGATGGGCGAGTGGACCTACCTTTACTACCTGAACGGCTGCCCGGTGCGCTGCGGCTCCGACGACGTCGTCTTCCTGCAGGCGGACACGGTCGTCGCCGCGGTGCTGCGCGCGCCGGGCCGCCGCTTTGCCGGAGCGGCCGCCGCCACCGCGCTGCGTGAGACGGTGGACCTCCCGGCCCGCGAGGAGCTCCGGCCGGTCGAGGGGGGAGCGGCGCCTGCACGAGGGCGGCAAGCGCCGCGCGGCAGCATCAGGCTCGAGCCGCCGCCCGTGCGTGAGGATGCCGCCCGCCGCGCCCCGGCGACGGATCTCGGCGTAATCCGCGGCCGCGAGCCGATCCCCGTTGCAGCCGATACCATGCCGATGTCCGTGGACACCATGATGGCCGACACCGCCATGGACCGGCAGCGCCAGCTCCGCGAGCAGCGGGTCGAGCCACGCACCATCCGCCGCGACACTCTCACTGCACCTGCAGAGGGTCCGCTGGACCCGCGGCGGCAGGAGCGGGAGCAGCGCGTCGAGCCGCGCACCATGCGCCCGCGCCCGCAGGCACCGCCGCCGCCGCCCTCCCGCTGATCGGGTCGAGCAACATGTCAGTGCGTCCCCGCCACGGCGACCCGCCGATCACCGAGGAGCTGGTCGAGGAGCACGGTCTCTCGCCGGAGGAATACGAGCTGATCCTCGGCATTCTCGAGCGCGAGCCGACCTACACCGAGCTGGGCGTCTTCAGCGCCATGTGGTCGGAGCACTGCGGCTACAAGAACTCGCGGCCGCTGCTGCGCCAGCTCCCCACGCAGGCGCCCTGGGTGCTGCAGGGGCCGGGGGAGAACGCAGGAGTGATCGATGTCGGGGAGGGGCTCGCACTGGCGTTCAAGATCGAGTCGCATAATCACCCTTCGGCCGTGGAGCCGTACCAGGGCGCCGCGACCGGCGTCGGTGGCATCCTGCGCGACGTATTCACGATGGGCGCGCGGCCGATTGCGCTGCTCAACTCGCTCCGCTTCGGCGAACTGGACGGGCCGGAGGGCGATCGCGTCCGCTACCTCGTCGCGGGCGTGGTGAAGGGCATCGGCGACTACGGCAACTGCGTCGGCATTCCTACCGTCGGCGGCGAGGTGTACTTCGACGCCGCCTACGAGGGCAATCCGCTCGTCAACGCGATGTGCCTGGGAATCATGCGGCACGACCAGCTGATCAAGGGAGTCGCGGCCGGCGTCGGCAACCCGATCATGGCGGTCGGGGCGAAGACCGGGCGCGACGGGATCCACGGCGCCACCTTCGCCTCCGCCGAGCTGACGGAGGCGAGCGAGGCGAAGCGTCCCATGGTGCAGGTGGGTGATCCCTTCACCGAGAAGCTGCTGCTCGAGGCGTCGCTCGAGCTGATCCGCTCGGGGCACATCGTCGGCATCCAGGACATGGGCGCGGCGGGGCTGGTCTCCTCCTCCACCGAGATGGCCGCGCGTGCCGGCACCGGCGTCGAGATCGAGATCACCCGCGTGCCGGTGCGCGAGCCTGGAATGACGCCCTACGAGATCCTCCTCTCGGAGACGCAGGAGCGGATGCTGGTGGTAGCGAAGGAGGGGCGCGAGGACGAGGTCCGCGCCATCCTGGCGAAGTGGGAGCTGGACGCGGAGACGATCGGCCGGGTCACGGACACAGGGATGTACGTGATCCGCGAGCGTGGCGAGACCGTCGTCGAGATCCCCGGGGAGCCGCTGGTAAACGGCTGCCCCACCTACACGCGCGAGGGCCGCGAGGCACCGGAGGTGGAGGAGCTGCGCCGCTGGAGTCCGACCGACCTGCAGCCCAGAACGGAGGAGCAGGATCCTGCCTGGACGCTGCGCCGTCTGCTCGACTCGCCGACGATCGCCTCGAAGCGCTGGGTGTACGAGCAGTACGACAGCACGGTGCGCACGAACACCGTCGTCGGCCCCGGCTCGGATGCCGCGGTGATCCGCCTGCGCGGCACCAACCGCGCGGTCGCCGCGACCGTTGACGCCAATGGGCGCTACGTCTACCTCAACCCCTATCGCGGCGGACAGATAGCGGTCGCGGAAGCCGCGCGCAACCTAGTCTGCTCCGGCGCGCTTCCCCGCGCGGTGACGGACAATCTCAACTTCGGCAACCCGCTCAAGCCGGAGGTGTACCATCAGCTCTCCGAGGCGGTGCGCGGGATGGCGGAGGCGTGCAGCGCGTTCGAGACGCCCGTGACCGGTGGCAACGTTTCGCTGTACAACGAAAATCCGCGCGGCGCGATCTATCCCACTCCCACCGTCGGGATGGTGGGAGTGGTGGAGGATCTGAAGCACGTCACCACCGCCGGCTTCAAGCAGCCCGGCGACGTGATCCTCCTGCTCGGCCGCAACAGCGCGGAGCTGGGCGGGAGCGAGTACCTGAAGATCATCCACGGCAAGGTCGCGGGTGATGCGCCCGCGGTCGACCTCGCTGGCGAGCGCGCCCTGCAGCGCGCGGTGCTCGCGGCGATCCGTGGTGGCCTGGTTCGCTCCGCGCACGACGTGGCCGAGGGAGGCCTCGCGGTGGCGCTCACCGAGTCGGCTATCGCTGATGCGGATCGGCCACTCGGGGTCGAGGTGGAGCTCGAGGATGAGCTTCCGCTCCCCGCGCTCCTCTTCGGCGAGGCGCAGGGGCGGGTGATCCTATCCGCCCGGGAGCAGGATGTGGACGGGATCCTGCGGATCGCCGGGAGCCATGGCGTCCCCGCGGCTCGCATCGGTGTGGTGGAAGCGGAGTGGGGACACCTTCGCGTCGCCACCCGCCACGGCGGGATCGACGCGCCGATCGCCGAGCTGGCGCACCTCTACTACAGCGCGATCCCGCGCCGCATGGAGGGCACTCCGGCAGACGTGGAGCGAGCGCTCGAGTCGGTAGTGGCGTATCCGTGACAGCCGGCGGCGTCGGGTCTGGCGAGCGAATCGCGCAGGCGCTTCTTCTTTAGCAGCAGGACATCACCATGTGTGGAATCGTAGCGGTCGCGGGCGTTCCCGAGGCCGCGAAGCTGGCTTATCTGGGGCTCTACTCGCTGCAGCATCGCGGGCAGGAGGCGGCGGGAATCGTGGCCACCAGCGGACCGGAGCCGGGAGACACCCGCATTCACAAGGGAACCGGCCTGGTCTCCGACGCATTCGACCAGCAAAGGCTCGCCTCGCTTCCCGGCACGTCGGCGATCGCGCACATCCGCTACTCGACTGCGGGCGGCGCCGGGCTGCACAACGCCCAGCCGCTGCTGGTGCGCTACAGCGAAGGAGACCTCGCGCTCTCGCACAACGGCAACCTCACCAATGCGCAGGAGCTGCGCAGCCGCCTCGTCCAGGAGGGGGCGCTCTTCCAGAGCACCATCGACAGTGAGGTCATCGTCCACCTGATCGCCCGCTCCCGCCGCGAGACGGTGGACGGGCAGATCGACGATGCACTCTCCCAGCTCGAGGGAGCCTTCTCCCTCCTCATCCTGGTGGGCGACACGCTCTACGCGGCGCGGGACTCGCACGGCTTCCGTCCCCTCGTGCTCGGGCACCTCGAGGGCGGGTTCGTGCTCGCCTCGGAGAGCTGCGCGCTCGACATCATGGGTGCGCGTTACCTGCGCGACATCGAGCCGGGGGAGGTGCTGCGCATCCGGCAGGGCGAGCTCACGCCGCTGCGGCCCCTGCCCCGCAACGGCCCGCCGTCCCCGTGCATCTTCGAGCTGGTCTACTTCGCGCGGCCCGACTCCCACATCTGGGGAGTATCCGTCGATCGCGCCCGGCGCGGCTTCGGCCGGCAGCTCGCGATCGAGCAGCCTGCGCAGGCGGATTGCGTCATCTCCGTGCCGGACTCGGCAAACTCCGCCGCCCTCGGCTTCGCTGAGCAGTCGGGCCTCCCTTTCGAGCTGGGGCTGATCCGCAATCACTACGTGGGCCGCACCTTCATCGAGCCCTCGCAGGCCGGGCGCGACTTCAAGGTACGGCTGAAGTACAGCGCGGTCCGCGAGCTGCTCGACGGGCAGCGGGTCGTGGTGGTGGATGATTCGCTGGTGCGCGGCACCACCTCGCGCGGGCTGGTCAACCTGCTGCGGGAGGCGGGCGCACGGGAGGTGCATCTGCGCCTCGCCTCGCCGCCGGTGCGCCACCCCTGCTTCTACGGGATCGACATGCCGACGCGCGAGGAACTGATCGCCGCACAGAAGTCGCCGGAGGAGATCCGCGCGCACCTCGAAGTGGACTCGCTCGGCTATCTCTCCCTACAGGGGATGCTGGGAGTCGTCGCGCCTGCCGGCCCCTTCAATCACGCCTGCTTCTCCGGCGAATACCCCGCCCCGCTCGTAGACCTCGATCGCGGCTACGATGTCACCACGAGCTGCGGCTGACGGGAATCCAGGCTCGCAACGCTGGCCGCGTACGGTCGCGGTGGGAGCTTGCGGCAGAGCTGACGCTTCTCTACGTCATCCGACGTATCCCATTCTACGAGCCAGAGATTATCCTGCAGCAAGGTAAACCTTCACCTGGAGGTACATCGTGCTGCACGTCAACGTATTCTCTATCCGCCGCCGCCCCGGTCTCGCACTCCTCGCTCTTGCTGCACTGACCAGCCAGGTAGAAGCGCAGGAACTTCCACGGGTGGAAGTCGGCGAGCGGATTCGCTTCACCTCCGCCGCGCAGAGCAGCTGGGTCGCGGGAACGCTGGTCGCACGCAACGGCGATACGCTGGTGGTGGAGCTCCCTGCGGGACCGGCTCCGATGGCGATCCCGGTCGATTCGCTCTGGCGCCTCGAGGCTTACCGACCCCGGTCGCACCGCATCGTCACCTACGGACTAATCGCCGCGGGCGCCGGAGCGGTGACCCTGGGCGGCCTGTTCTGGCTCGCAGACGGGTTGGCGCCGTGCTTTGGCTCCTGTCCCCGCGCGTCTGCAAGCGAGGTGATGGAGGCTGCGGCGCTCGGCGCCGTGCTTGGTGGTGTGCCCGTCGCGGTGATCACGACAGCCCTGGTGTTGAGGCATCCGTGGGAGCGCCTTCGGCTTCCCTATGTTGCCGGTGTGAATACCGGACCAGATGGTGGGATCGCCCTTGCGGCTTCCCTCCGGTTCTGATCCGAAGCACCGCGCTGCACCGCCTGGCTGTTTCCTCCTGCTGAGCGTATCTTACGGCCGAGTACCGGCTCGAATTGGAAACGCTCGGCAGGAGGCTTCATGAAGTACCGCACCTATCCCGGCACTGATCTGACGGTCTCCGAGGTCGGCTTCGGCGTATGGACGCTCGCCGCCGGCTGGTGGGGCCAGTTCACCGACGAGGAGGCGATCTCGCTCCTCCACCGTGCCTACGACCTCGGCATCACCCTCTTCGACTCCGCCGACACGTACGGCAACGGCCGCGCCGACGAGCTGGTGGGGCGCGCCTTCGCCGACCGCCGGGAGCGAGTAGTGTTCGCCACCAAAGTCGGCTACGACTTCTACAACCATCCCGACGCCCGCCGCGGCCAGCAGGAGATTCCGCAGAACGCCTCCCCCGAGTACCTGCGCACCGCCGTCGAGAGGTCGCTGGAGCGCTTCGGGACCGATGTGCTCGATCTGGTGGTCTTCCACAACGCCAAGGACGAGCACGTGGCGGACGACGACCTCTGGGACACCTTCGAGCAGCTGCGGCAGGAGGGGAAGATCCGTCACTGGGGCGCCGCGCTCGGCCCCTCGAACGGCTATCTCTACGAGGGACTGGATCTGATCCGCCATCGGCACGTCACCTCGCTGCAGCTCATCAACAACATCCTCGAGCCCTATCCAGGGCAGATCCTGACCGAGGCGGCTGAGCAGACCGGCCGCACCGGCGTCATGGTGCGTGTCCCCCACTCCTCCGGGATGCTCGAGGGTCACTACACGGAGGAGACTCAGTTCGCCAAGAACGACCACCGGCGCCACCGTCCACGCTCCTGGCTGATCAATGGCCTCCAGAAGCTCGAAGCGCTCCGCTTCCTGCACGAGGATAGGGGCATGACGATCGGGCAGGCGGCGCTGAAGTGGCTGCTCGCCTCCACGGCGGTGATGACGACGCTGCCCAACATCTACAATCTGGAGCAGCTCGAGGAGTTCGCCGCTGCCCCGGACCTGCCGGAGCTGACGCGGGAGGATCTTGCGCGCATTCAGGAGCTGCAGGGCACCAACTTCCGGGTGCACGAGGAGCACATGCGCTACAAGGGAACCATGCACCGCGCCGGGCACGCCGTGCTGGCGCCGCCGTACCGCTATGGCGGCGACGAGTACGAGGCGCTGGAGCGTGAGGAGAACCTGACCAGCGTCTTCAGTGGCTGATCCGACAAGCTAGGAATCCGAGGCGAAGTAATGACAACCGCTCGTAAGCTCTTCCTGCTCGCCGCGTCCGCAGCGCTGCTCACCGCGTGCGAACGTGGCGGCACCGACCCGGATGCCGGAAACCTCTTCCGCCGCTACGTCGCGCTGGGCAACTCGATCACCGCCGGCTTCGAGTCGGAGGGGATCAACGACAGCACCCAGATGAACGCGTATCCGGTGCTTCTCGCGGCGAAGGCCGGCGCGCAGTTCAACGTCGCGCGCCTTCAGAAACCGGGTTGCCCGGCGCCGCTGGTAGGACCGGCCGCGCTCACGGCGGAGCGCGTCGGAGGCGGGACCACGCCGGGTTGCGCGGGTCTGGTGACGCCGCTCGCCACACCGGTGCAGAGTCTCGCCTTCCCGGGCTTCCGCATCGCCGATGCGTTACAGCTTCCCGGCGGCGTCACCGGTCTGCTCTACAGTCAGGTGTTCGGAACGCGCACGCTGGTGCAGGCGATGCGCGAGGCGCGGCCCTCGCTGGTCTCTGTCTGGCTCGGCAACAACGACGCGCTCTCCGCGGCGCTTGGTGGCGATCTCGATCAGCTCACCCCGCTCGCGAGCTTCCAGACGAGTGTGAACGCCATCGCGGCGGCGATCGCGGAAACCACTGCGCGCGACGCCATCCTGATCGGCGTAACCGACCCGCAGCACGCCCCGGTACTCCAGCCGGGCGCATACTACTGGGCGGTCAAGCAGGATCCCGTGGCCGCAGCGCTGCTGCCGAAGACCGTGAACGACAACTGCGCGCCACTGACGCCGACGGGGCAGCTGAATCCGCTCGCGGCAAATCTGGTGTCGCTGCTGGTGGTGCGCGATGCGGCGGTGACGGAGATCTCCTGCGCCGGCGACGCCCCCTATCTCCTGAACGCGAGCGAGCAGCAGGCGATCACCACGCGTGTCGGTGAGTTCAACCAGGCGCTGCAGGCGGCTGCGCAGGCGGATCTACCTCGACGCCGACGAGCTGACGCGCCGCCAGCTCACCGACCCGAATCGCATCCGCAAGTGCCAGACTCTCGCGAGCGCCACCACGCCCCAGCAGTTCGCCGCGGCGGTGGTGGCCTCCTGCCCTCACCCGGCCGCGCCGAACTTCTTCGGCTCATTGATCAGCTTCGACGGGGTTCATCCCTCGCGGGCGGGTCAGCAGCTGATCGCCGACGAGATGGCGGCGGCGCTGCGGGCGAAGCACGGCCTCTCGCTGTAGACTTCGCTAGCGAGCGGGGACCGTGGCGGGAGACAGCGGACGCGTCGCCGGAGATGCGGCGATCGCGCGGACAATCTTCGGACCGTGGAACTTGCCATTCTCGATGAAGATCTTGTTGGCGTCGTAACCGGCGGCGAGCACCCCGGCGATGAAGACGCCCGGCACGTTCGTCTCCATCGTCTCCGGATCGTAGGCGGGAATACCGCTCACCTCATCCACCCCCGCCCCCAGCGCCTGCAGCACACTGGTGTCCGGCAGGTACCCGGTCATCGCGAGCACCCACTGCGCGGGCAGCGTCTGCCGCGCCCCAGTTTGTAGATCCTCCACCTCCACCTCCCCCCAGCGGATCTCGACCACCCGGTGCCGCCAGAAGGCGGGGATCGCGCCCTCGGCGATGCGGTTGTCGATGTCCGGTCGTACCCACGGCTTCACCCCTCTGTCGAGCTGGTCGAAGAGGTGCACCAGCGTCACCCGCGCCCCTTCCCGCCAGCAGGTGAGCGCGGCATCCGCCGCGGAGTTGCCGCCGCCGATCACCACGACGTCCTGATCGAAGTACGGAAAGGCTTCCTTGAAGTAATAGCTGACCGTCGGCAGATCCTGGCCGGGAATGTCGAGGCGGTTCGGGGTGTCGTAGTAGCCGGTGGCGATCACCACGTTGCGGGCACGGTAGATGTGCTCGGCGCCCGAGACGCCGCGGGTGCGGAGGGTGAGGTCACCCTGCTCTCCCTCGATCGAGGTGACCTCCTCGTACTGCCTCACCTGAACGCCGAAGTAGGCGACCACCCGCCGGTAGTAGCGCACCGCCTCGCGGCGCGTCGGCTTGTCGCCGGCGGTGGTGAAGGG
>JBPCIT010000109.1:0-7451 GCA_051006015.1 Longimicrobiaceae bacterium
ACACGCTCGATCTATGCGAGCATGCTGATGCACTTCGCGAACAACGCGACGGCCGTGCTGCTGATCTCGATCCCGGTGCTGCGGGCGCAGTTCAGCGACCCGCAGGCGCCGCCGCCCTGGCTGCCGATCGCCCTGGCCCCGCTGCTGCTATGGGCAGGTCTGCGCCTGCTCCCCAAGCGGCCCGCCGAGGCAGCGGCACCAGAGCCGACGGGAGCGGCACGCGGCCTGGCCGAGCCGCAGGAGGTCCATTCCACCACGCTGAGCTAGAGAGAAGAAGACCATGATTGCAGCCGTCGTCCTGATCCGCGCCGTCCCGGGGGACATCCCCGCCCTCGCCCGCCGCATCGCGGGCATCGACGGGGTAGCCGAGGTGTACTCCGTCTCCGGCGAGTACGACCTGGTGGCGATCGTTCGCGTGCCGGAGTACGACCGCGTCGCCCAGGTCGTCACGGAAGAGATCGCCAAGATCTCGGGGATCGAGCGAACCAACACGCTGACCGCCTTCCGCGTCTACTCGCGGCAGGATCTGGAGCGGGCGTGGGACATGTTCGATTAGGGGCGCAGCACCATCCGGTGCACGATGCGGGGCTCGGCGCGGGCGCGGTCCAGCGGGATCAACCAGAGGCGTCCCTCCTGCCAGAGCGGCGTCTGGTCGCGGTAATGGCGGGAGAAGGGGATGCCGGACTGGCCGGTGGGGATGATGAACCCGCCCACGCCGTCGCGGTCCCCCATGTCCACCACGTGGCGCTGGCTGGCGCCGTGGGTGTTGACGAAAGGAGGGCGGGTGCCGCCGTATCCCGCCACGTCCACCGTGTAGGTGGAGCCGCCCCGCGAGAGCGGACCGATGTTGACGTTCAATGCGCGGTCCAGGGCGCCGCTGGAGCCGAGTGCGTGGTTGATCCGCGTCTCGTGCAGCTCACCCCAGCTGCGCCGCCCCACCGTGCGCACCGCCTCCTGCATTGCGGCGGCGGATAGCTCGTCCAGCGTCTCGACCTCCGAAGTGCGGACGTCGTTCACCCACGCACTCGCCCCCGTCTCCAGGATCCGGTTCAGCGCGTCGCGCGGGAAGTACATCCGCCCGCCGCGGTACTCGTCCTCCCCGACCCGGCGCCGCAGCGCCTCGTACCAGCTGTAGAAGAGCGCCGCCGCGTGCGAGTCGGGGTGCGCCTCGGCGTTCCAGCCCCGCAGCGCCCCGGCAGCGGCGCTCTCCCCGGCGGCGTCCGCGGCCTGGATGGCCAGCGGGAGGTAGCGCACGGCGAAGGCGTCGCGCACATCGGCCTGCTGCGCGGCGACCTCGACGCCGGTGAAGCCGCTGCCACCCTCGATCATCTCGCGGATGCGCATCGCTCGAAAGGGCTCCGCCCAGTTGCGTGAGAGGTGGAAGGGATAACGGTCGCCGATCAGGCGGTTGTTGGCGGTGACGATGAAGTCTTCGCTGGGGTTCAGGACGTGCGGCATCTCGTCAGGATCCAGGTAGCGCTCCCAGGCGTGCTCGTCCGTCCAGCCGGGGACCGGCAGCAGACCGTCACCCGAGTGGCGAACCGGTACACGCCCCACCATTCGGTAGCCGAACGCCCCCTCCACGTCGGCGAAGACCACGTTCTGGTGCGGACTGTCGAAGTGCAGCAGCGCCTGGTCGAACTCCGCGGCGCTGCGGGCGCGGTTCATCCCCAGCAGCGCGCGGAACCGGGTCGAGGGCTCGTGCGCCGCCCAGCGCATCGCGAGCACCCGGTCGCCGCCGCGCTCCTCTACGTCGGAGATGACTGGGCCGTTGCGCGTGGAGCGCACCAGGTGGACGACGGGGTCGCGTCCCCGGACCTGGATCGTTTCGGGACGCACCTCGAAGTGCCGCCAGCCATCCGGGGTCTGGTAGCGCGTGGAGTCGGCGGGGTCCACCTGCTCGATGAAGAAGTCCACGTCATCGAGCATGACGTTGGTGAAGCCCCAGGCGACGCGATCGCTGTGGCCCGCCACCACGACCGGGGTGCCGGGGATCATCATCCCCGTCACCTGAAAGCGTCCGCCGTGCAGCGCGGCGAGATACCAGAGCGAGGGAGCGCGCAGCGCCAGGTGCATGTCATTCGCCAGGATCGGCCGGCCCGAGCGGGTGCGCTCCCCGCCGATCACCCAGGAGTTGGAGGCGCGGGCGATCGAGATCCCCTCCAGCATCCGCACGGTAGCCTCGGAGAGTCGGGGGAGGGGGAAGCGCCCCTCGGAGCGCTCCGCCCGCGGCCGGCTGCCGGAGGAGGCGGGAGCGACGGTTCCTCCACTCCACCGTGCATCCTCTCCCAGGATCGTCGTTCCCCACTCCGGGTAGGGGGGGTGCAGCTCCTCCGCCAGCTCCGGTCCCACCCGGTCGACCGCCCGCTGCGCATCCAGCCCGATCTGCCAGTCCGCCAGATCCCACGCCATGATCGTCCCGATGGCGAGGGTGTGCCGCAGCTGCCAGCGTTCGGGGCGGATGCGCAGCGCAACGAACTCCGGCGGCAGCGCGCCGCGCTGCTCGGCCAGCCAGGCGTTCACGCCGTCCGCGTACGCCTGGATCAGCTCCCGACTCTCGGGGTCCAGCAGCCGCTCGGTCTCCGCCGCCACACGGCCCATCCCCAGAGTGCGCAGGAAGCGGTCGGTCTCGAGCATGTTCTCGCCCAGCACCTCCGCCAGCCGCCCATCCGCGACGCGGCGGAAGAGCTCCATCTGCCAGAGCCGGTCGCTGGCGTGGACGTAGCCGATTGCGCGGAGGAGGTCGCGCTCGCTCTGCGCCCAGAGGTGCGGCACCCCCAGCGAGTCGCGCCACAGCTCGACCGGCGCGTCCAGCCCGGCGAGCGTCTGGTCGCGGTCGTATGAGGGCTCCGCGGAGCGGAGATACCATACAGTGCCGGCCGCTCCCACGACGAGCAGGACGACCAGCGTAAGCAGCACCAGGCCGACTTTCTTCATCAGGACTGGGATAGATGAGTGTTCATCGGCTCGCCATCTGGCTCCGGATGTAGCCAAGACCATGATCAAACCTCGCCAGCAGCTTACAGCGATGCTTGGTGAGAGTCTCCTCCACGTCCGGATCCGCGAAGTCGCCGGCATTCCTGTTCAGGAAGCACTTCTCCGCGGGACCCGCTCTCTCCAGATGGCTCAGAACGGATGCGTACACAATCGCATCTTGCGGCGATCGGATCAGCCCCCTCTGGAACTCGATTGCACGAGCCAGGACATCCGCGGTAGTCGGGATGCTTTCTGCGCAGCGCAATATTCGCAAGGTGACCTCGTCCAGGCGCTCTTTCTCTTCCTCCAGGCTGCGCACAAATGTGGCAGTGATAGCGGCGGACTCTTCCGGAACTCCGGTGTAGGGTTGGGAGCGCGAAAGCTCCCGGATCTCACGTTGCAGCCGATCGAGCAGAGCCCTGCGCTCCTCGTACCGGCGAACGAACGATTCGTACGGCTCACTGATGCTGAAAGCGGGCAGCACCAGACGGATGCTACCCGCTTCAGCCAACTCGACGGTCGCTCGGCAACTCTCCTGTTGCTCCTGGAGGTAAGCCAGTTCGAGAATGAAGTTGGATTCTACATACACGATCATACACTTGCCTCGGTGTGGACTGCACCGTGGCGAATGGCATCGTAGAGACCGGAGTCGAAGAGCCACGCCAGCCTTTCGTCAGGCGCGAGGTGCTCCGCCCGAAGCAGGTCGTGGAGCCAGGAGCTGATCATAAGCTCCAGGGCATATCCGGAGCTTGATTCCTCGCCCGCGCCGTTCCCGCCTGAGTAGGGCCTGAGCAGGTCCGAGGCATCGATGACGTAGTCGGCCGGAGCGTCCCCACTGGTGTGCTCGCCCTTCCACAAATAGAAACGATCCGGCAACGCCAGCATAAAGAAGGGGGTGGGTAGGACTGCCGCATGGGCGAAGAGGTTTCGTCGCAGCCTGGCCGCCCACTCCGGGGACATGTCGGTTCGGTTCTTCACCTCGACGACGAGTTGAGGCGTGTGATCTGCTGAGGTTACGATGATGTCCGCGCGACGATCCATTCCATCCTCCACAATGAGCGGGAAGCCCGAACCATACCGGTACGCTCCGGCACTGTCACTTCGACAGCACCTCGTCCATCACCTGTCGGATGGCGTCGCCGGAGAAGCCGCGGCGCTGCAGGAAACCGAAGAGGCGGCGCCGCGCCCGGAGCGGCTCCTCGCCTGCGCGGGGTGACCACTTCGCGGCTGCCTCGCGGGCAAGGTCGAGTTCGGAGACCTCCTCGCGTTCCCACACCTCCTCGACCGCGGCGTGAGCGGTCTCCGCATCGACGCCCTTGGCGCGCAGCTCCTGCACCAGGCGGCGCTTTCCCTTGGGGCGCAGTCGGGTTCGGTCGCGCACGAAGACCTCCGCGAAGGAGTCGTCGCTCACCAGCCCCTTCTCCACCAGGGCGGCGACCGTCTCCTCCGCCACCTCTTCGGGGAAATCCTTGCGAAGCAGCCGGCCGCGCAGCTCGGAGCGGGTACGGGGACGGAAGGAGAGCAGGACGAGCGCGGCCTCGCGCGCCTTCCAGCGCTGATCCTGCCGCTCCAGCTCGCCGAGGCGCTCCTCGGTGATGGCATCGCCTGCGCGGAGCGCGGCGCCGTTGGCGATCTCCGCCGCGAGCGCCAGGCGGAAGCTCCCATCTACGTGGACGTTCACCCGTTCCGGGTGGCGCTTCTGGGGCTCGATCGCGGTGATCTGCATAGCGAAATGTACCCGGCTGGTGCCCGATCGTGCCCGGTCGCGAGTCGCGGCTTCGCTCTTGTCGCACGCCGCAGAGGTCGGTATCCTTGGCGGCGTGTTCGCACGGAAACATGGTCCAGGATCACCGCTGCACGCGCGGCGCCGGAGGGAGATGACGATCGGCAGGATCGAGCAGATCAGAGCGCTGGTGGCGGCGGTGCGGGCGGAGTTCGCACCGGATCCGCGGCTTGCCATCTTCGAGATCGACATCAAGGTCGAGGAGGATGTGCTGCTGCTGGCCGGCGCCACCTCCGAGCCCGCAGCGGCCGAGGCGCTCAGCCGCCGCGCCGCGCTGCTCGAGGGCTGGAGCGAGGTGCGCGAGCGGGTGGTGCGACTGCCGGAGCTCGAGGTGAATGGACACGCGCACGCTGTGGTGACCGCCGCCGTCGCACCGATGCTGGCCGCGCCGATGATCGTCGAGCCCCTCGTCTCGCAGGTGGTGCTCGGCCGTCGGTTGCTTGTCTTGCGGCAGGCGCAGCGCTGGCTGCAATGCCGCTCGCCGGAGGGGTACCTGGGCTGGGTCCACTGCGGCTACGTCGTGCGGATGGACGAGAGAGAGGCGCGCGCCTGGGAGGTGGGGACGGAGGGGGAGGCCTGCCTCTCACTGGGCGCCGAGCTGCGTGCCCCCGACGATGAGGTGATGGCGCGGCTCCCCTGGGGCGCGCGGGCGGTGCGCCAGCACGACGGCGCGGCCCGCCTTCCGGACGGCAGGGTGGGGCGCGTGGTGGGGGAGCTGGTGCCGCTCGCCGAGTGTCCGCTGCGCTTCCCCACCGATGGCGAGGCGGTGGCGCGCACCGCCCTCCGCTGGCTGGGGGCGCCCTACCTGTGGAGCGGGGTGACGCCCGCCGGAGTGGACTGCTCGGGCTTCGTGCAGGCGTTGCTGCGGCTGCACGGCGTCGAGCTGCCGCGCGACTCGGACCAGCAGGCCGATGTCGGCGCGCAGGTGGACCCCGGGCCGGATTTCGGACGGCTGCGCGTGGGCGATCTCTGCTTCTTCGCCGAGGATGCGCGCCGCGTGACGCACGTGGCGCTCTCGCTGGGCGGCTCCGCCATCATCCACTCCTCGCTCGGCAATGGCGGGGTCTTCCGCAACGACCTGGCCGGCTCGCTGCCCTACGAGCGGGAGCTGCGCGACCTCTTCGTCGTCGCCCGACGGGTGCTGTAAAGTACGTCAGTACGGCCCCACCTCTCCACGGCCCCACCCCAGTACGTGAGTACGAAAGTAACCGCATATCACTTCCGTACTCACGTACTTTCGCACTCTCGCACTATCCGTTGGGAATCCTGAGCGTCTGCCCCGGCCGGATGCGCCGCGGGTCCACCCCCGGGTTGGCCTGCTGCAGCGCCTGCAGGCTGATGCCGTGGCGCCGTGCGATCCCGTCGAGCGTGTCGCCCTGGCGGACGCGGTAGCTGCGCGCTCCCGTGGCGCGGGCAGCGGGCTGCCGCGCCGTGGGGTGGCGCGGGGCGGCCCCGGCCCGTGCGGGGATGGGAGGCGGCGCGGCGGTGCGGCTGAAGGAGGCCAGCGAAGCGCCGATCGCATCCTCCGTCCGCTTCGCCCGCCAGGTCGAGGGGACGTCGTTGGCCATGATGGCGAAGGCCAGCCGCTCCCCGTCCGCCGAGCGCACGTAGCCGGAGAGCGAGGAGACGTTCTGGATGGTGCCCGTCTTCGCGCGCAGATTCCGCTCGGCGGGGGTGCCGGACATCCGCTGCAGCCCCTCCGGTCGCGGCCGTCCGGCCTCCGGCAGCGAGGCGTTGTAGCTCTCCCAGTGCTCGCTCCGCGTCATCAGGTCGAGGAGCTGGATGAGGCTGCGCGCGGTGACGCGGTTGAGCGGGGAGAGGCCCGAGCCGTCCACGATCTGCACCGCCGTGGTGTCGACCGCTCCACCCTCGCACTCGAGGAGGTAGCGCACCGCGCGCGCGCCGGCGTCGAAGCTCCCCTCTCCCAGCGCAACGCGCCCCGCGGTCTTCAGCAGCGCCTCGGCATAGAGGTTGTGGCTGATGTGGTTCGTCAGCTTGGCGATCTCGGAGAGCGGCGGCGAGAGGTGGACGGCCAGCACGCGCGGGTGGGGACGCTGCCCATCCGCCGCGTTTCCTCCGAGGAGCGACATCCGGGACTCCCTCGCGTCGTGGATCGCGCGCACTGCGCCGTGCACCTGGATCCCCTTCTCCTGCAGCACCGAGCGGAAGGCCGCGGCCGCGTAGTTGGTGGGATCGACGACCGGGACGCTGTGGGCGACGCCGGGGTGCGCGCGCCCGATCTGCCCGCTGATCACCAGCCCCTGCTCCCCGTGCTCGAAGCGCACCACCGTTCCCCCGCTGGCGACGGTCCGCACCTGGTTGGCGACCGCGAGTCCCTGCGTCTGCGGGGCGGTGGTGATGCGCGCCGGTTGACCCGGTCCACCCCCGGGACGTACCTGCACGCTCACCACATTCTCCGCGAAGGAGAGCGCGCCGATCGGCGCGCTGTACCAGGCCATGAAGTTCTCCGGATTCCAGCCGCGCCCGAGCCATTCGCTGTCGAAGTAGCTTCCGTCGCCAACCACGTCGCCGCGCACCTCGCGCACCCCGCTGGCGAGCAGCGAATCCGCCAGCGCCCGCAGCACCGCGACGGAGCCCGATGCGAGCCGCCCGGAGATCGCCGGGTCGCCGGTGCCGAAGAGGATGAGGTCGCCCTCGATGGCTCCGTTCTGCAGCTCGCCGTCGGCGAGAG
>JBPCIT010000110.1:0-19008 GCA_051006015.1 Longimicrobiaceae bacterium
GAGATGGGGCGCAGGCGGGAGATGCGGTAGGCGAAGAGCGCCGCCAGCCCCTCGTGCACCAGCCGTCCCTCGAACGGGAAGAAGAAGAGGTGGTGCCCCTCGCGCGTGCGGACCCGCTCGATCAGCAGCTCATCCGCGGCGGGGATGCGCGACCAGCGCGCATGGATCTCCAGCACCGGGCGAACGGCCTCCATCTCCGGGCCGCGGAAGACGCCGCGGTGCGCCTCCTCCAGCCGCGCCCGCAGCGCGGCGGCAAGTTCGCCGGAGAGCGGCAGGCGGCTCCCCATCCAGCGCGGGATCGCGCCCCGGACCGAGGGCGCGCGACGCACCCACGCTTTCATGTCGCGCACCCGCACGAACTCCAGCGGCTTGCCCGCGAAGATGAAACGGTCGCCCGGCTTGAGGCGGGCGATGAAGGACTCCTCGACGGAGCCGAGCCGCGCGCCGCGCAGGTACTGCACGGTGATGTGAGCATCGCTGACGATGGTGCCGATCGCCATCCGGTGCCGGCGCGCGATGGCCGGGTCTTCGACGACGTAGGCGCCGTCGCGGGTGACCACGCGCGAGTACTCCGGATAGGCGTGGAGCGCCTCGCCGCCGCGGGTGACGAAGTCCAGCACCCAGGCCCACTCGTCGTCGCGCAGCTCGGCGTAGGCGCGGGTGCTCCGCAGCTCCGCGAGCAGCTCGTCCGGCCGGAAGCCGCCGCCCATCGCGACGGTGACCAGGTGCTGCGCCAGCACGTCCAGCGGCCGCTCGACGGGGAGGCGTGACTCGACGGCGCCGGCCTCGATGCCGTCGCGCGCCGCGGCGACCTCGATCAGCTCCAGCACCTGCGTGGGCACGCAGGTCACGCGGCTCACCGCGCCCGGACGGTGGCCGCTGCGCCCCGCACGCTGGAGGAGACGCGCCACTCCCTTGGGGCTGCCGATCTGAAGGACGCGATCGACCGGGGAGAAGTCCACGCCCAGGTCCAGGCTCGAGGTGGCGACGACGCAGCGCAGCCGCCCCTCGCGCAGCCCCTCCTCGACCCACTCGCGCGATTTGCGGTCGAGGGAGCCGTGGTGCAGCGCGATGCTCCCCGCCCACTCCGGACGCGCGTCCAGCAGCGCCTGATACCAGATCTCCATCTGCGAGCGCGTGTTGGTGAAGACGATGGCGCTCTCCCCCTCCTCGATCGCCTGCACCACCTGCGGCAGCATCTGTGTGCCCAGGTGGCCGGCCCAGGGGAAGCGCTCGATGTGCGGCGGGATCAGCGCGTCCACCACTACCTGCTTCGGCTCGATGCCGCGGACGATGCGCGCGCTGCTCCCCTCGGCACCCGTGCCCAGCAGCGCCTGCCGCGCCTCCTCCAGGTTGCCGAGGGTCGCGGAGAGGCCCCAGACGCGCAGGGGCGGCCGGAAGCGCCGCAGGCGGGCGAGCGCCAGCTCGACCTGCACACCGCGCTTGGTACCCATCAGCTCGTGCCACTCGTCCACCACCACCAGGCGCAGCTCGTCGAAGAGCGCGCGCGCGTCCTCACGCGAGAGGAGGAGGGTGAGGCTCTCGGGGGTGGTTACCAGCGCCGTCGGCAGGCGCCGGCTCTGGCGGGCGCGCATCGCCGCGCTGGTGTCGCCGGTGCGGGTCTCCAGCGCCCAGGGGATGCCGATGTCGCGCAGAGGTTGGGCGAGCGCTGCTCCGGTGTCCGCCGCAAGCGCGCGCAGCGGGGTGATCCAGAGCACCCGCAGCGGAGGGGAGCTGTCGCGGAGGGGACGCTTCGGGCCGGTCGCTGCAGGTGCGGCGCCGCGCACCGTCGGATGCTCCAGCATCCACTCCAGCAACGGCCCCAGCCAGGCAGCGTAGCTCTTCCCGGTGCCCGTTGCGGCGTGGATCAGCCCGCTCTCCCCCGCGAGATAAGCGTCCCACACCTCGCGCTGGAAGGGGAAAGGCTCCCATCCGCGCGAGGCGAACCAGCTCGCGACGCGGGCCAGAGCCGGATCGGCAGACGTACTGTACAGAGTGGAAGAGTGGGCAGGGCTCATGCCCCGCCCATTCGGTCAAGAAGAGGGCCAGCCCCGCGGCCTGCAGGCTACGGCACGGCCATCCTCCGCGGCTCCGGGTGCGACGCCGCGCGCGGGCTCATGCCGCGCGTCCTCTCCATCCGTAAGCGGCGGAAGATGACGATGTGGCCGAGAAGGGCGGTGAGCACCAGCACCGTGGGGAGCCACACGAAGGGCGGGTGGGTGATCCACACGTTGGCGGGCTCGTTCATGAAAACCCGCAGGGGGATCGGCGTGGAGAGCCACGCGATCATGACGACATTGACGAGGAGCAGGAATCCCATCCAGTTCCACACCCGCACACCCCAGAGCGGCATGCGCCCGGCGAGCAGCATCCCGGCGACCAGCAGCGCCGTGATCCCGGTGACGATGTCGAAGTTGTACCCTGAATAGCTCATCTGCTCGGGCATCACCCCTTCGGTGTAGGCGCGGTGCATGAGCAGCTCGAGCGGGAGGCGGAAGCCCTGCACGCCTACCAGCACCGCCAACGGCAGTCCCATCGCCAACCGCTCGCCGACGGGCGAGAGCCCGACCCCGATCCCGAGGGCGAGGATGAGCACGAAGAGGATCATCATGGGCGGCGGCACCGTGCCAAAGGCGAGCCGCCCCGTAGCCGCGGCCGCCAGGGTGAGCCCCATCCAGAGCACGGTTCCGAGTGCGGCGAGCAGCGCAGCAGTGCGTGCCGCGCCGAGGGAGCGTCCGAGGCGACGGTCGGCCCAGGAGAGACCGAGAGGGAAGGCGGCGCCGACCAGCACCGCCAGAGCGGCAAAGGACCAGACCAGAAATGGAGAGGCTTCGAGCATGGGAGGATTGCGCGTTCGGGTTGAGGACGAATCGCTACTACAGATAAAGCGCGCGTACGAAAAAGCAATAGAGTTGATGAACAGGCAATTCTACCACGACTCTCGCGGGATCCTCTACTTCTTGCTATCCCCCTCGTCGAGCAGCTTGCGAATGCCCTCCAGCGTGTCCGCCTCCGCTGGCGACTTGTCCGTGCGCCAGCGCAGGATGCGCGGGAAGCGCACGGCGATGCCTGACTTGTGGCGCGGCGAGTGCTGGATGCCCTCGAAGGCCAGCTCGAAGACCTGCTCGGGCCGCACCGAGCGGACGGGGCCGAACTTCTCCAGCGTGTTGCGGCGGATCCAGCCGTCCAGCTTGCGGATCTCCGCGTCGGTGAGGCCGGAGTACGCCTTGGCGAAGGGCACCAGCTCGCCGGCGTCCCACACGGCGAAGGTGTAGTCGGTGTGCAGCGAGGCGCGGCGGCCGTGGCCCGCCTGCGCGTAGATCATCACCGCGTCGACCGTGAAGGGCTCGACCTTCCACTTCCACCACGGTCCCCGGCGTCGTCCCATACCGTAGGCCGCGTCGCGCCGCTTCAGCATCAGCCCCTCCGCACTGACCTCGCGGGCGCGGGCATACGCCTCCCGCACCTCGGACCACTCCGCCGCCTCGACCGTGGGGGAAAGGATGAGGCGCGACGCGGGCGGAGTGCGCGCCAGCAGCTCCTCCAACCGCGCGCGGCGCCAGGCGAGTGACCGCTCCCGCACGTCCCCAGCGCCGATCTCCAGCAGGTCGTAGGTGACCAGCACCACCGGCACCTCCGCGAGAATCTTGGGGCCGAGCTTCTTGCGGCCGATGCGGCGCTGGAGCTGTGCGAAGGGGAGGGGAGAGCCGTCCCGCCAGGGCATGATCTCGCCATCGAGCACCGTACCCTCGGGGAGCAGCGCGGCGGCCTCCGCGATCTCGGGGAAGCGCTCCGTTACCAGCTCCTCGCCGCGCGACCAGAGGAAGGTCAGGCCGCTGCGGCGGATGAGCTGCGCGCGGATGCCATCCCACTTCCACTCCGTCTGCCACTCCGCGGCGTCGCCCAGCGTCTCCGGCTCCTCCTCGAGTGCGTAGGCGAGGAAGAAGGGGTAGGGGCGCGAGACGTCGGCATCCTCCGTATCGGAGGAGACGAGCCGCCGGAACGACTCGGGCGACGGCTCCCAGGCGCCCATCAGCCGGTGCGCCACCGCGGCCTCCTCGATGCCGCTCGCCTTCGAGAGCGCGCGCACCACCAGGCTGCGCGAAACCCCAACGCGGAAGCTGCCGGTGATCAGCTTGTTCCAGAGGAAGCGCTCCACCCCGTCCAGCTCGCGCCAGGCGCGCAGGATCTCGCGGCGCTGTACCTCCTCCCCCTCGCCCGCCAGCGGCAGGAGCCGCTCCTCCACCCAGCGGTGCAGCGGAAGATCGGTCGTCTCCGGCGCGGCCGGGAGCAGCAGCGCGATGGACTCGCCAAGGTCGCCGACGGCGTGGTAGCACTCCTCGAAGAGCCAGGGCGGGACGCCGGACTCCTCCATCGCCCAGGTGGCCAGCCGGCGCACGGGCACGAGCCGCTTGGGACGGCCGCCGCTCAGGAAGTGCACCGCCCAGGCGGCATCGGCGGGATCGGCGGCGGCGAAGTAGCGGGTCATCGCCGCCACCTTCTCACTGGTGCGGGTGGTCTCGTCCACCTCGGCGAAGAGAAGTGCGAAGCGCTTCATGACGCCCCAGCACCTGCGGGCCACGGACCCGTGAAGCCGAATGGCTCGACTTCGCATATCCGCTCGAAATCCCCGGTGTTGGCGGTGATCAGCGTGACGCCTACCTCCCTGCAGGAGGCGGCGATCAGCACGTCGTTGAGAAAGGAAGGGGTGTAGCCGCCGCGGGAGATCGCTCCGCGCTCAACCATCGTACCGACGATCTCGGCACTGCGCCGCCAGGCCTTCTGGCTCGGTGTGACGACCCGACCGACGCGCTCCAGCGGCTCACCGATCGTGCGATGGATCTCCCGTGCGTGGTCGTGATTCCTCGCGCCGAGCATCAACTCCTGCAGGACGACCGCGTGGATGAACATGCGCGGAGTGTGCTCGTCGAGGAAGTCATCCAGCTGCTGCCTGCCCTCGCCGCTGCGATACGCTCTGATGTAGAGGTTGGTATCGAGCGCGAATTTCTTCACGGCTCGGTCGGCGGTGCGAAGACGTCGTCGCCCTCGAGATGATCATAGACGCCGAGCTCCCGCAGTCGCTCGATCCCGGCCATGATCTCACGGCGGAGCAGAAAATTCTCGAGTAACTGATCAATCGCTTCTGTTTCGGTGCGGACACCGAGCAACTGCTTCGCCCGGGTCAGCTTGTTCTGGTCCAGGCGCATGTTCTTGCGGACGATTCGCGGCTTCTGCGACATCTTCGCCTCCTTTGGCTGTACACTGTCAATCTAGCTGGCTGTACAGCCCTGCTCAAGGGTCTCCCCAGCGATCGTTATTCGGCAGTCTCATCCATGGTGCGGCCGTCGGGCTCAGCATCTGGTTCCTCCTCTGCCCCCACACCGCCGTCCGGGCGCTCCCCCTCCCAGCGGCTCGCCACCGCCTGCGCCTCGAGGCCATGCTCGCGGAGCCAGCGCACCACCGGCTCGCGGTAGCCGTGCGTCACCCAGACGCGCTCGGCGCCGGTCGCCTGGATCGCCTCCAGCAGCGCCGGCCAGTCCACATGGTCGGAGAGGACGAAGCCGCGATCGACGGAGCGTCGCCGCCTGGCGCCGCGGATGCGCATCCACCCGGAGGCAAAGGCGGTGGAGGCGGCCCCGAAGCGCCGCCGCCAGGTCGTTCCCGCAGCCGAGGGAGGCGCCACGATCAGCGCTCCCGCCCACTTCTGCTCGCGTGCAGCGGCGCTGGCGTAAGTGGTCGGAGGGAGCGCGATGCCGCTCGCGCGGTAATCCGCATTCAGCCGCTCGACGGCGCCGTGGGTGAAGATCGGCCCCTCCTCGGCGCCGAGCAGCCCGGCGAGCAGCCGCTGCGCCTTGCCCAACGCATAGCCGAAGAGCACGGAGGCGCGCCCCGCCTCGCGGTTGGCCGCCCACCAGGCGCGGATCTCCCGGAAGACCTCCGCCTGCGGCTCCCAGCGGTAGATCGGTAGGCCGAAGGTGGATTCGGTGACGAAGGTGTGGCAGCGCACCGGCTCGAAGGGGGTGCAGGTGGAGTCCGGCTCCGTCTTGTAGTCGCCGGAGACGACCCACACCTCGCCGCGGTGCTCGACGCGCACCTGCGCCGAGCCGAGGATGTGTCCGGCGGGATGGAGAGAGACGCGCACCCCGCCGACCTCGATCACCTCGCCGAATTCGACGGTCCGAATGCGCGCATCGGCGCCCAGCCGCGTGCGCAGCACGCGCTCCCCCTCGCGGGAGCCGAGGTAGCGCTCGCAGCCCCAGCGCGCGTGGTCGCCGTGGGCGTGGGTGATCACTGCCCGCTCCACCGGCAGCCAGGGGTCTACGTGGAAGTCGCCCGCCTCACAGTAGAGGCCGCGGTCGGTGATGCGCAGGAGCATGGTGCCGGCGGATCAGCCCTCCCGCGCCGATACGGCTGGTGCGGCGGTGCTCGCCCGGAACCCCTCCGCACGCGCCCGCATTCGTGTCTGGCCGTAGGGGCAGAGGTCCAGCACGGCGCATCGCTGGCACTCCGGGTCGCGGTAGTAGCAGCAGCGCTGGCCGTGCAGCATCAGGGCCTCGTGGTTGTCGTAGACCTGCTGGGCCGTCCACTCCTCCGGAAGCTGCGCCTCGAGCAGCGCGTGCGCGGGTCCGACGGATACGGTGGCGGGGATGAGCGCGAGCCGCTGCGCGACGCGATGGTGGTGGCTGTCCACGGGGAGCGCCGGCATCCGCAGGCGGCTGAAGAGCAGCACCGAGGCGCTGGTCTTCGGGCCGACGCCGTTCAGCGACTCGAGCCAGTCGCGCGCTGCCCGGACCGGCATCGCCGCCAGGAAGTCGAGGGAGAGCTCCCCCTCGCGGCGTCTGGTGATCTCCCGCAGCACCTCCTGGATGCGCGGCGCCTTCTGCTCCGGCCAGGTCGCCGGGGCGATCGCCTCCTCCACCTCGGGGAGGGGCGCGTCGCGCACCGCCTCCCGGGAGGGGAAGCGCGCCTGGAGCTGGCGGAAGGCGCGGCCGGTGTCGCGGTTCCTGGTGCGGTGGGAGAGCAGTGCGGAAACCAGCGTGCTCAGCGGGTCCCGGTCGGCGAAGAACGGAATCGGGCAATCGTACTCGGCGCACAGCCGCTCGTGCACCCGCATCGCTTTCGCGCGAAGATCGTCGTGCGATTCCATGACCCGAAATCCCGCAAGCGCTGAGCCATCCACGGCACGCCGGTGGACGTCAACCAGCGTCACCATGTGACCGGGTGCAGATCGTGCAAGGGGCGCGGCCCGAGCTTGCCCGTTCACGCCTCACCCGACCGTAGCCGATGCCGCTTCCCCCCGCACACTTCTTCGTAGGCGCAGGCGCCGCCGAGCTGGCGCGCGGGCGGTCGTCGCAGCAGGCGTGGAGGGCGTGGCTCGTCGGTGGCGCATTCGGGGTGCTGCCGGACATCGACACCGGCATCGGCGTGCTGCTCGGCAGGAGCACGGAGTTCCACGGCCTCTTCACCCACACGCCGCTGGCGGTGCTCACCGTCGGGCTGCTCGTCTGGGCGGTCGCCGGCCGGCGCTGGGCGATCGTCGCGACAGCGGCGTACGCGGCGCACCTGCTCCTGGACCTCTTCGAGGACCGTGCGTCCACCAGCGTGCAGCCGCTCTGGCCACTCTCCGATGAGACGCTTCCATCGCTCGCCCGCATCCTGCCGAGCGTGCCCTGGCGGCGGGGCGGGGGACCGGAGCAGGCGGCGGTCAGCCTCTTCGATCCCGGGGTGTTCGGCTGGTTGATGGCGCAGACGGCGGCAGGTGCCGTCCTTTTTCTTCTCGCCCTCCTCATCCGGCGGGTGCTCGGCGCGCGCTGACGAGCCAGGAAGTGGTTCTCCCGACCCGCGAGTCCGAGCTTCCCGCTAGCGTTCGGCACAGAGTTTTCGTAGCTTCTCCGCTCTCTCCGCGACCGCCCGATGGCACAGGCGTTCCTCTGGTGGGTATGAACCCTTTGGCCCGGTCGCTTTTCATCCTGATCTCGGAGGTCCTCATGCCGTTTGGTATCGGTTTCGGTGAGATGGTGCTCATCTTCGGCGTTCTTCTGCTCGTCTTCGGCGCCAAGCGCCTGCCGGAGATCGGCGGTGCGATGGGCAAGAGTATTCGCGACTTCAAGCACGCGATCAGTGGCCTGGATGGCGGACCGGTGGATTCCAGCCTGCCGAGCACCCCGGCTCCTCCGCGGATCCCGACTCCGACCTCGGAGCAGGCACCGGATTCGGCTCCTCCGCAGGCGTAGTACCCCCCGCCGCGTCTGCGCTCTTCCATGGAGAGCGCGATGCGGCGCGGTCGCGGTAAATGCAGGCGCCCCTCCCGTGCGCGGCTTGCATTTGTCAACCTTCCCTGCTACTCTGCCAGCACACGAATCGTGGGGTCCGTCGTGTGTGAGGCGGCCCGCGGCGCGAGATCCCAAACTCCTGCGGCTGTGTCGTGAACCAGGTCAACCGGGAGACATCCGTGAGCGAGTCCGTCCGGGTTCGGGAGATGGTCGAGTCGTTCCTGCATACGCAGGGCATCGATTCATTCGAGGCGCACGTCGACGACGACATGTGGGTTTTCAGGCGCGGCTCGGCGAGCGGCCACATCGCGCTCATCGAGGACGAGGAAGAGCCGGAGTGGTCGCGGCTGTACGTGAGCTTCGCCGTCATGAAGGTCCCGCTCTCGCGAGCGCTCCGCTTCTATCGCCGGCTGCTCGAGATCAATGACGAGCTCGGCGGCACCTGCAGCTTCTCGGTGGACAGTACCGACGTGGTCTGGTTGAGCGCGGGGCGCAAGATCGAGGGGCTCGACCTGGCGGAGCTGAACGAGCTGGTGATGCGCACGGGCTTCTACGCGGACCGGTACGACGACATGCTCCTCGACGAATACGGCCGGGAGCATTCATACCGTTGACCGAAGGAAAGGCTGAGGGAGCGGTGCGGAGCGCACGGGACGGGGTGTGGCGCGCAGCCGGACGCCGGGCGGGAGAGATCCCCGCCCGGCGTTCATCGTTCCGGGTACCCGGTGCGAGCCGGGCGGCCGCATGATGACGCTGATGCTGGCGCTGGCGATCCCCGGTCTGATCATGCTCTTCACCGGGCACCTGATCGCGCGGCTGGTGGTGCGCGCGGGAGATCCGATCGCGCTGACGCGGATGCTGCAGCTCGTCGGAATCCTCCTGCTGGTTGCTGCGCTGCTCGCGCGGCCGCGCAACCCGCAGACGGCCGCGTTCCCCCCGCCGCCGAACGCGGCCGAGACGCGCAACCGATAGCCGCGGCCGCCTCGGGTCGGAGCGCGTGCGGGGGCAACAGAGCTGGCATCCTTATCGCATAACTCGGCGTACGTGCAGGAAAGTAGATGCTGCGCCCGGGGGAGGGCCGGGGGGTGGCGCGGGGAACCCCGGTTTCAATTTGACAGAACGGCCTACGGAGCCGTTGGTTTCTCCACCACGCCTCGCTGGAGGGTCCCGTGGCGAAGAATCCCCAGCCAGCCGGTGCGCTCCGCATCGAGCTGGAGCGCCGGCTGCTGAACGGATGGTGTGTGTACTGCCGGGCCCCCGCCGCCCCGGATCGTCCGCTGACCCGTGAGCATGTGGTCCCCAGAGCGCGGGGCGGGCGCCGCAAGGATGTGGGAATCATCGTCCCCGCCTGTGCAGCCTGCAATCATCACCGCGGCTGCAGAGAGTTCGTCCTCTTCCTCCTCGCCCGGCCGCAGCGAATCGCCTCCTTCCTCGAATACCTCGACTCCCTCCCCGCGGAATGCCTCGGCCAGGTGGATCGTCGTGTGATCGCCGATCTCTACACCGCCATCTGGTTTCTCAGCGAGAGCATCCGCTGCGGAATCGCCTGGCGGCAGCGGCTTCGTAGCCTCTGCAGTGGCCGTCGCCTTCACCGCCGGCGCCACACCGCACGGCGTCTGGTCGGCGCCGTCACGCAGCGTCTCGAGCGGCTGAGGCGGCGCACCCGCCAGCCCGCGGGCCCGAGCTGCCCGATCCGCGCAGCCACGGAACCGGCGGCTCCGCTTCCCACGGAGTCGCTGGAGGAGCTGCGGGTGGGATTGGTCACGGTGCTGGCGAGGATCGCGGAGTATCCCGCCGAGTGGGTGCTGCGCGAAGTCGCGGGCGAGCTGCGGCGGCTTGCCCCGAAGGCGGAGGTAGCGACGGCGTCACAGGGCGAGGTGGTGGAGTGGCTGGACACCTCACAGCTCTTCGCCAGTATGGAGGAGGCAGATCCTCCGGCAGGGGAGCTCGAGGAGATCGTCTCCCTGGAGGGATGGAATCAGCTGCGCCAGAGATGGCGCCGCTCTCGTATCCACCGGCACGCTGGCAGACGCACGAGGCGCTACGCGGCGTAGCGCCTCGTGCAGCTGGCCGGGCTCAGCGCCTCAGAACCAGCGTGTCCACTCGTTGAACCAGCGGTCGTAGCCCAGTGGGCGCTGCTCGCCCTGCCGCACGTACGAACCGCCCATGGCGGGGTGCATGCCGCCCACCGGGGAGAAGCGCGGACGCGTGGCGGCATCGAACTCCCGATACCAGCGGTCGTAGCTGCCCTGCCCGTGGTCGTAGTCATAGGCGCGCGATTCGGTCCATCCGAGGTCGCCGCCCGCCTGCGCCCCGCGGCCGGCGGCGCGCGTCGGGACGCCGCCGGAGCCGCCCTGGTAGCCCTCGCGGTATCCCCCGACCCAGGGGCGCTCCGCGCGCGCCTCGCGATCACGGGTGCGGCCGAAGTCGCGGCCGGAGCCGGCGTGCTGCGGGCCGGTGAAGCGGCCGGTGTCCGGCTCGCCGTAGGCGAAGAAGCGGTCGTATCGGTTGCGGTTCGATCCCATCGTTCTACCTTCCTCCCTGGAATTCACGGTCATACGTGTCGAAATCCCGACCGTAGCCCATCGGATCCCGGCTGCCGCGGAAGGTGCGGGTGCCCCCGATGGTGGTGTAGGGCTGGCGATAGTACCTCATGTCGCCGACGCGCTGCTCGCGGTCGCCCCCGAAGGTGTGGTGGTTGGTGGGATACCGATCCCCCCGGTTGCCGAAGACGTAGTCGGCGTTGTAGCGGGCGGTGATCCGGTTGGGCAGCGGGTAGTCGCGGTCGTACCCGGACGCGGAGCCGAGCACGCGACCGCGCGGCCGGAAAGCGGTCGTCTCCCGGTATCCGCGCAGGCCGTAGTCGTAGCTGCGATCGTAGCGTGGCATGGGTTTTCCTTTCCCGAAGCGGACGAGCGAGTGTATCCGGCGACGCGGGCCACGGATGGCCCGCGGAACCGCATCGAACCTGCAATCCCCGTTCCCCGGAGAGCCATGGCCCAGCTGAACGATCTCTCCCGGGAATACGAGGCAAGGCGGTTCCCGCAGGCGCAGCGGCTCGACCTGCACGGCGAGGGTCCGGAGGCCGCGCGGCAGCGGGCGCTGCAGTGGATCCAGTCGCACGCGCACGAGGCGCCGGGCTCGGAGCTGCTGCTGGTGGTCGAGCGGGGCAGGATGCGGCGGGCGAGCCCGGTGCGGCAGGCGGTGGAGAAGCTGCTCGGTGAGCTGACGGGGGGACTGCTCGAGTGGTGGCAGCCGTTCGGGCCGGGAAGCCTGGTGGTGCGGATCTCGCTCGATCCGCGGCTGCGCCGGCTGCCGGTCCCGAAAGCTCCCGTACGCGGGGACGAGGGCCGAACCCCGGAGACGGCGAACCCCGCCGGGGTCGCGCCGGATCGCGACATCCCGCCGGAGCTGCTCCCCCTCGCGCGGCGCACGGCCGAGCTGCGCCGCACACGCGAAGGACTCTCCGTCTCCCTGCTCGAGCTCGTCCTGCGCCGGATCTGGATCGAGGCGCAGGCCGCGGCCATGAGCGAGCGGATCACCTTCGAGGATGCCCTGCAGCGGATCCGCGCCCGCGAGGAGGCGCTTGCCTACTCCGACGAGTAGCGCGAGGTGCGAAGGGACGGCGCCCGCCCTTGCAGCTAACGGATGTGCCGCTCGAAGTACTCGAGTGTCCGCAGCATGTGGTCCACCCGGTGCTTGGGCTCGCCGGCGCGGGTCAGCTCGTGGCCCTCGCGCGGGTAGCGCACGAACTCGACCTCCTTGTTCAGCACCTTCATCGCGCGGTAGAGCGCCTCCGCGCCCGCGATGGTGGTGCGGAAGTCGGTGTCCGCGTGCAGCAGGAGTAGCGGTGTCTGGATGTTGGCGACGTAGGTGATAGGCGACTGCTCGCGCACGATCTCCGGGTCCTCCCAGGGTGTCGTGCCGAACTCCCCCTCGAAGAGCCGCCAGGTGTTCGAGCTGCCATACCAGATCCCCAGGTCGTAGACGCCACGCGCTGCGACCGCGGCGCGGAAGCGCTCCGGCGCCTCGTGCGCGATCAGCCAGGCGGTCATGAAGCCGGCGTAGCTGCCGCCGGTCACCGCCTGCCGCTGCGGGTCGGCTAGGCCGCGGGCGATCACACTGTCGGCGCCGATCAGGATGTCGCGCGCGGGCGGCGTGCCCCAGTTGCGGTGGATGCTCTGCAGCCCCTCCTCTCCGTAGCCGCCGGAGCCGCGCGGGTTCGAGAAGAAGACGGTGTACCCGGCTCCCGCCAGCATCTGGTACTCGAGCCACATGCTCGCCTCGCCCGGCCCCCACATGGCGTGCGGGCCGCCATGGATCTGCACCGCGAGCGGGTAACGTGTCCCCTGCTGGTAGCCGATGGGGCGGATGAACCAGCCGTGCACCCGGCGGCCGTCGAAGGAGGGGTACCACAGCTCCTCGTACGCGCCCACGTACACCGTCGCCAGCAGCGAGTCGTTCAGCGCGGTGAGGCGCCGCCCGCCGCGGCCGTCGAGCCGCGCGGCGTAGACGTCGCTGGGGTTGGCCGGCTGCATCTGCGCCCAGGCAAGGGTGCCGCGGCCGACGTCGAAGGAGAGCACCCCCCGCGGCCCCTCGATGACCGGCTGCGGCGCGATGCGGTCGAGCCGCGTGCGGTAGAGTGGCACCGCGCCCGCGGAGGAGACGGTGAAGTAGAGCCAGCCGTCCGGCGTCACCAGGAAGGAACCCGCCGCCCGGTCGAGCGGGCCTGTCACGCTGCGCCGCTCGCCGCCGTCGGCGCGCATCACCACCAGCTCGGTGTTGACCGCGCTGGGGAAAGGGGTCTCGCGGAGCTGGCGGGTGTAGACGATGTAGCGCCCGTCGGCTGAGTACTGCGGATTGGACGCCGTATACCCCGGCTCCGCGAGCCGCCGCGGCTCGCCGCCCTCCGCGGAGACGACGAAGAGGTCCGACTCGCGCTCGTAGTCCGGGTGGTGCTCGCCCCCCGGCGGGTCGGCCGCAAAGAGGATCGAGCGCCCATCCGGCGACCAGGCGGGGCTGCCGCTGCCGAACATCCCCGCGGTCAGCCGCCGCGCCGTCGCGCGGGGGCGGGCGTCGATGACGTAGATCTGCGAGTAGCGCTCGTCCTGGATCGCCGTCTCGCCCAGGTAGTCGAGCCGGGTGACCACGCGCGGATCGTTCTCGCGCGCGTTGTTGCGCAGCTTCGCGCGGATCGCCTGCAGCGCGGCCTCGCGGTTCTGGTGGATGGAGCGGATGGCGGCGGCATCCACCCGCGCGCGGGACGTGTCGGCGGCGCCACCCGCGGTGTCGCGCTCCAGCTCCTCGGGGGTGAGGGAGGAGGTGAAGACAATGCGGCGCCCATCCGGCGACCAGGCAGGGTTGCCCGCACCCGTGCCCAGATCGGTGAGCGGCCACGCCTCGCCACCCTCGGCGAGGGGGAGGATCCAGATCTGCGTGCGACCTCCCTCGCGGGAGGCGGTGAAGGCGAGCTGCCGCCCATCCGGCGAGAAGACGGGGGAGCCGAGCACCGCACCACCGCTCCAGGTCAGCCGCCGCGGCGTGCCGCTCCCGTCGCTCGCCGCGATCCAGAGGTCGCGCTTGTAGCGGTTCGACGCGGAGTCTGCCTCGGTGACGATGTAGACCACCTGCCGTCCATCCCGCGACAGCGCCACGCTCGAAGCAGTCCGCAGGTGGTAAAGATCGAGCGCCGAGAGCGGCCGCCGCTCCTGCGCAGCGGCATCGGCGCCGATGAGGAGAACGAAGCAGAGGACCGCGGCACTCACGCGGCGAAGATCGCGAATCATCATCGGGTCAGCTCATTTCGGTTGAGGAACAAGCGGGGCGCCCCCTTCATCCGCGCCGCTTCAGGCTCTCGTGCGTGAGCACGACCGCGTCGGGGGGATCGGCCTCCAGCGCATCGAGCAGCGAGGTCTGCTGCCGCGCCAGGGCGGGCACCTGGTGACAGCGCCGGCACCTCGCCTCGTAGCTCTCCGCGCCGCCGACCTGGATGGTGGGCGCCTCTGCCGGCGCCGGCTCCCCATTCACCAGCCGCTGGTTGCGGGTGGCCGGGTTGCCGCAGATCACGCAGATGGCGTGCAGCTTGTCCACCGTCTCCGAGGTCGCCAGCACCTTGCCGATCGGGCCGAAGGGCTCGCCGCGGAAGTCCATGTCGGTGCCCGCCAGGATGACGCGCGCGCCCCGGTCGGCGAGCACCCCTGCCACCTCGACGATCCCGTCGTCGAGGAACTGCACCTCGTCCACTGCGAAGACCTGCGTCTCCCGGTGTGCCTTCTCCGCCAGCTCGAGCGAGGAGCGGATCGGCACCGCGTCCACACCCGAGCCGTCGTGCGAGGAGATGCGGCTGATGCCCGCGTAGCGGTCGTCGAGCGCCGACTTGAAGAGCTGCACCCGCCGCTTGGCGATCAGCGCGCGGCGTACCCGGCGCATCAGCTCCTCGGATTTGCCGCTGAACATCACGCCGGTGATCACTTCGATCCAGCCGTGGCCATCGCCATTGTAGATCGCGGTATCTCTCAAGAGGCTACCTGGCGCTGCGGTGTGGCAGGGTGGGGAACGCGTGAAGATACCCGGCCGGTGGGGGAGCTTCAAGTGCGCCCTCGCCGGGGCGCATGGCGGATGTGGCAAGTTGTTTGCACAGCGGCCGATATGCAAATCAATCCACTGAACCGTCTCATCTGAGGGCAGGAATGGCCGCTCCGCCGGAGTCCGGTCGCCGCTCGTCGCCATCCCCCGCTCCCGCGGTCGCGGGGCAGCCGGAGAAGCTCCACTCGCTGCTGGTCAACTCGGTCGCGGATTACGCCATCTTCGCGCTGGATCTGGAAGGACGGATCGTAAGCTGGAATGCAGGGGCGGCTCGGATCTACAGGGTCGGGGAGGAAGAGGTGCTGGGCCAGCACTTCTCCATCTTCTATCCTCCAGCGGAGGTCGAGCGGGGGAAGCCCGGCTACGGGCTGAGTCGGGCGGCCGAGGAGGGGCGGTTCGAGGACGAGTGGTGGAGAATCCGACCGGACGGGACCTTTTTCTGGGCGAACGTCGTCATCACCCCTCTCCTGGACGAGTATGGAACGCTAGCCGGTTTCGCCAAGGTTACGCGCGACCTCACCGAGCGCCGCCGGGCGGAGCAGGCGCTTCGCATCCTGGCCCAGGCCAGCGAGCTCTGCGCCTCCGCGCTCGACTACGAGGCGACGCTGCACGAGATCGTCAGGCTCGCCGTCCCCGACTTCGCCCACGCCTGCATCACGCACATTCTCGAGGACGAGGGGAGGATCTGCCGGGTGGAGGCGACGCACGCCGATCCCCGCAAGGAGGAGATCCTCTGTGAGCTGCTGCAGCGCACTCCCACCGACCCGCGGGCGCTCCCCGGACCGGTCGGAGAGGTGCTGCGCACCGGCAGCGCGGAGCTGGTAGCCGAGGTCTCACCCGCGGATCTGGGAACGCTCTTCGCCGCCTCCGCGGTGGAGGAGCTGGAGCAGGTGCTCGAGCCGGCGTCCATGATGATCGTGCCGCTCATCGCGCAGGGCGAGGTGCTGGGGGCGATGACCTTCGCCTCGACTGCCTCCGAGCGGCGCTACGAGGAGGCGGACCTGCTGGTCGGCAGGAAGCTGGCGAATCTCGCGGCCGCGGCCGTCCACAACACCCGGCTCTACGCGGCGGCTCAGGAGGCGAACGACGCGAAAGCGAAGTTCCTCGCGATCATGTCGCATGAGCTGCGCACCCCGCTGAACGCGATCCTCGGCTACTCCGATCTGCTGCTGACCGGTGTTCCGAAACCCATTCCCAGCGAATCGGAGGCTCAGGTTACCAGCGTCCGCCACGCCGCGCTGCACCTCTGCGAGCTGATCGAGGAGATCCTGACCTTCGCGCGCGTCGAGGCGGGAGAGGAGCATCCTCAGTTCCAGGAGATCGACCTCCACGGGCTCGTCGCGGAGGTCCGCGAGCTGGTCGAGCCGCTGGCCGGGGAGAAGGGGCTCGGCTTCACCGCTTCCATTCCGGACGACCTCCCGCGTCTCACCACCGATCCCCGTAGACTGCGCCAGATCCTGCTCAACCTGCTCTCGAACGCCGTCAAGTTCACCGACCAGGGGGAGGTGAGGCTGGACACTCGGCAGGCGGATGGGCGGATTCGCTTCGCGGTCAGCGATACGGGGCCGGGCATCGCCGGGGAGCACCTCGGCCGGATCTTCGATCCCTTCTGGCAGGCGGACCAGAACACCACGCGCGGCGCCGGCGGCACCGGCCTGGGGCTGAGCGTGGTGCGTCAGCTCGCCCGCCTGCTGGGTGGCGACGTTCAGGTGCAGAGCACGCCGGGAGAGGGCAGCTCTTTCACCGTGGAGATCCCCCTCCACGATCTCCCCGGCGCCGCCCCGCCCGCTTAGCGCCGCGTCACAGCAGGCGTTCGGCGGAAGGTGCATCGGCGAGTTGCCTGGGAGCACCGCACCGGGAGCGGCTGTGCCGCTCCGCCGGGCCTATGAAAAACCCGTCTGGAGCAGTCCGGTGTACGCAGTGCAGCGCCACTACGGCCGTCCTCCGGACGGACGCATCCGGTGCAGCCAGTGCAGCGCCCCTGCAACCCCGCGCGTCCGGAGGACGCCCGCTGTTGCTTGCCGGGTCGTTTATCGGCCCGGCTGAAGCCGGCGGTCGCCTAGAATGCCGGTTGATCCTGCACTAACGACGCTTGGTGCGGCGCTCCAGCACGACCTCCCCCTCGACGATCATGTAGCGGATCACCCGCTCGCGCGCTTCGGGAAAAGCCTCCTGGAGATCCCGGAAGCGGTCGTTGGAGACGATGCTCGCGTCCAGCTCGCGAGCGAAGGAGAGGATGAAGTAGTCCGCGTCGGTGCCCGCGGGCGCCTGCCGGATCGTACCCTTGGCGACCAGCCGCTCGTACTCCTGCTCGTTGTCGATCTGGTGGCGGAGCGCCGCGTCCACCACCACGATTGGCGTGAAGCCCTCCTCCTCCAGCTTGTCGCAGATGATGGTGATGTTCTGGAGCCGCGCGCTCTCCCGCTCCCCCGCATGCGCTACGTTGGAGCCGTCGATCAGCGCGATCTTGCGCTCCGCCTGCTCCTGATCCTGGTTCTCGTCGCATGGCACCGGCCTCGTGCCGCCGGGGCGATTCCGCGCACCCTGACGGTCTGTATGACGCTGTTGAGAGTGGCGCCGGAAGCCTGTCTGCTCCAGCGCGTCTGGCTACCGGACCGGCAGGCAAGGGAAGTGCCACGATCAGCAGCCCGGCTGCTCCGCAGCGCCCAGATCCCACGGGAAGGCCACTTTGCCCTTGTGGGGAGCCAGTGTGTTCCTCGAATTGACAGTGGGCGGATAGGCAATTGACAGGCGCGCGCGAAGCTGGATGCGCAGCTGCGTCGGAGTGCGGCCGGTATCGTCGACAGCGCAGGCTGCTTCTCCTTCCCCAGCACCACGGAGGTATTGCCATGAGGACTCGCAATCTGCTCATCCTAACCGTGGCTGCGCTGCTCGCCGCCGGCTGCGGCGACAGCGCCGTCGAGCCGGAGCGGGCCGCGGCTCCGGAGAGCGTGCTCGACTTCCGTGCGGGCCTGCCGCTGACCGAGAGGGACGCAGCGCGCCTGGAGCGCGAGTTCAACCGCATCACGGCTCGTGCGCATCTGATCGTCCATGAGGGCGAATCAATCCAGGACGCGGTCGACCGGGCGCATCCCGGCGCGGTCATCCACATCGAGCCCGGGATCTACGCGCAGGCGGTCGTCATCAACACGCCGAACCTCCGGCTCCTCAAGCGTCCCGGCAGCCGCGGCGAGGTGATCCTCGAGAATCCTGGAGGGGTGGCCAACGGCATCACCGTACAGGCTGAGGGCGACGGCATCGCGATCGCGCACCTCACCACCCGGGGCTACGGCCGCAACGGCATCTTCATGACGGGCGTCGAGGGCTTCTTCGTGCTGGGCGTCACCGCCGAGGACAACGGGCAATACGGGATCTATCCGGTGCGCTCCACCTATGGTGCGATGATCGGCTGCCGGGCCAGCGGCCACGCGGACGCGGGGCTCTACATCGGGCAGTCGGAGCATGTGTCGATGCTGCTGAACTCCGTCTTCGGCAATGTGATCGGCATCGAGATCTCGAACTCCAAGTACGTCCTCGCCCACAGGAACGAGGCGTACGACAACACCATCGGGATCTTCGCCGTGCTGCTGCCTCCCTCGGCGCGGCGCACGATCCTGGTCGCCTCCGACGTGCGGATCACGCACAACCGTGTGGAGCACAACAACCTGCCCAACTTCGCCGACCCGAGCGAGCTGCCGGCCTACGTCCCCCGCGGCTCCGGGATCCTGGTCGTGGGCACCGACCGCGTGCTGGTCGAGAACAACGTCGTGCGCCACAACGACTGGGTAGGCATCGGGGTGGGGAGCACCGCCACCCTGGCGCTTCTGGCGGGCCTGCCCCCGGACGCGATCAAGGACCTCGAGCCCGATCCCGACCACGTGGTGGTGCGGAGGAACCTGGTGGCGCACAACGGCGCGAATCCACCGCCGCCGCCCTTCCCGCTCCCCGGCGTGGATCTGCTCTGGGACGGCACCGGAACCAACAACTGCTGGCAGGGGAACGGCTTCGTCACCAGCTTCCCACCCGCGTCCTTCCTGCCGAGCTGTAGCTGAGCACCCTCACCCCGTCGCGCCCTCACCCCCTGGCCCCCTCTCCCAATTCTGGGAGAGGGGGAACGGTTTGGTGCGGGATCGAGGCACCGTGCCGGGGC
>JBPCIT010000111.1:0-11387 GCA_051006015.1 Longimicrobiaceae bacterium
TGGCAACAGGCTCAGCCGAGCCGTACTAAGGGCCCGTGTGGCTTGACCGGTCATGGACAAGAGCAGAGCCGGTCCACCGAACGCGCACAGCGCATGCACACGCCCGGTGCTCCTGCACTCTTCCTTCTCCGATCCCCCCTCGATCCCTCATTTACTCTACGATGCGCTCGTAGCCCATGCGGCTCCGGGTGCGCACAGAAGACACCCGCTGCCCTCACAGGCGGTGGGTGCGAACGCAAGGCCCGCTGCCTCACAGGCGGTGGGTGCCGGAACGCAAGGCCCGCAGCTCTCCGGAGCGGCGGGTACGCAGACAAGCCCGCTGCTCTCCGGGGGAGCGGGTGCAGGAACGACGAGAAAGCACGACGAAGACCGGGCCGGTGGCTAGAGCGCGGGGGATCCACCCGATCCCATCTCGAACTCGGTCGTTAAGCCCCGCTGCGCGGATGGTACTGCCGGGGTCACCCGGTGGGAGAGTACGGCGCCGCCGTCCCACACCATAGCCTCCCCTGCGCCTCCCCCACCAGGCGCACGGGAGGCTTCCTTCGTTTCACAGCCCGAGGGCGGCACGGATGGTAGACGGTATTCGCTCCGGTGTCCACCGAGGCGAGAAGGTAAGCTCGACGTCGGCACTCTCCACCCCCTGCACCCCTTCGACTGCTTCGCGTGCCTGATCGACAATCTGCCCTGCTACAGGACACGCCGGCGAGGTGAGCGACATCGTCACATCGACATGAGCGCCCTCGACCCGAATGTCGTAGATCAAGCCGAGTACCACTAAATCCAGCTTCAACTCCGGATCCTTGACCTGCCGCAGCGCCTTTCGTACCTCTTGCTCCGTAACCATGACTCTTGCTCCCCATTTAGCGTGCATGCTCAATCATTCACGTAATCGCTGACCCGCGGGAGCATAGCCGGGTGCCGTCTAGCTTGTCAAGCAAAATCAACTTCCCCATTCTTACGTGTTTCGAGGCTTCGACAGCGGCATGATCATGGCGTCGCTCCCCATGCCTTGTACGGAACAATCACTCATTTATCACGAGCGCTATGCATCGACCATCACGCGCGATTCGTCGCGTTGCAATCAACACCGGGGGAGGCGACGCACCCGGTCTGAACGCCGTAATCCGAGCTGCGACACTGGCGGCGCTGCACAACGGGTGGGAGGTGCTCGGCATCCGGCGAGGCTACACGGGTCTTCTCGAGGGCGAGGTAGATGGCGAGCCGGGAGTGATACCGCTGACGCCGCAGACCGTGCGGGGAATCACCCATCTGGGTGGTACCATCCTCGGGACGACGACGCGCGGGAACCCCTTCGGGCTCGAGGTGCGCCAGCCGGATGGTACCTGGGGTACGGTGGACCGCTCGAGCGAGATCATCCGCAGATTCGAAGAGCTCGAGATCGATGCGCTCATCGCCATCGGCGGAGACGGCTCGCTCAGGATCGCCAGTGCACTCGCCAAGCGAGGACTCCCGGTCATCGGAGTGCCGAAAACCATCGACAACGATCTGCAGTCGACAGATGTGACCTTCGGGTTCTATACCGCCGTCGAGGTCGCGACGGATGCTCTCGGAAGGCTACACTCCACGGCGGAATCCCACCAGCGGGTGATGGTGGCCGAGGTTATGGGTCGCGACACCGGCTGGATCGCGCTGCACGCGGGCCTCGCCGCCACGGCCGATGTGATCCTGATCCCCGAGATACCATTCAGCATCCAGAGCATAGCCGAGAAGGTGCGGCAGCGCGACGCCGCCGGCCGACGATTCAGCATCGTCGTCACAGCTGAAGGTGCAAAGCCGAAAGGCGGCGAAGCGAGCTATGCGGACGATACCGGGCGATACGGCGGTCTTGCCGACCGGTTAGCGAGTCAGATCCAGGAGGCAACAGGGAAGGAGGCCCGCACGCTCGTGCTCGGCCACATCCAGCGTGGTGGCTCGCCGATCGCCTACGATCGAATTCTCGCCATTCGCTTCGGAGCGGCAGCCATCCGCGCCATCGAGACTGGCTCCTTGGGGTGCATGGTGGCTCTGCAAGGCAATGCGATCCGGGTGGTTCCGCTCGAGGAGGCTGTGCACGACATCAAGCGCGTTCCGCTCGACCACGACATGCTCGTTACCGCTCGCGCGCAGGGAATCTCCCTGGGAGATTGATTGGCCTCCCGCATAGCTCCCCCTTGCAAAGTGAAACGATGCCGACTGAATCATTGACGCCCAAGCAGCGCGCGCATCTCCGCTCGCTCGCGCATCACCTGAAGCCGATCCTGCAGGTCGGGAAGGAGGGAGTGACCGATGCCGCCGTTCAGGCAATCTCGGATTCGTTCAACACGCGCGAGCTGCTGAAGGTGAAGGTACAGGAGGCAGCCCCGGTGGATGTGCGCGAGGCAGGCGCCGCTCTTTCGCAGCGGGTCGAAGGAGCCCATCTGGTACAGACGATCGGACGCACAGCGGTGCTCTACCGTCCCCATCCCACGAAACCGGAGATCCGGCTGCCGAGGGAAAAGGAATAGCGAACAGTCTGCGACGGCAACACTGTTCGCTACTCTCCCAACGGCCAGGTGAAGCCGAATCTCCTTCTCCTAATAGATGTAGACCTCGGTTCCTACCGGCACGTTCTCGTACATCCAGAGCACATCATCCTTGCGGAGGCGAATGCACCCGGCGCTGGCGGCGCTGCCGATCGAGGCCTCATTGTTCGTCCCGTGGAAGTAGTAGCCGTCGCGCATCTCCAGCTTGGCGGCACCGAGAACGCCTGTGTGGCGGCGCTGCGGACTTCCCCACGGCGGGATGTAGATGACGCCGCCCCGGATCGGCTCCTTCCCAGGCGCGAAGCCCTGGCTGGTGAGTGCATCCCGCGAGGCGCTGCTCACGTTGACGACCCGCAGACCTTGCTGCTGCGCGAGCTTGTGGTAGTGCCAGTCGGGTGGAACCCAGATTGGATCCTTCTCCTTGTGGGTGATCGTCATGTGCCCGCGCGGCGTCTGGAAGCGCTGGGTTTTTCCTCCCATCACGATCGTCTTGCCCGACCCGACAGCCACCGGAGCGGTAAAGAGGGTGTCCGTGGCCTGGATGTACCAGACGCGCCGCTCCTCGATCGAGACTACCAGGTACGGCTGGTTCTCCGGCACCATCGCGCGGCTCGCCTCCTCCAGCGACTGGATTCGGTTCGCCATCTCGGCCACCTCTTTCCCCTCCCGCTCCGCCAGGAACTGGAGAGCGCGGGTGTCGCGGGTGTAGGCGATCTCCGCCACGTCGCGTTTGAACCGCTCGTTGACTGCCCAGGCGGTGGTCGCGACGAAGAGCACCAGCATCCCGGCCACTGCAGCAATCAGCAGAAAGGTGCTTCGCCGGTAGTCGAAGAAGATGCGGCGCAGGCGCCCCGGCGGAGTGTAGTTCCGCCGCTCGGGGTGGCCGGACCGCGTCGTGCGCTGTTGCATGGCTGTATCGCCCCTGTCAGTAGATGTAGACCGGCGTTTCGCGGCCGATCGCCTCGAAGATGGCGTGCAGATCCCTCTCCGGTGCCATGAACGAGGCGGGCTTCACCTGCCCGGTGAGCGGCCCGGTTTGCGGCTCGCTGTAGATTTCCGTACCATCATCCAGTCGAAGCACGTACTTGCCGAGACCGCCCTGGATCTGTCTCTCGGACTCGGAGGGCACCGGCTCGCCGCGGCTCACGTAGACCCAGTCGGGAACGAGATAGGTAGGTGAGGTCTGCTTCTCCTGCACATGGCGCTCACCCAGAGCACGCACGAAGCGCCAGGTGCGTCCGTCGGGTCCCTCGATGACCGAATCCGGACCGATCTGTACGCGTACCTGCCGCAAGGTGGCGGTGCCGTGCCGCAGGGAAAGGGTGGAGTCGTCGAGGCTGAGCGCGAGGTGGATCTCCTTCTCCTGCATCGATTTGAGTTGAAGCTCACGACGCAGCAGAGCGATCGCCAGCTCCGTGCGCGTGCTGCGGGACTCGAGGATGCGGTCGCGCGTGGCACGCTCGTCCGCGCTCATGCGCTCGTCCAGGAGCGCAGCATCCTGCTGGTAATCGGGAATGCGTGCCGCCACCACAGTTGTCGCGGCGAGCAGGCCGATGACGACCGCTAGCATTCCCCAGAAGAAGATGGGGTGCTCGCGCTGCAGACCCGACAGGCGTTGCCCGGTTTGGTTCATACCATGAGAGTCGATAAGGGGATACCACGACCAGCGGGAATCAGCAGCTCACGAATGCAAAACGCATTCCCCAGACGCGGATGCGCGATGGGTGCTTGTCCTTGTCGCGCTTACACTTACGGTACTACGAAAATGCTTCTGCCGAGTTCCGGATCGTGAGGGAATTCGCGCACTAGATGGCTGGAGAGGAAGCCGATGCGCAGCTTCGAAGACGCGGATGGAAATATATGGGACGTCTCCCTCGGGCGGGAGTCCTGGGGCACTCACGTGCTGCTCTTCGCGCAGCGGCACGGCGACGAGGTGCGTAAGACCATGCTGGCGTCCGAGACCGCGCTGGAGGCGCAGGCCGAGCTGGAGACTCTGGCGGAGGAGGAGCTGCGAGAGCGGCTGGCGCGCTCCCAGCCGTGGGGATGATCCGGTGCCATGTGGCACGGGATCATCCCGCCCCTCAGCCGCCATCGACCGGCGGCGCGTACCCGTACCTTACACGCTGATTTCATGGCTCGTCTCTTCTGGGTTCTAGGCTGTACCTTCGCCCTGCTGGCGGTCGCTGCGGGCGCGTTCGGCGCGCATGCGCTACGGGGCCGGCTCACGCCCGACCTGCTGGCGATCTTCGAGACCGGCGTGCGTTACCAGATGTACCACGCGCTCGGGTTGCTCGCCGTGGCGTGGGCGGCGGCGCACTGGCCCGGGAGTGCCGCGACAGTGGCGGGTTGGCTCTTCGTCGCGGGAATCGTGGTCTTCTCCGGAAGCCTCTACATTCTGTCCCTGAGTGGGATTCGCTGGCTGGGTGCCATCACGCCGTTCGGGGGTGTGGCGTTCCTGGTCGGCTGGCTCTTCCTGGCGTGGGCGGCATGGCGAGGATGAGGGTGGCTTCCGCGCGGGTGTCTTCCTTTTGCGACAGGCGCTGTCCCCCGTCGTGGGCGTCGATGATCTCATGCCCACGGGGTGTGAGACGGAACGTTTGTTGCCAGGCGAATAGCTAAATCCGCAGGCATCCCCGCAAGAAGGAGGACCGAGATGCGCGCTCTTCTCACGCTACTGGCGCTGCTGCTGACTCTCTCCGCATGCGCAGCCCTGCCGCCGCCCCGCCAGGCGAGCCCAATGGCGCCATTGCGCGCCTGGATCTCTCCTCCCGGCTTCTCTGGAACGCTGAGCTTCTACATCAACCGGCCCGCTCACGTGGCGGTCTTCGAGATCATTCCGGGGCAGGGCATCGGCATGATGCATCCGAGCTACGGCTATGGGGCCAGCGCGAGAGAGATGCATCTGACGGCAGGTATGCACACCGTCTGGACAGGAGGCTCCTCCTTCCGCTGGGCGTATCAATCCACCCTTGGCGGCTATGGCTATCGGAGCTCGCAGCCGCGCTTCTACTACCTGGTGGCTTCCGAGGCGCCGCTGCGGATTGCGAGCTTCGTAGCCTCACCGATGGCGCTGCGCAGCACGATCGGCTGGCAGAACTTCACCGCCTGGAACCCGTATTCGGCCATGGAGGAGCTCACGCGGCTGATCCTGCCGATGCAGGGCTATGGTGAGTGGACGACGGATCTGTACGTCGATTGGCCCGAGCCGGAGATGCGCCGGACGCCCCAGTACGTGGTGGTGACCTGCCGTGACGGCCGGCAGCTGGTGGTCCCGGTCGGGTACGGCTTCATCTCCTGCCCCGGCGACCGCGTGGCGGCGCTGCCGCCGACAGGGTCAGGGGAATCGGATGAGGAGGTCCAGACACCGACCCGTCGCCGTCCGGAGCCTGCCAGCGGTGACCGGCGGGCGGGGGATGCGCCGCGCTGGCGCCCGGACCCGGCGGATGCGGAAACGGCGGATCCGGCGACGCGCCGCGGGGAGCCGGCCGAGGCGAGGCGGGAGCGTGAGGAGGTCCGTGAGCGTCCGGCGCGCACCCGCGAGGTAGAGGAGCGGCGGGCGGAGCCCAGGGAAGCGGAGCACAGAGAACGGGAGACGCGCGAGCGCGAGCCACGCAGTGAAGCGCGTCCCGCCCCGCCGCCCCGCTCGCCGGAGCCGCGGGCGGAGCCGCGCAGCGAGCCTCGTCCAGCGCCGCCTCCACGGACGGAGCCACGATCCGAATCGCGTCCCGAGCGCGAGCGCCCTGCCGAGCCGCATCCGGTAACTCCGTCGGGGCAGCGCTTCCCCAGGTCTTTGAGCGCTGGGGGCCTCTTCCACCCGCCCGTCCGAGATGTCGGATGGGCGGGCTCATTTTTTCCTCTCCCGGGAGCAACGATGCTGGAGGAGATCGGTACGGAGGTGATCCACTGCCGGGCCTGCCCGCGGCTGGTCCAGTGGCGGGAGCAGGTAGGCCGCGAGAAGCGGCGGGCGTTCCGGGAATGGGAATACTGGGCACGGCCGATCCCCGGCTTCGGAGACCCGGCGGCTCGGCTGCTCGTTCTGGGGCTGGCGCCCGCGGCGCATGGCGGCAATCGGACGGGCCGCGTCTTCACCGGGGACCGGTCTGCGGACTGGCTGTACGCCGCGCTGTATCGCGCCGGCTTTGCCAACCAGCCGACCTCCACCCACCGCGGGGATGGGCTGCGCCTCACGGACGCCTACGTCACCGCGGCGGTGAAGTGCGCACCGCCCGATAACAAACCGTCCCCGGAGGAGCGGGACCGCTGCTTCCCCTTTCTGCAGCGCGAGCTGGTGGCGCTCGTGAAGCTGCGGGTCATCGTGGCGCTCGGCGGATTCGCCTTCGCCGCGGCGCTGCGGGCGCTGCGCGCGGCCAGCCATCCGGTGCCGCGACCCGCGCCGAAGTTCGGGCATGGTGCGCAGGCCGGAATCGGCCGTGATCTGACCCTGATCGCCTCCTACCATCCCAGCCAGCAGAACACCTTCACCGGCCGCCTCACCGAGGCGATGCTCGACGAGGTGTTCACGGCGGCGAGGCGCGCTCTCGACGACCCGGAGGCCCTAGCATAAGTCCGCATCCTTCCTTATCTTGTTTGCGGCGGCCAACCGCCTCCCATCGTGGTTCAAGCTGTTCGCCCCTCGCTAACTCCGTGATCGTCCCGGTCTCGGCGAGCTGCACCCGCCGGGCACGCCAGGTGGACCTTCCAGAGCGAGTATCTGATGGCACCTCTGTATCTCTTCTGCCTGATCGTCGGGGGCGGGCTGCTGCTCTTCTCCCTCTTCGGCTCGGACAGCGACACCCATCCCGACGCGAGCGTGAACGGGGATGCAGGTGGAGCGATGGACGTGCACCACGGCGTGGACCACGCGCACGACGTGCACCATCCGGGTGCGGAGTGGGGGATCGCGAAGGAGTTCCTCTCGGTACGGGCACTCTTCTACTTTCTGGCCGGCTTCGGGGCGACGGGCTTTCTGCTGGAGAGCTTCACCGCCGCGTCGTCCGTGGTGGCGGCGCTGGTGGCAATCGTCACCGGAGTGCTCGCCGCGCTCGCTGCCGCCGGCATCTACTGGGGCGTCAGGAGCACCGAGTCAGGGATCGTTCCGGAGGGGCATGACCACCTGGTGGGCCTTCCCGCACAGGTGGTGGTTCCGGTGGTGAACAGCCGGCGCGGCAAGGTGCGCGTGATCTCCGGCGGACGTGAGATCGAGCTGCTGGCGCGCCTCTATGGGCCGGAGGACGCGGACTGTCCCCAGGGGGCCACGGTGGTCATCGTCGACATCGCGGGAGATACGGCGCTGATCACCCCCGCGCCCTCCCTTCCCGCGGATACTTTCTAGGAGCAGAGCTATGGATATCGCAGTCATCGCAGGAATCGTCCTCCTCGCGATCATACTGATCGCGCTGGCCTCGGTCAGCAAGCTGATCGTGATCGCCGAACCGAACGAGGCGGTCGTGCTTACGGGCCGCAAGTCCGGCTATCGCATCGTGCGGGGCGGCAGGACCTTCCGCATCCCTCTGATCGAGCGCACCAGCCGCATCCCGCTGCGCACCATCCCCATCGAGGTGCGGATCGAGAACGCCTTCTCGCGGGGTGGCATTCCGCTCGAGGTGCACGGCATCGCCAACGTGAAGATCGCCTCCGAGCCGCCGCACGTCTTCAACAACGCGGTCGAGCGGCTCCTCGATCTCGACATGAAGGAGATCTACCGCATCGCCAAGGACACGCTCGAGGGCAACCTGCGCGGCGTGCTGGCGACGCTCTCGCCCGAGGAGGTGAACGAGGACCGGCTCAAGTTCGCCAACGAGCTGATCGAGGAGGCGGACGCGGACCTGAAGCGGCTGGGACTGCAGCTCGATATGCTGAAGATCCAGAACATCACCGACAAGGTGGGCTACCTGGACTCGATCGGGCGCGCCAAGAACGCCGAGATCCTGCGGATCGCCTCGGTGGCCGAGGCCGAGCGCACGGCCGAGACGCGCGAGAAGGAGGCGGAGGCGCGCCGCCGCGCGGAGGTGGCCAAGGCGCAGGCCGATGTCGCGGTGGCGGAGGCCGAGAACATCCTTCGTGTGCGCCGCGCCGAGCTGCAGCAGGAAGCGGCCTCGAAGGAGAAGGTCGCGGTGGCGGAGGCCCAGCGCGCTCAGGCGATCGCCGAGCAGCGGGTAGAGGAGGCGCGCATCGAGCTGCAGCGCCGCCGTCTGCAGGCGGACGTGGTCGAGCCCGCCGAAGCCGAGAAGCGAGCCGCCGAGCTGCGCGCGGAGGCCGAGGCGATCCTGATCCGCGAGCGCGGCATGGCGCAGGTGCAGGTCTTCCAGGCGCTGCTGCAGCAGGTGGCCGAGGGCGGCGACGATGCGCTGCGCGTCTACCTGGCCGAGAAGCTCCCCGACCTCTTCCAGCGCGCCGCCGACTCGCTCGACGAGATCACCATCGACCGGCTGGTGGTGCTCGACCGCGACGGCGAGGGGGTGAGCCGCGTCGCCAACCAGAAGCCCGCCGCCATTCTCGGAATGATCGAGCAGATGGCAGGTGGCCTGGGGCTCGACATGGATAAGCTGCTCCGCCGCGTCGATGCGCCCACGGAGCCCGCGCGCAAGCCGAGGCGGGCGGGGCGCGACGGCGCCGATGTGGGCGAGAGCGTCTCGGTGCCGCGGGTGATCCGTCCGGGCGAGTAGCCGCCGACCATGTACACCCTCTTCCTCGTCTGCGCGGTGCTGGGGGGAGCCGTCGTGCTCCTCCAGCTCGTGCTCGGCCTGCTCGGCGTCGGGCATGAGCTGCCGGACCTGGAGCATGGAGCGGAGAGCGCCGACGCGCTCGACCTGCTCAGCGTGCGTGCGCTCTCCGCGGGGATCGCCTTCTTCGGCATCGGCGGATTGGCGGTGCTGACGGGAGGATTCGGGCCGCTGCTCGCGCTCCCGGTCGCGCTGGTCGGCGGCGGCGTCGCCACGGTCGGTGTGGCTGCCCTGATGCGTAGCGTGACCCGGCTGGAGGAGGATGGCACCGTGCGGCTCGACCGCTCGCTCGGGCAGCCCGGCACGGTCTATCTCAGCATCCCCGGTCAGCACACCGGGGCCGGCAAGGTGCTCCTGACGCTGCAGAATCGCACCGTCGAGTGTCAGGCCGTTACAGCTCTCGATGAGCTTCCCACTGGCACCCCGGTCATCGTCGTGGACATTCTCGGTCCCGACACCGTGGAGGTCGCCCCCACACCCACCCTTGGAGGAATTCTCGATGGCCCTTCCTAACGCTCTCGCCCTCCTGCAGGTCGGGGCTCCCTTCTGGCTCGGAGGTGGCGCCCTGCTGGGGCTCGCGGTGCTTGCCGGAGTCTTTCTGCTCTTCGTCTCCCGCTACAAGCGCTGCCCGGCCAACCGGGTGCTGGTCATCTCCGGCAGGGTCGGCGGAGGGAACGCCGCCAAGTGCATCTCCGGCGGCGGCGCCTTCGTCTGGCCGGTGATCCAGGAGTACGCCTACCTGAGTCTCGAGCCGATCCAGATCGACATCCCGCTGCGCGACGCCCTCTCCTTCGAGAACATTCGTGTGGCGGTGCCGAGCGTCTTCACAGTGGCCATCGGCACCGAGGAGAACGTGCGGCAGAACGCCGCCATTCGCCTGCTCAACCTCGATCAGAACCAGATCAAGCGGCAGGCGCAGGACATCATCTTCGGCCAGCTCCGGCAGGTGATCGCCTCGATGCGCATCGAGGAGATCAATCGCGATCGCGATGCCTTCCTGCACAAGGTGCAGCAGTCGCTGGAGCCGGAGCTGAAGAAGATCGGGCTGGTGCTCATCAACGTGAACATCACCGACCTGAAGGATGAGTCGGGCTACATCGAGGCGATCGGTCGCAAGGCCGCCGCCGAGGCGGTGCAGAAGGCGCGCGGCGACGTGGCCGACCAGGAGAAGATGGGTGAGATCCGCGTGGCTGAGGCGGAGCGCGAGAAGACCATCCAGGTCGCCAACGCGCACAAAGTCCGCGAGATCGGTGTGCGCGAGGCGCAGCGCGAGCAGGCGGTACGCGTCGCCGATCTCGAGAAGGAGCAGCGCGTCGGCGAGGAGACTGCCGCCTACGAGCGGGAGATGCTGATCAAGCAGGCGCAGCGCGAGCAGGCGGTGCGCATCGCCGAGCTTGACAAGGAGCAGCGGATCGGCGAGGAGACGGCGGCCTTCGAGCGCGAGGCGCAGATCAAGGAGGCCGAGCAGCGCAAGCGCATCGCGGTCGCCAGCGCCGATGCCCGCGCGATCGCCGGCGAGGCGCAGTCGCAGGCGGCGATCGCTGCCACGCAGGCCGAGCTGCAGGTGAAGCAGGCCGAGGCCTACCAGCTCTCCGAGACGCGCCGGCGCGAGGCGGAAGCGGCGGTGCAGGAGGCGCAGAACCGCGCCCTGGCGCGCGCCGCGCTCGCCGAAGCCGAGCGCGTGGAGGCGGAGCGCCGCGCCGCTCTCGAGGCCCCCGCCAAGGCGGAGAAGGCGAAGACCATCGTCGAAGCGGAAGCCGAAGCCGAGAAGCGCCGCATCGAGGCCGAGGCCGATGCGGCCGCGATGTTCGCCAAGCTGGAGGCCGAGGCGCGTGGCCAGTACGAGATCCTGGCGAAGAAGGGTGAGGGCCTCAAGCAGATCGTCGAGGCCGCGGGCGGCTCGAAGGAGGCCTTCCAGCTCCTGATGCTCGAGCACATCGACCACCTCGCCGAGACGGCCGCGAAGGCGATCTCGAACATCAAGTTCGACACGGTGATCGTCTGGGAGGGTGGCGGCAACGGCGCCGGCAGCACCGCCGGCTTCCTGCAGAACATGGCGCGTACCCTGCCGCCGATGATGCAGGTGATGAAGGACATCGGTGGGGTCGAGCTCCCCGAGTTCATGGGTCGGCTCGCGGACGGG
>JBPCIT010000112.1:0-7355 GCA_051006015.1 Longimicrobiaceae bacterium
TTAAGAGCGTGTTGAGATAGTCGGAAGGGTCTCGGCAATCAGGCTCTGAAGACGAGCAATGACGCCGTTTTCCTCGCCAGACCGCCCACCGCTAGAAGACGGATCCGGTTCGAGCCCAGGCAGTTACCACCGGGAGTTCGTCGCTGCAAGTCGTTGTCAAACAGTGGTTTGCCATTAGCGCCGGGATGCGATGCTCGGACTTACTCAACACGCTCTAAGATACGCGGGTTTCAGTGTTACCTACAACGAACACGGACTCTCATTTCATCAGGGAAGCGCAGGGAGGCCGAGCCGCTCCGCTTCCGTTCCAACCTGACCCGACCCAGCCTGCCATCCCGGACGGGCTCTCTGCCGTGTGAGGAGAGCTGGTTGGGGCGCTGCCTACGGTGACGGGACCTCGGGCCGATCAGCCTTGCGGTAGGCCGTAGATAAGCACACCCAACCAGCTCCGTTCTTCTTGTCGAGCGAAATCACCAGCAAGAACGCACCGTCAGCTACAATCCCTCCCCTTCCGAACCACGCTCGTGGGGCAGGTACCGGGAGGTGGGGCATGGGTGCCTCGACAACCTCATCTGTGGCGGAAGCGGGAGCGCTCCGGTGATCAGCTCGGGTATTTCGTCTTGGGTGTCGGGAGATTTCGCGAGGAGGTGGCCCTCAGTTGCTCATCAGGGCGAAAATCACCAGCCGTACAGGCGAACGGTTCCCAATACCCCAGGAATATATGCAGTTCGTCACGCCGTGCATCGGCTCATTAAGGTGGGCCGGGGACGCTCCCTGATGTGTTGTAGGAATGATTTGCGGGGCTTGATTACAGAGGCCTCGCTTAGGGGGCATTGCTGCCCCGCATCGTGGTCCAGATCTTGCTTCGTCTCCGTAGGGCAACTACCGGATGTGACCCTCCGGTCACAGGTACTCCCTGCAATCCCAAGCTGAACAACATCAAAGATTTACGGCCTCGTGCCGCCCTGAGTGGCATCCCTGCCTCCACAGCAGATCTGAGGCAATAATGTCTCAAAGTGAGACGCAGAGGCACACTCACCTCGACCCGTGTCGATCTTCAGTGGGCCGTTCGGCCTAGATGCATCCGGTAGCTTCGCCTGGAGGCAGCGGGGTTGGAGGGGCAGGAGCGTCCCAGCCAAGCCAATGCAGGGATCGGCAGCGGTCCCGAGCAGTAGTACAATCACGCCTAACTCCTTACCTGGAGGTTCCGATTAGTCGCTCGTATTCTTCACAGGATCTCGTCCGGCTGCTGGATATGCTGCCCGGGGCGTACGTTCTCTGTGACAACGATCCTCGCGGTCGCATGCTCCACGCGAACCCGGTCTTCGGCGCACGCCTGGCGGAAGAGCCGCAGCGCGATCGGTTGCAGCAGGCTGTCGACCAGATGCTCGAGGAGCTCAGCTCCCGTGGCCACAGCCAGGGAAATGGATCGAGCTCGCCACTCGTGAGAGAGGTGCATGGAGCCAAGGGGAAGTACACCCTACGCGGGAGCTATCTCGGAGCACCGGACGCCGAGGCAGGCACGACCGTCTTCATTACGCTCGCGCTCACCGCAGTGGAACCGCTCTCCGAGCAGGCACTCCAGCAGCGCTTCGGGCTGACGCGGCGGGAGTCCGAGGTCGCGCGCTTGATCGTGGAGGGGAAGTCGAACCTGGCGATCGCCACCGCACTCGGCATCAGCCCCCACACCGCGCATCACTACACGGAGCGCGTGCTGCTCAAGCTGGCGGTGCGCTCGCGCGGGGAGATCGCGGCCAAGGTCCTCGGGTTGTCCTTCCAGGAGACCGAATAGCTTGTGATTAGGACGGCAGGATAAACAGCGCGGGTGGGGAGGTGTTCTCCCCACCCGCGGTGGTGCCATCCATGCCTGCGAGACGGGCGGCTACTGCTGGGCGTTGCCCTCGTGGTAACCACCTGTCATCTCACTCCCGCCCCTCACCTTCCGCCCGACCCAGAGCCCGAGCGGCAGCGCGACCGCGGCGGCTCCCAGCCCCTGGAGAGCCATCTTGCCCGCGGAGGTGCGCTTACGCCGTGGTGTGACGCGGTTGGTGACCCACCCGACCGCCTTCATCAGCGCCGCCTTACGCGGGTTCTTCGCCGCGAACATCAAACGGGGGGCCTTCAGCCACGCAGCTCCCTTGAGTACTCTTCTCATTCTTTTATCCTCCATGCTAGGTCTCGAAAGGGTTTACACCGTTCCTTCCATTCAATGCAGGAACCGTGCGAGTCTCGCCGGGCGTGATCGCGGCTACGCTCCGCAGAGGGATGCGAGCGAGTGCTCGCAGATCACGCTGCGCTCCACGGATTCTGCTCGGCTCTCCATCGTCTTCTCACCCGATCATGCTTTCTCTCGCATTGGTTCCTGGCACCTGATCGCGGAGGGCCAACGGTAGATCCGGAGAGCGATTCCTTCGTCTGGCGGGGGATCCACGGTGTTGCCGTGGCCCTCGTGCTCGGCTTCTCTCCCTTCAGCCTGCGCTCGATCCTCGATCCCTCCCTTCTCTTCCTGCTGCTCGTCCTGCTCACCCCACCCTGCATGGGACGCACCTTCATCTGCGGGTGGTCACCGCCTCTGGGCTGCTCACACTGATCCTAGCGATTCCGCCGGCAGTGCTGGTGAAGCTGCTGCGGATGGCATTGGCTCGGTGCGAGCTCTCGCTGCGCGCGAGCCCGCTCGGCCCGGTAGCAGCCCGGGAAAGGGGGGAGATCCACGCTCCACCTTTCATGAAAAACGGAACAACTGTTGCTTGGGAGATGGCAGCAAATTTGCTGATCCGCGCGGCAGGTGCAGACACAGAGATATTGATGAGGAAGAACCACGAATGCAGCACAGCATGACCAGCTCTCCGCACCCGGAGGAATCAGCGGACGCGCAGGCTCTGCGTGGCGCGCTCTTCACCGATCTGGACCGGCTGGCGTTCGCGATCGAGATGGAGGCGGCCGCGCTGCTCGAGGAGGGACAGGAGGAGATCGCGATGCAGCGGCAGCAGCTGCGGCTCGGCGTGCGGCTGGCGCAGCGGCTGGTGGCCGGGGTGTGGGCCGACGAGGTGAACCGACGCCTGGAGCGGTGGGCGGAGGAGTACGAGCTGCGTCTTTCGGCGGGGGTGCGATGACGACGCTTCTGGTGGAGGATAGGGTACAGGAGCTCGGGCCCTGGTTTCACGACCTGGAGTTGCACGGCGTCCACACCGCTCCCAACCATCCGCTGGGAAATTTCCTGCACGATCTCTGGCTGCAGGTCGAGTCTGCCTTCCCCGCGGACATGACGGGCAAGACGGTGCTGGACATCGGCTGCAATGCGGGCTTCTACTCCCTGCGGCTGCACACGCGCGGGGCGCGGGTGACGGGGATCGACCACTCGGAACACTACCTGCGGCAGGCGCGCTTCGCCGCCGAAGTTCTGGAGGCCGACATCGAGTACCGCCAGCTCGATGTGTACGACGTCGAGCAGCTCGGGCGCAGCTTCGACTACGTGCTCTTCATGGGCGTGCTCTACCACCTGCGCTATCCACTGCTCGCCCTCGACCGCGTGGCGAGCATCGTGCGCGAGCGGCTGGTCTTCCAGAGTATGCTGCGCGGCGTGCCGGGCACCATCCCCATCCAGCCAGACTACCCAATCGGCGAGCAGGCGATCTTCGAGCACCCGCGCTTCCCGGCGATGTACTTCGTCGAGCAGAGCTACGCCGGGGATCCGACGAACTGGTGGGTGCCCAACCAGGCGGCGATGGAGGCAATGCTCCGTTCGGCGGGGCTGCGAATCGACGCGCACCCTGCCCCGGAAGTCTACTTCTGCTCCCCCAGGGTGGCATGAGGCGCGGCATAGCGCTCTGCCACCGAGGCCGCGAACCAGGCGAACTCTCCCACGTCAACCGGTGGGCTGGTGTGGTCCGGCCGGAGACCGCGGCTCGGCGGGGTGAAGCAGAGGGTAGCGCAGACGTTGTAGGGCTCGAGCGCGCTCATCAGATCGTCGAACCAGGCGTCCGCGCCCGGCATGTGGCTCTCCGCCCAGCTCAGCCCGGTGCGCACCTCGCGCACCCCCAGCCGCTCGAACCAGCGCACCGCCCGCTCGAGCGTACGGTAGTCCCCGAAGTGGAACCACTGGCAGATCCCCAGCTCCGGGGAGAACTCCTCCAGCGCGCGCTTGGGGGTGCCGTCGGCGCGCAGCAGCCCGAAGTGGAAGTGACGCAAGTAGGAGCTGCCCTCCGCCTGCTTGTGGCGGGTGGTGGCCTCACGCGACGGGTCGAGGTCCAGCAGCGTGTACCAGTAGACGCGCTCCCCCTGCAGCAGCTCACGCGAGCGGCGCAGCCCACAGGCGGCCATCCGTTCGCTGGCAAAGGAGGAGACGCCGGTCTCCGTGATCCAGACGGGCTTGCCGAACTCAACGCGCAGCAGGTCGAGCCGCTCGCCCCACTCCTCGAGTGGCCAGAGATTCCAGTCCAGCGGAAAGCCGTGGACGGCGAGCACGTCCACCGCGTCCAGCACGCCCTGCCCCTCGAGATGGCGCAGGAAGCGCGGGTCGATGGGGGAGACGCCGCCGAGCACCAGCGGCACGTCACAGCCGGCCTCGCGAATGGCGGCGGCGCTCTGCCGCACCAGCGCCGCGAAGATCGCCCAGCCGGGGTCGAGCAGAAAGTCCCAGTGCGAGAGATTGTTGGGCTCGTTCCAGATCTTGATCGACGTAATCAACGAATGGGGAGGTGAGAGTGGCGGGACGCAGAGTTCTCGTAACCGGAGGTGCGGGATTCGTCGGCAGTCATCTGGTGGACGCGCTACTCGCCTGGGGCGACCGGGTGCGCGTCTTCGACAACCTGGACCCCCAGGTGCATGGCGCCGAGCGGCGCCGGCCGGCCTGGCTGCCGGCGGACGTCGAGCTGCTGATCGGGGATATGCGGGATGCGGATGCGGTCGGTCATGCCCTGCGCGACGTAGAGATCGTTTACCATCTCGCCGCTGCGGTCGGCGTCGGGCAGTCAATGTACCAGATCGCCCCCTACACGGCAACCAACACGCTGGGCACGGCGCATCTGCTGCAGACGCTGGTGGACCGCGAGGTCGAGCTCGAGCGGCTGGTGGTGGCCAGCTCGATGTCCATCTACGGCGAGGGGCGCTACGTCCGCCCCGACGGCCGGGAGCCCACCATCCGCCAGCGCACCGCCGAGCAGCTCCGTGCGCATGACTGGGAGCTGCGCGACGCGGATGGCACGGTGCTCCTCCCGCAGCCGACGGATGAGGGCAAGCCGCTCGATCCCACCTCGATCTACGCCCTCACCAAGGCCGACCAGGAGGCGATGACGCTGCAGATCGGCGCCGCTTACGGCATCCCCAGCGTGGCGCTGCGTTTCTTCAACATCTACGGTCCCCGGCAGGCGCTCTCGAACCCGTACACGGGGGTGGCGGCGATCTTCTCCTCGCGGCTGCTCAACGGTAACCCGCCGATCATCTTCGAGGATGGGTTGCAGAGCCGCGACTTCGTTTCGGTGCACGACATCGTGCAGGCGCTGCTGCTCGCCGCCGAATCCGAGGACGCCGTCGGTCGCGCGCTCAACGTCGGCTCCGGCAGGCCGGTGACGATCCGCGAGGTCGCCGAGACGCTCGCTCGCGTGCTCGAGGTCGAGATCGAGCCGGAGATCATGGGGCGCTACCGGGTGGGGGACATCCGGCACTGCTTCGCCGACATCAGCCGGGCGGAGGAAGCCCTGGGATACCGGCCACGAGTCACTCTGGAGGAGGGCATGCAGGAGCTGGTCGCCTGGCTGCAGCAGCAGGCGCGGCCTGCCGACGAAGTCGGACGCCATGCCGCCGAGCTGGCCGCGCGCGGCTTAACTCTGTGAGGGAGGAGATGGGGATGAGCAAGCGGAGCTATACCTTGATCACGGGAGGCGCCGGCTTCATCGGCTCCAATCTCGCCGACGCCCTGCTCGCGGAGGGGCAGCGCGTCGTCATCGCGGACAACCTTTCACGCGACGGCGTGCAGCTCAACGCCAAGTGGCTGCGCCGGAAGCACGGTGAGCTTCTCGACGTCGAGATAATAGACATCACCAACCCGAAGCAGATCGGGCCCCTGGTGAGTGCGGCCGATTACGTCTACCACCTCGCCGCGCAGGTGGCGGTTACCACTTCGATCGAGGATCCTGCCCTCGACCTGCAGAGCAATCTGCTCGGGACCTTCCACATTCTCGAAGCCGCGCGCGCGCTGCGGAACCCGCCGCCGATCCTCTTCACCTCGACCAACAAGGTGTACGGCGGGCTGTACGGCGTCGGGGTGGAAAAGGCGGGCGCGCTGTACCGCTACGCGGACGGCCGCGCGGGGATCGACGAGGAGGCGCCGCTGGATTTCCACTCTCCCTATGGCTGCTCCAAGGGTGCCGCCGACCAGTACGTGCGCGACTACGCGCGCATCTACGGGGTGCCTACCGTGGTCTTCCGCATGAGCTGCATCTACGGCACGCGCCAGTTCGGCACGGAGGACCAGGGATGGGTGGCGCACTTCGCCCGCTCGCTGCTCGGCGGCTCGCCCATCACCGTCTTCGGGGACGGCTATCAGGTGAGGGACATCCTCTGGATCGGCGACCTGGTGGCTGCGATGCGCGAGGCGATGCGACGGATCGACCGCATCTCGGGTGAGGTCTTCAACATCGGCGGCGGGGCGCAGAACGCTGTCTCGGTGCGGGGGGTGATCGACCAGTTGATGGAGATCACCGGCCAGCGGGTGCCGGTGAAGATGGCGCCCTGGCGCCCCGGCGATCAGCGGGTCTACATCTCGGACACCTCGCACGCACAGCGTCTGCTCGGCTGGCAGCCGACCACGCGCTGGCAGCAGGGGCTCGAGCGGCTGGTCGAGTGGCTCGAGGAGGCGGAGCTTTCCACCCCCGTTCTCCCGCTGCGCGCCCCGCAGCCAGCGGCTGCCGCGATGGCGCGGGCGGCGCTGTGAGGGAGGGAACCTTCTCCGCCGGCCGCACCCAGCCCCCTCCCCCGACCCCTCCCCCGAAGTCGGGGGAGGGGAGAACTGCCACAGCCGTGCGAACGATGCGCGCGGCGGTGCTGGCGGAGCCCGGCCGCATCCGCGTCGAGGAGGTGGAGATCCCGGAGCCGGGCGCAGGCGAAGTGCGCGTGCGGCTGGAGGGGTGCGGCGTGTGCGCCTCGAATCTCTCGCCGTGGGGCGGGCAGCCCTGGTTCGAGTACCCGTTCGCGCCGGGGGCGATGGGGCACGAGGGGTGGGGACGTATCGACGCGGTCGATGAGGGGGTGACGGAGCGGCACGTCGGCGAGCGGGTGGCGCTGCTCTCTCAGAACGCGTATGCCGAGTACGATCTCGCCCCCGCCGACCAGGTCGTCCCGCTGCCGGAATCCCTCGG
>JBPCIT010000113.1:0-8476 GCA_051006015.1 Longimicrobiaceae bacterium
CCCGAGAGCAGCTGCCTTCTCCTGCAGGATGCGCCGGTTCTCCTCCTTGGCTCCCTTGCCTGGGCCGGGAGGTGGCGCTACCGGCCCGCTCTCCACCTGCTTGGCCAGGAACAGCTCACCCCCTGCCTGGAACGCGTGGAATGTCAGTAGCTGGATCGGCACACCCGTTTCGGCCAGGAAGTTCACGACGCGGAGTGCTCGCTCATCCACGCCGAGCCCCACCAGCACCATGCGCGGGCGTTCAGCGAGTGGCCCGACCTGGCCTGGGTATTCCTGGCCATACCACTCCAAAAAATCCGAGATTCGCTCGATGCCAAGCCTCCCGGAGCTATCTTCCACCAGGCGAGCCAGCGCCTCGTTGCTCATCGCGGCGAGGTCCGACGCGTAGTCGAGCACCTGGGCGATGGCATCTCGCGTAAGCACGCCGCGCTTCAACTCGAACACGACCAGTCGGCCATCAGCATCCACGCCGAGGAGATCGAGTGGGCCCCCGGCTGTCGGAATCTGCCGACCTACGAGCACCAACTCCGGCTGTAGAAGGTCGGGGGATCCGACGAGCAGATCCTCCAGCACGCGCTCAGTCTCACTGCTGTGCACCGCTTCGAGTGGCATGGCCTTCAGCCGCTCGTTCTTATCTACCTTCCAGATCTGGATTCGGCTCACGGGAAACCTACACCGTTAGAGGGGACGGCGCGGTGGGGCGCGTGCGCTAACGGGTCCGCCCCCCGCTGCCACAGCTCCTTCCAGTCATAGTTGACGCTGGTGACATCGAAGTCGGGTTCGCGCTGGAACGGCCTGCGCAGGTAGCGAACACGGCAGCTGGGCGGGGGGCCGTACCCGGACCTGCCTTCGTGCACGGCATGAACATCCACGGGCAGCTCCTCCGACGGCGGCACCTCGACGAGGGCGAGGATGAACGACTCCGGCTCATTCAGCGCGGTGAGGATCTCGTTCTTGGTGACGGTGACCGTGGCGGCGCCCGCGATGCGGCCCTTGACCTCGAGGAAGCGGAGCGGGCCGCCGCGCGGGTCACGCGACTCGACGTCGTAGCCGATTTTCTCGGCGCCCACGTCGCGCGGCTCGTAGCCGAGGCGGCGCTCGACGTGCAGCACGGCGTCCATCGCCGCGCGCTCGACGCGCCGCGTCTCCCGTGCGAAGAGGGTCGGCTCTTCACGGCGGTCGCCGCGCAGGCGGGCGAGCAGGCCGGCCGGGAGGATCAGCGCGCCGCCGATCGCCACCGGCGGCAGGGCGGCGATCCGACGCTCCTGCTCCAGCTCCTCGAGCCGCTTCTGCAGCCGCGCGTGCAGCTCGTCGGCGCGCTGCCGCGCCTTCTGCGGGTTCATCCGCGGCTGGCGGCCCGCCTCCTCCTGCGCCTTCAACTCCAGCGCGCGGTGGTCCCAGTAGGTGATCTCCTTGGTGAGTCGCTCCTTGACGGCAGCGATGGTGCGGTGGATCCGGTCCTCCTGGCGCGTGCGGACCTCGCGCAGGTGCGGCGGCACGAGGGTGGCGATGGCGTGCTGCAGCGCGAGGGCTTCGGTGTCCGCGCGCGTGCGCTGCCGCTCCACGGCGGGGCCGACCAGCGCCGCCTCCTCCTCGGTCAGCGGACGGTAGTCGAGGTAGGGTGCGTGACCCGCGGTACGCGAGGCGCCGCCGTCGGCGATCTCGACGAACTGCATGCGGCGCGAGACGACGCGCCGGTTGCCGGCGCGATCCAGGCGACCGTCCTGGATCGAGTGCTCGAGGTAGAAGAGCACCCGCGGCTCCTCGGCGGGGTCGGCGGGGTCCACCAGCACCGCGCCGCGCCGCAGCAGCTCTCGGTGCTGATCGAGGACCAGGTCTATGGTCGCGTCGAGCAGCGGGTGGTCGGGGCAGACGAAGGCCGCCATCGGCTTGCCCGGCGCGCTGATCGCCTCCTTCTCGAAGACGACGCGCTCGTACCTCTGCAGCACGGGCTCGCCGGTGCCGATCTGGCGGTCGCGCGAGCGGATGCGGGCCGGCACGTGCGTGATCTCGTAGCGGCGCGGCTCGCGCTCGCGGATGCTGCCGCCCAGCACGCCGAACGCCTCCAGGAAGAACGACTCGATGAAGTGCGGCTGCAGCCGCCGGGCCTCGGCGCGCTCCATCTCCTCGCGGATCTGCTGCACGCGCGCGCCATCCATCGTCTGGTGTGCCAGCGCGCGGTTGTGCAGCGGGTCGCGCAGGTGCTCGCGGTCGAGCGCGCTGTCCACCACCTGCTCGAGCCGCGCGCGCACATCCGGCCGGTCGCCGTAGCGGATCGCCTCGAGCAGGAGCCGCCGCAGCTCCGCGCCCTGGAAGAGCTGGCCCAGCACGTCGAAGACGGCGCCGCCCAGCGCCTCGCGCTCCGTTTCCAGCTTCTCGAGCAGCCGCTGGAAGACGTCACCCTCGCGCGTCTCCTCGGCGACCAGGTTCCAGAGGTGGCAGACCTCGCGCTGGCCGATGCGGTGGATGCGGCCGAAGCGCTGCTCCAGGCGGTTCGGGTTCCAGGGCAGATCGTAGTTCGCCATCAGGTGCGCACGCTGCAGGTTGATCCCCTCGCCCGCCGCGTCGGTGGCCAGCAGGATCATCACGTCGGGATCGTTGAGGAAGGCGTGCTCGGCCTTCTTGCGCTCCTCGCGGCCCATGCTGCCGTCGATGGTGACCACGCTCTCCTCCGCACCGAGCAGCGTGCGGATGCGCGCGGCGAGGTAGACGAGCGTATCCTTGTGCTCGGTGAAGATCACCATCTTGCGGCGCCGTCCAGCCGGATCGAACATCTCGGCGTTGTCCTGCAGCAGCCCCGACAGCTCCTCCCACTTGCGATCCTTGCCGGACGTCCGCACCTCACGGGCGAGCCGCTCGAGCTCCTCGAGCATGCGGATCTCGGTCTCGAGCTCCTCGATGGTGCGCGCGGCCGAGGCCTGATCCACCACCCGCTCCTCGAGCGCCTCGACCTCCGCGTCCGGCGCATCGTCGAGGTCCTCCAGATCCTCGTCGGTCAGCCGCGGCAGCACGCCGATCAGGTCGAGCCGCGCGCCCAGGCCGCGCTTCAGGAGCTTCTCCTCGCGCAGGCGGCTCTCGAGGCGCTCGCGGCGGCGGCGCAGCGACTGGTAGATCGCCTCGGGCGAGGAGGCGAGGCGGCGCTGCAGCGTGGTGAGCGCGAAGCCGACGGTCCCCTTGCGGCCCTCGTTCTCCAGCGCGTCGGCGCGGTTGAACTCCTCGCGGACGTACTCGGTGACCCGGCGGTACAGCTCGGCCTCGCGCTCGGAGAGGCGGTAGTTGACGGTGTAGGCGCGCCGCTCCGGGAAGAGCGGCTTGCCGTCGAACTTCAGCAGCTGCTCCTTGACCATGCGGCGCATCAGGTCCAAGGTGTCGGCCTGGTGGACGCCGTCGCGGAACTTGCCCTCGAAGCGGTCGCCGTCGAGCAGCGCCAGGAAGAGCTGGAAGTCCTCCTCCTTGCCGTTGTGCGGCGTGGCGGTGAGCAGCAGGAGGTGGCGGGTCAGCCGGCCGAGGAGCTGGCCGAGCCGGTAGCGCTTGGTGAAGCGCGCCTCGCCGCCGAAGAAGGAGGCGCTCATCTTGTGCGCCTCGTCGCAGACCACCAGGTCCCAGTCGGTCTGCTCGAGCTTGGCCTGCACCTCCTCGTTGCGGCTCAGCTTGTCCAGCCGACAGATGGCGAGCGGGTTCTCCTGGAACCAGTTCCCCGTGCGGGCCGACTCCAGCTTGTCGTTGGTGAGGATCTCGAAGGGGAGGCTGAAGCGGCGGTGCAGCTCGTCCTGCCACTGCTCGACCAGGCTGCCCGGGCAGACGATCAGGCAGCGGCCGAGGTCGCCGCGCAGCATCAGCTCCTTGATCAGCAGCCCCGTCATGATCGTCTTCCCGGCGCCGGGGTCGTCGGCCAGCAGGAAGCGGAGCGGCTGCCGGGTGAGCATCTCGCCGTAGACGGCGGTGATCTGGTGCGGCAGCGGCTCGATCAGCGAGGTGTGCACCGCCAGCAGCGGATCGAAGAGGTAGGCAAGGCGGATGCGGTGCGCCTCCGAGACCAGGCGGAAGCGGTCCCCCTCGCCGTCGAAGCTCCAGGGGCGCCCGGCCTCGACCACTTCCAGCGCGGGTTACAGCAGCTCGCTCCCCAGCTTGCCGGCTGCGTCCTTGTAGGTAAGCTCGATCGCATCCGAGCCAAACCAGCGCACGTTGACGACGGAGACGAGCCCGTCGGCGAGCAGGCCGCGGACGGAGGCGCCGGGGGTGAGATCTTCGAGACGGGCCATCGACACAGGTTGATACCGGATTGGCGAGGAACGGGTGCAACAGCTTGGAGCCGGAAAGGATCTGGTCCACCCGTGACCGCAGCTACCGAATGCGCGCAAAAGGAACAACCGGGGCGGCCGCACGAGCGGCGCCGGAGAGGAAAAATGTAGCGTCGCCCTCTGACAGGCAGATAGGTGACCAGCGCTGTGCTGCGGCTGTTGCGAGCGGCGGGCGAGTGTCCGCAGCACGAGATAGCGTTCGCAGGAACACGCGGGCGCCTCGCTGGAAAGCGCAAGCGAGGCGGATTGCCCGCACGCGACACTCACCGTGCGAAGCTACCTCACCGCCTCCGTAAACGCAAGACGGTTCACGATGAATTGAGAACACCGGCTCCTGCAGGAGGGAGCTAGACTACGGACCGAGCCTCCTCTCCGCGGGCAGCTTACGGATTCTCTGTTCCTGATCCGGTTCGGTTCTTGCCCGCCGCGCCAGTGAGAACCTTCTGAGTGCTACCGGCAACGCATGTACAAGCCCATCTCCGACTACGGCCTCATCGGCAACCGGCACAGCTGCGCGCTCGTGGCTCGGGACGGCTCGATCGACTGGTGCTGCTTTCCGCACCTGGACAGCCCCAGCGTCTTCGCGGCGATTCTCGACGACGCCCGCGGAGGGCACTGGCGCATCGCCCCCATCGGGGAGGCGGAGGTGACGCGCTCGTACCTGGAGCATTCGGCCGTACTGGAGACGACCTTCTGCGGCGCGGGTGGGCGGCTGGTGCTCACCGACTTCCTGCCGATCCGCGAGGGCCGTGCTGGCGAGGAGAGCTACTCGGCGCATGCGATCATCCGCTGCCTGCGCTGCGAGGAGGGGGAGGTCGAGGTGGAGATCGAGTGGGCGCCGCGTCCCGACTACGCGCGCGCGGACGTGGAGCTGCTCTGGCATGGCGGCGCGGTGGAGGCGCGCACCTGGAGCGAGAGCTTCTGGCTGACCGGCCTTCCCGAGGGGAGTCTCCCCACCATCGAGAGCGCGGCGGCGCGGACTACCCTCCACCTGCGCTCGGGGGAGCGGCTCTCCCTCGCCTGCCGGTGGGGCGAGCAGAATCCGCGTGCCGCGGCGGAGCTGGCCGAGGAGCAGCTGCGCGAGACGCTCGCCTGGTGGCGCGAGTGGACGCGGGAGTGCCGGATCGAGCCCACGTCGGAGCGGCTGCGGGAGCTGCTGCTGCGCTCGGGGATGGTGCTCAAGCTGCTCACCCACGAGCGGAGCGGCGCCATCGCCGCCGCGCCCACCACCTCGCTGCCGGAGGAGATCGACGGCATTCGCAACTGGGACTACCGCTTCTGCTGGGTGCGCGACTCGAGCATGATCGTGCAGGCCTTCGCCACCCTGGGACACCTGGAGGATGGGATCGCCTTCCTCGGCTTCCTGGAGCGCGCCGCGCAGCAGCACCACGACCCCAGCCGCATCCAGGTGGTGTACGGGCTGCAGGGAGAGACGACGCTCACCGAGTACACCCTCGGCCATCTCGACGGCTACCGCGACTCGCGTCCGGTGCGCATCGGCAACGCCGCCGCGCACCAGCGGCAGGTGGACGTCTACGGCGAGCTGCTCGAGGCCGCCTGGGATCTGCACCACCTGGGCGCCTCGCTTACGCCCGCGCAGTGGGAGTGGCTGCGCGGCATCGCCGACTACGTCTGCGACGCCTGGCGGCTGCGCGACCGGGGGATCTGGGAGGTACGGGGGCCGGAGCGACACTTCACCTATTCGAAGGTGATGTGCTGGGTGGCGCTGGATCGCGCGCTGCGCCTGGCCGAGGCGCTCGGCTGGGAGGGCGACACCACGCGCTGGCTACGCGAGCGGGAGACGATCCGCGAGGCGGTGCTGCTGAACGCTTTCGACGAGCCCCAGAAGAGCTTCGTGCAGTGCTTCGAGTCCACCACGCTGGATGCCTCGAACCTGCTCATCCCCATCGTCGGCTTCCTCCCGCCGGAGGATGGGCGGGTGCAGGGCACCATCGACGCCACGCTGCGCGAGCTGACGGAGAACGGCCTCGTCTACCGCTACCACACCGAGGAGACGCCCGACGGCGTCGGCGGCGGCGAGGGCGCCTTCGGCCTCTGCACCTTCTGGCTGGTAGATGCGCTGGCGCTCTCCGGCCGGGTCGAGGAGGCGCAGGCGATCTTCGAGGGGATGCTGGCGCGCGCGAACGACCTGGGCCTCTACGCGGAGGAGATCGACCCTCGCAGCGGCGAGTTCCTGGGCAACTTCCCGCAGGCCTTCACCCACGTGGGACTGATCAACGCCGCGCACTACCTGGGGCAGGCGCTCACCCCGGGCGCATCGGAGCGGCTCATCCATCGCATACCTGCCACCTCCACCGACGACGCGCATGTCGTTCAGGTGGAGGCAAGGGAGACCGCCCCGTGAGCAGGCGCTGCACGTCTCTTGCACGCGGCCTTTCTCGCCCATATGTTTGTCAGGTAATCCCCTCCCACTCCACGAGGAGTGACGATGCTGCTGCACTGGCTGTTCTTCTTCTTCGTTGCGATGGGTGCCAAGCTGCTCCTGGCCCTTGTCACCATCTATCTTCTGCTGCCCTCCGACCGCCGCTGCAACGATTGCGACGGTGAGACGCTGCTGTTGCAGATGAGCCGCGGCGGCCGCTTTGCCGCGCGCCTGCTGCTCCGAGCGCTGCAGCGGCGCTGGTGCCCGCACTGCGGCTGGGAGGGGCTCGCCCGCACGGGACGCCACTCCGAGAGCGGCCCGCAGGTACCGACCCATTCCCGCACTCCCACCCGCCACCGAGAGGCGTAACTGCCGGCATGCAGGAGCCTCCGCTGTAGCGCCTGCGCGCACTCTCTCGTATGATGGAGGCGCTCGACCTCTGGCCCATTCCCTGTCGCAGGAGATCTTCGTGAGCGCCGTACCTTTCTCCCAGCTTCCCGACGACGCCCGCCTCTGGGCGTTCGCCGCCGCCCGCCCCCTCACCGCCGAGCAGCGGGAGACGCTGCTGGCCCAGGTGGACGAATTCCTCGAGGGATGGCTTGCCCACGGCCGCAGCGTGGTCGGCGGGCGCGAGCTGCGCCACGACCGTTTCCTGCTGGTCGCCGCCGACGAGCGGGCGACGGGGGTCTCCGGATGCTCGATCGACACCCTCTTCCGCCGCCTGCAGGGGCTGGAGCGGGAGCTGGGCGTGCCGCTGCTCGATTCCTCGCTCGTCTACTATCGCGCGGGGGATGGAGCCATCCAGGCGCTGCCGCGCGCCGACTTCCGGCAGCGGGTACGCGCGGAGGAGCTGGGGGAGGATACTCTCGTCTTCGACAACACGGTGCGCAGCGTGGGGGAGGTGCGGGAGGGAAGATGGGAGCTGCCGATGCGCGATTCCTGGCACGCCAAAGCGTTCTCCCTGCCGGCGCGGAGCGGGAGCGACTGAAGGCGCCCAGCCTGCCCGGCCCCGCTCCATCGACTCCTTTTCCTCCCGATCAACAACGCTACGGTGCGAGCGCCCGCAGCCGCAGCCGGGTGCGCAGCTGCCGGGGGTGTACCTCCGGATCGGCGTGGTCCCAGGCCGTTACTACGCGCTGGTAATGCGCGGCGGCGCTGTCGGGCTGGCCGGCGGCCTCGAAGGCGCGTCCGAGCAGCTCGTGCAGCTCGGTGCGGGTGAGGTAGAGGTTGGCGGCGTCGAGCGGACCGCGGAGGGCGGGTTGCAGGACCGCGATCGCCTCCCGCGGGCGGCCCAGATCGACCAGCAGGCGGCCCAGCTCGAAGCTGCTGCGGGTATAGCCGCCGCCGCTCGAGGAGAAGATGGCGCGGCGGAACTCGGCCACCGCCTCCTCGGGTTGGCCACGCGCCGAGAGCAGCAGCCCGCGCACATGATGGTGCAGCCGCCGGTCGCGCCCGAAGGCGCTGCGTCGCCCCAGCGCCTGGATCGAATCGGCGAGCCGGGGGAGCGCCGCCGTGTCCCCCGCGGCGGCGAGGGCGGTGGCGGCGTGGGTGAGCATCCAGGCGTGGTGGCGGGCGATCCTGGCCGGGGCGCTGCCTTCGGTGGGGAAGGCAGTGAGCGAATCGAAGAGCGCGGCGGCCTCTCGTCCCCGTCCCAGCTCGAAGAGCACCTGCGCCTCGATCACCGCGTCGGGTGGGATGCGCGTCGCTGCCTGATCCTCGGGATAGAGCGAGCGGAGGCGGCGGGCGGTGGCGAGTGCCTCGCGCAGGCGGCCCTGGTAGCGCAGGCTGATGG
>JBPCIT010000114.1:0-25804 GCA_051006015.1 Longimicrobiaceae bacterium
GTGGGGGGGGAAAGGGGGGAGAGAAAAGCCGCGCGTCCCCCCCCACCCCCCCCCCCCCCCCCCCGCTGCGGATGATCTCGTGTCGCCCTCGAAACCGACGCGGCCGTCGGTGACGGAGCCCTCCGGATTACTCGTCCGCGGCCACTACACCGTCGCCGTCGGCGGTGGCGGCGACGCCCTTCATGCCGATCACCTCCTTCACCCGCGTCTCGATCTCCGCGGCAACCTGCGGGTTGTCCTGCAGGAACGCCTTGGCGTTCTCGCGGCCCTGACCGAGCCGGATATCACCGTAGGAGAACCAGGCGCCCGACTTCTGGATCACCTCGGCCTCGACGGCCATGTCCACCACGATCCCGTAGTGGTCGATTCCCACATTGAACATGATGTCGAAATCCGCCTGCTTGAAGGGCGGCGCGACCTTGTTCTTGACCACCTTGACGCGCGTCTTGTTGCCGACCAGCACCTCGCGATCCTTGATCGAACCGATGCGGCGGATGTCCAGGCGCAGCGAAGCGTAGAATTTCAGCGCCCGCCCACCGGTGGTGGTCTCCGGGCTGCCGAACATCACGCCGATCTTCTCACGGATCTGATTGGTGAAGATCACCGCCGTCTGCGAGCGGTTGATCGCGCCGGTGAGCTTGCGCAGCGCCTGGCTCATCAGCCGCGCCTGCAGGCCGACGTGGCTGTCGCCCATCTCGCCCTCGATCTCGGCGCGCGGCACCAGCGCCGCCACAGAGTCGATCACGATCACGTCGAGCGCGTTCGAGCGCACCAGCACCTCGGCGATCTCGAGCGCCTGCTCACCGGTGTCGGGCTGCGAGACGAGCAGATTGTCCACGTCCACGCCCAGCTTGCGCGCGTACTCGATGTCGAGTGCATGCTCCGCGTCGATGAAGGCCGCGATGCCACCCGAGCGCTGCGCGTTGGCGATCACGTGCAGGCAGAGCGTCGTCTTGCCGGAGGACTCGGGGCCATAGATCTCAGCGATGCGTCCGCGAGGGATGCCACCGACACCGATCGCGGCATCGAGGTTGATTGCCCCCGTCGGAATAGCGGGCACCTGCACCTTGGGACCGGTCAGTCCCATGCGCATGATCGAGCCCTTGCCGTGGGCCTTCTCGATCTGGGAAAGCGCCACGTTGAGTGCCTTTTTCTTGTCGTCGCTGATCTCGACAGTAGCCATGATTCCTCGTTTGGAAGCGGTTGATTCCCCCCGGATGCGGAGCCCCTTCTGGTACCCCTACCCCAACATGCGGTTCCCGAAAGAAAAGCGAAAGTAGCCTACCTGGCAAGAGTCTCTACCGCCTCCGCCATTGCGGCGGAAGCGCGGTCGATCCCTGCATCATCTATGTCCCGATGAGTGACAGCGCGCAGGCGGCGTGGGCCGAACTGCGTCATCCACACCCCCTGGTGGGAGAGCGTCGCCAGTACCGCGTCAGGCGCAAGGCGGTCGTCCTCGAGGTCGATCATCACGATGTTGGTTTCGGGAGGCGGCGCGCTCAATCCCGGGATCTCCGCCGCTCGCGAGGCCAGCGTACGCGCACGGCGGTGATCCTCCGCGAGCGCCGGCAGATGGTTCTGCAGCGCGTACAGCCCGGCGGCGGCGAGCAGCCCCGCCTGCCGCATCCCTCCGCCCATCCGCCGCCGCACCCGCCAGGCGCGCTCCATCGTCTCGGCGGTGCCAGCGAGCAGCGAGCCGACGGGAGCACCCAGACCCTTGGAGATCGCGATCATCACCGTGTCCGCGTGCTCGGCGAAGTCGCGCATCGCGTTTCCACTGGCGACAGCGGCGTTCGGGAGGCGGGAACCGTCGAGGTGCACCCGAACATCGTGTGACCATGCCACTTCCGCGATCGCCTTCGCCTGCGCCAGCGGCAGGACCCTGCCGCCACCGCCGAGATGCGTGTTCTCGAGGCACACCAGCGAGGTACGCGGCAGAAAGGGCGAGCGGGGACGGATCGCCGCGGCCACCTGCTCCGGGGTGAGAAGGCCATCCGCTGCAGGCACGGCGCGAAGCTGAATCCCACCCCACATCGCGGCGGCGCCATCCTCCCAGTTGAGGATGTGCGCCTCCGCATCCAGGATCGCCTCGGTCGCAGGCGGCGCCTGCACCAGAAGCGCCGTCTGGTTGGCCATGATCCCGCTGGGGAAAAAGAGCGAGCGCTCCTTGCCCAGCAGTTCGGCGCAGTAGCGCTCGAGTTCCGTGACCATCGGATCGTCACCCAGCACCATGTCACCGACCTCGGCCTCGGCGATGACGCGGCGCATCTCCGGTGAGGGGCGGGTGACGGTATCGGAACGAAGATCGACGGATACGGAAGGAGCAGGCATTTGGGACGCCTCAGGGGGAACCTCAACGGGCGCAGGCATAACTTAACAGATGGCAGGAGCGAGCGCGAGTCCCTTGCCGCACTCTTCCGCTACGTCCATCTTCTCGACGGCAGACGCATCCTGTCCCCACCTCCAGGAGTCTGAGCTATGCCGGATACACACATCGCCTCCGAGCCGCAGACAGCGGGCGTGGTCGCCCCGACGTTGCGGGAGATCCGGGAGGCGCGTGCGCGGCTCGGCGATCTAGTCGTCGAGACGCCGGTGTGGCAGTGGCGGAACGAGACGATTCGGCAGCTGGTCGGGAACGATACCCGCGTCTTCCTGAAGCTCGAGCTCTTCCAGCACACCGGCACCTTCAAGCCGCGTGGCGCGCTGATGGTGATGATGAGCCTGCCACGGGAAGCACTCGCCCGCGGTGTGACGGCGGTGAGCGCCGGCAATCACGCGATCGCGGTCGCTTACGCGGCGAATGCGCTCGGGAGCAGCGCGAAGGTGGTGGTCATGCGGACGGCGAACCCGGTCCGGATCGAGCGCTGCCGCGCCTACGGAGCGGAGGTCGTTCTGGCGGAGGACGCCCACCAGGCCTTCGAGCGGGTACGCGAGATCGAGGAGGAGGAGGGCCGCAGCTTCGTGCACCCCTTCGAGGGACCGCTCACGGCGCTTGGCACGGCGACAGTCGGGCTCGAGCTGTGCGAACAGGTTCCCGACCTGGATGCCGTGATCGTGCCCGTCGGGGGCGGCGGCCTCTGTGCGGGCATCGCCGCGGCGGTCAAGCAGCTCCGCCCGGAGTGCGAGGTGTTCGGGGTGGAGCCGGAGGGCGCCGACTCCATGTACCGCAGCTTTCTCGCGGGGAGGCCGGAAGGGATCGAGCGGGTCCGCACCATCGCCGACAGCCTGGGTGCGCCGTACGCGGCGCCGTACAGCTTCGGACTCTGCCGGCAGTTCGTGGAGGAGATCGTGCTGCTGGACGACAACGCGATCCGCCGCGCCATGGCGCTGCTCTTCCACGAGATGAAGCTGGCGGTGGAGCCCGCCGGTGCGGTGGCACTGGCAGCGCTCTGCGGGCCCCTGCGGGAGCGGCTACTTGGCAAGCGGGTGGGGCTGATCGTGTGCGGGACCAACATCGACCTGAACAGCTTCGCTCGCTTCGTGGAGGAGGGTCAGCAGCTGCAAAGCAAAACCCCCGCCGGGTATGCTCCCGGCGAGGGCAGTTCGAGCGCCTCGTGAAGGTGCCGTCTACCGCTGGCTCTGCTGGAAGCGTCGCGTGACCTCCTCCCAATTCACCACGTTCCACCACGACTCGATGTAGTCGGGCCGCCGGTTCTGGTAGTTGAGGTAGTAGGCGTGCTCCCAGACGTCGAGGCCGAGGATCGGCGTGTAACCCATCATCAGCGGGCTGTCCTGGTTGGCTGTGTCGATCACCTGGAGCCGCCCTCCCTCGCCGCGCACCAGCCATGCCCAGCCGCTGCCGAAGCGGCCCTTCGCCGCGTTGGCGAACTGGTCACGGAAGCTGCCGAAGTCGCCAAATGCGGAGCGCATCTCCTCGCCGAGGGCGCCGCCGGGCTCGCCGCCACCGTTCGGGCGCATGATCTGCCAGAAGAGTGTGTGGTTGTGGTGGCCGCCGCCGTTGTTGCGCACCTTGGTGCGAATGTCCTGCGGGACGTTCTCGATGTCGCGCAGCAGCCGCTCGAGATCCATGTTCTGCAGCTCGTCATGCCCCTGCAGCGCGTCGTTCAGGTTGTTGACGTAGGCCTGATGATGCTTGGTGTGATGGATCCGCATCGTCTGCTCGTCGATGTGCGGCTCCAGAGCGCTGTAGTCGTAGGGCAGGTCCGGGAGCGTGTGTTGTGCCATCGTGTACCTCCATGGAGTTGGGGATGGAAGTCCGGGCAAAGGAACCCAACCGCGGCGCCGGCTCCACCGAGCTGTCGCCGCGGCTGATTTTCTCTGCACGGTTGGAGCTGCGATTCTCGATGCCGCATCTTGCAAGCAGCACGCCGTATCCCACCCGCGCCTCCAATGTACAGCGCGCCGGATGTTCCACCACCCGGCGCGCCTGGACCGCTCCGATCTCTCGCGGGGACGCAGAGGATGCTACTCGTATCGGTGCCGCCTCGCCTGAACCGCGCGGGTCGGATCGTCGTGCTTCGTCGGCGGCAGGAGATCCTTGAGGTGCAGCCGGTTGTCCTTGCCATACTGCAGATGGATGCGCCAGGCGGAGCCCTTGGTTACGTCCGCCCGGTATACCTGCTGCTTCACGCCTTTCACCCGGCGAAGGTTGGTGTGCGGAAAGTGCTGGCGGCGATGGGCCTCGTTGTCCTCCAGCTCCGCCAGGGCTCGCAGGAATGCGAGTTTCAAGTCGTCAACGGGCAACTGCTGCTCGGCTTCACGAATGACCCCGAACTCATCCAGCAAGGGTTTGGGCTGCGCCATCTCATCCCTGCGGGTCGCGCATCAACTCTTCCTCCAACTCCCGTTTCAGCATGTCGGCGACTCGCAAGTAGTCGTCGACGGCGGCGGACCCGTCCGCCACAGCGTAGAGGGTGATGTGCAGCTTGTCGAAGAGAGGGTCCTCGTCCAAGGTCAGGAGAACCCGCAGGTCGTGGGCGACTTTGAACGAATAGAGGGAGAGATCGTACTCACCGGCGACCCTGATCGCCCGTAGCCGCTTCAGGTGCCGAGCATATGTCCCGGCGCGGTCCTGCTGGAAGAGGAGCGGCAAGCGCTCGATGGCCGCGCAGACCATCCGCCGCGTTTCCGACGACAGCCCCTGTAGATCACGCTCGAAGGAGTGGCGAAGCTCGATCTCAGCCTTCATTGCAGCCTCTCTCCTACCATAGTGTGGTTATGCCGGCGGCGTCCCCCGCTGCAGCGTGCGCAGCTCGCGCTCCACGCCGCCGAGGCGCCAGCCGATCGAGAGCGCATAGCCGAAGAGCAGCGCCCACACGAGCGCGAAGGCGATGAAGAGATGCCAGTAAGCGCGCAGGGTGCGCGCGGGCGCCACCCGCTCCAGCGAGGCTGGCTCCGCGCCGACGGGCACCTGCGGCACCTGGGTCAGCGAGGCGGGCGGGCCGGTCACCTCATCCGAGGAGACGGGAGTGTCCGGTCCCTGCGCCATTGCCGGGGGCGGCGCGCCGACGAGTACCAGCGCGAGGAGCACGAACAGGGGAATGCGCGCGAACCACATCAGCGGAGAGCTCCTTCCGAGGTCAGGACAGGGCGCGGCCTCTCGCGCCGCACCTCGAGCAGCTCCACCCGTGCCCGCAGCCGCTCCAGTGCGTAGCGGTAGAGGAGGAGCGAGAAGAAGAGGAGGGTGAAGCCCAGCAGGGAGACGAGCAGCGTCTGCACGATCTCGGGATCGGCCTGAGGACCCTCGGGGCGCAGGATCACCGGCTGCGGGTGAAGCGAGCGGAACCAGTTCACGCTGACGTGGATCAGCGGGATGTTGAAGGCGCCCACGATGCCCAGCACCGCAGCGAAGCGTTTTCCGCGCTCGGGATTCTCGGCGGCGCCGCGCAGCATGAAGTAGCCGATGTAGATGAACCAGAGCAGCAGCGTGAGCGTCAGGCGCGGCTCCCAGGTCCACCAGGTGCCCCAGGCGATCTTCCCCCAGAGCGGCCCGGTGAGCAGCACCGCGGTGGTGAAGACCGTGCCCAGCTCCGCCGCCGAGACCGCGATGGCGTCCAGCCGCTCGTCCCGCAGCCAGAGGTACCCGACCGAGCAGAGCGCCACGATCCCGAAGGCCATGAAGGCCACCCAGGCGGAGGGCACGTGCACGTAGAAGATCCGCTGCACGATCCCCATCGTCCGCTCGGTGGGAACGTAGAAGAAGATCATCCAGAAGGCGAAGAGGATCACCAGGGTCGCGAGCGCTCCGAGACCGCCCGCCCAGAGGCGTGTGGCCCGGATCGAGGCGTGATCTGTCAGCTCATTCATCGACGACGTAACGGAAGAGGGCCGTGCAGACGGCCAGGTAGATCAGGTCGAAGGCGAGGAGCATCCGCACGCTGCCCATCACCTCCTCCACGGGTCGGCCGACCAGCAGCCGCTGCGTGGCGCTGGCTGCGAAGATCACCACCGGAATCATCAGCGGCAAGAGGAGGATGGGAAGCATCGTCTCCCCGAGGCGCGTGTGCACGGCCATCGCGCTGAAGAGCGTACCCAGCGCGATGAAGCCGATGCTCGCCAGCCCCACCACCGCGGCCAGTCCCAGGTACGAGCCCGCGAAGCCGAGCTGGAAGAAGAGCGCGTACACCGGGAAGATCACCAGCTCGAGCGCGAAGAGGATCGCCAGATTCGCGAGGAACTTGCCCAGGTAGAGCGCCCCGCGATCCACCGGCGCGAGCAGCACCCCGGTGAGCGCGTCCTGCTCGCGCTCCAGGGTGAAGGAGCGCCCCAGCCCCAGCGTGCCCGCGAAGAGGATCGTCACCCAGAGCATCGCCCCGGCGATGCTGCGCGCACGCACCGTGGGGTCCAGCGCGAAGCTGAAGACCACCGCCACCAGCACCGCGAAGGTGGCGCCAGTGACGAGTCGCTCGCGCGCCCGCAACTCGAGCACCAGATCCTTTTGCGCAACGGCCAGCACCTGCCCGAGAAAGCGTCCCACTCACACCGCGCCCGCGACTCGCTCGTTGTAGACACCCTCGAAGCGCGCGGGATCGATGGCAGCGCGCGGCTCATCCGAGATCCAGCACCCTCCCACCTGCACCACGACCCGGTCGGCCAGCTCGAGCCCTTGCGAGAGGTTGTGGGTCACCAGCACGACGGTGCGGGCGCCATCGCGCAGGCGCTCCAGCACCGCGCGCAGCATGGCGGCGGCGTGGGGATCGAGCCCGGTGTAGGGTTCGTCCAGCAGCACCACCACTGGATCGTGCAGGAGGGTGCGCGCCAGCGCGAGGCGCTGCTGCATCCCGCGGGAGAAGACCTGGACCCGGTCGCCACGGCGCTCGTGGAGCCCCACCTCCGCGAGTGCATGTTCGACCCGCTCGCGCCGCTGGTCCAGCCCGTAGAGCCGGGCATAGAAGTCGAGGTTCTCGAAGGCGGTGAGGCCGGCGTAGAGGAAGGTCTGGTGGGAGAGCACCCCGATCCGCGCGCGCCAGGCCGCTCCTTCGCCACCACCGGCCACACGCTCGCCGGCAATGCGGACCTCCCCGCGTGTGGGACGCAGCGCGCCACAGAGGAGGCGCAGCAGCGTCGTCTTCCCTGCCCCGTTGGGTCCGAAGATGGTAAGGAACTCGCCAGCCGCAAGGGCGAAGTCGATCCCCCACACGGCGGGAAGGGGACCGTACCACTTCTCCAACGCGCGGGCCTCGAGAGCGGGAGCTTTCACCGGGGCAGATCCGGAAGGCGTCAACTCAGACGCGCCCCGCATCCGGCGCAGAAGCGGCTCCCGAGCGGATTCACGAAACCGCAGGCGTGCACGGATCCGATCTCGGCTCCATCGACCGTACCGGCTGCTGGAGAGGGTCTTCCGTGGATCCGGATGGAGTGCGCGGCCTGCGCCGCATCCGCGGCCTGGATCGCCTGCAGCGCCTCCGCGCTGAGACGGTCGAGCTGCGCGCGGTAGTCGGCCTCGTCCAGCTTGCCAGCGAGGAAGTCGTACTCGACCTCCTTGAGCGAGGCGAGCGCCACCCGCTTGCGCGCCTCCGCGTCGAGCAGACCGCCGGGCGCGGTGTCCACCAGCAGCGCGGCGCGCCGCGCGAGGATCGGCTGGATCACCCAGATCGAGGCACCGCTCGCCAGCAGCGCGGCGAGGACCAGCAGCGTCATTCCCCCGTCTCCTCGGCGTGCTCCCACTCGCGCAGCGCGGCGGCGAGGCGGTCGCGATCAGTGTCGGTCATCTCCGTGGCTCGGGCGCCGCTCGTCTCCTCACGGGTACGCATCGAGCGCAGCTTCGCGGCGACCAGCCCCACGCCGAAGAGCAGCGCCAGCGGCGGCAGGACCCATGCCCAGAGGCCCGCGCCACTGCGCTTGGGAACCGCCCGCCACTCCTCGCCGTGGTTGGCGATCATCCACTCGACGATCTGGTTGGCGCGCTGCCCCTGCTGCGCGAGCATACGGATGCTGTCGCGCAGCATCTCCGCCTGCCCGCTGGGGCAGACCTCGAGCATCAGCCCCGGGCAGTAGGGGGAGCGGAGCTGCCCGATCGCCTCTCGTGCGACATCGCTATCCGAATGGACCGCAGGCCGCTGCGCCGCGGGCGACTGCCCTAGAGCAGGAACCGCCAGGACAAACAGGAGCAGCAGCGTGAGCCACAGGAGACCCGCACCTCCTATCCCGCTTCCCCCCCGGTAGGCGAGCAAGGACTCTTTCCTCTTTCCTCTTTCCTCGTGCCTCATCCTACACCTCCACCAGCTCGCGCTCGGGGTCGCGCGGATGGGCGCGCGGCGCGGGGGGCGCGGCCTCACGCGGGGCGGTCGCGGCGGGCCACATGGCGATCAGCGTGCCGATCGCCATGATGATGCCGCCGATCCAGATCCAGGAGACGAGCGGATTGACCAGGATGCGGAAGGTGGCGAAGGGCCGCGAGCTGGCACCCTCCATGTCCTCGACGCCCGCCAGGATCAGATAAAGGTCCTCGTTCCAGGCGCGGCGGATGCTGACGTGGCTCGTCACCTCCTCGCGCTGCCGGTAGGCGCGCCTCTCCGCCGTCTGCACGCCGAGCGGCTGGCCGTCGCGCTCGACCTGCATGGCGGCCACCGCCTTGGTCATGTTGGGCGCAGTGTAGATGGAGAGGTCCTGATAGGTCAGCCGGTAGGTGTGCCCGAAGGGAGAGGCGATCTCCACGCTCTCGCCCGGGAGGAGGGATCTCTGCTCCTCGACGTCGTACGCCGCGCCCGCGAAGCCGGCGAAGCCGATCACCAGCCCTGCGTGCACGATGTAGCCGCCATACCGGCGTCGATTGCGTTGCACCAGATGAAGGAACGCCCGAACCGGGCCCTCACCCTCGATGCTCGCCCGAGCGCGGGTGCCCTTGTAGAACTCGACCACGATGGTGGTCATGGTGAAGGCGCCGAGCACGAAGGTCAGCAGCGCGTAGCCGTGGCGAACGCCCGTCGCCCATAGCAGCGCTCCGGTGAAGAGCGCCACCGCCACCGGCAGGGTGAAGTTGCGCTTCAGGTTGCGCGGGGTCGCTTTGCGCCAGGCGATGATCGGACCGATGCCGAGAAGCCCCAGCAGGATCAGACCCAGCGGGATGTTCACCCGGTTGAAGAAGGGGGGTCCGACGGCGATCTTCTGCCCCAGGAACCCCTCGGAGATCAGCGGGAACATCGTCCCCCACATCACGGCGAACATCACCGCGACGAAGAGCACGTTGTTCAGCAGGAAGGCCGCCTCGCGCGAGATGAAGGACTCGAGCTTGCTCTCACTCGCCAGCCGGTCCCGCCGCCACCAGACCAGCAGCGCGCTCACCACCACCAGCAGCGACATGAAGCCGAGGAAGATGTACGCCAGATTCACGTGGCGCGCGAAGGAGTGCACCGACTCGATCAGCCCCGTGCGTGTCAGGAAGGTGGCGAAGATGGTGAGCAGGAACGTCCCCAGGATCAGGATGACGTTCCACATCTTCAGCATCCCCCGCTTCTCCTGGATCATCACCGAGTGCAGATACGCGGTGCCGAGCAGCCAGGGGAGAACGGATGCGTTCTCGACCGGGTCCCAGAACCAGTAGCCGCCCCATCCCAGCGTCTCGTACGCCCAGATCATCCCGAAGATGACGCCGTTGGTGAGGAAGAACCAGGCGAGCAGCGTCCACCGGCGGGTGGTGGTGATCCAGCGCGTGTCCAGCCGCCCGGAGAGCAGCGCGGAGATCGCGAAGGCGAAGGGGATGGTGAAGGCGGTAAAGCCGAGGTAGAGCGTCGGCGGATGGATCGTCATCCAGTAGTTCTGGAGCTGCGGGTTCATCCCCCGTCCGTCGGCGGGGGTGAACGCCATCGTCTCGAACGGATTCGAGGTGAAGAGGATGACGAGCAGGAAGAAGCAGACGACGGTGTGCAGCGTCCCCACCACGTAGGGCATGAACTCGCGGTTGCGCCTGCGGTTCTGCGCGACGGTGAGCGAGGAGAAGAAGGCGAGCAGCAGCACCCAGAGGACGAGCGAGCCGGCGTGGCCGCCCCACATGCCAGCGACCTTGTAGTAGGTCGGCAGCTCGCGGTTCGAGCCGGAGGCGACGTAGCGATACTGGAACTCGTTTCCCAGGAAGGCGGCGATGATCGCCAGCGAGGAGACGAAGAGGAGCGCCAGGACGACGTGGATCGCGCGCTCGCCGGAGAGGACGAGGTCACCGCGGCCGGTACGACCGCCGACGAAGGCTGCTCCGGCGCCCCAGACGGTGAGCAGCAGAGCGATCCAGAGTGCGATTTCCCCGATCTGCGTCACGAACGGAAGTCCTCCTCCGTCGCCTCATAGCGGGAGCCGCACTTGGTCAGCACGGTAGTGGCCTCGAAGCGTCCTTCCTCGAGGAAGCGCCCCTCGATCACCACGTCGCGCCCTTCCTCGAAGGTATCCGGCAGCGGCCCCTGATAGTGAACGGGGAAGCGGGTGGCGTTGTTCTGGATGTCGATCACGTCGAAGCGAAGATCCAGGGTGCGCGCATCGAAGGCGACGCTCCCCGGCACCACCCGCCCGCCCACCTTCACCCCGAGCTCGCGGTAGGTCGGATCGGCAGCCACCTTGGCGACCAGCTCGGAGGGGGTGTGATAGTAGAGCATCGACTCCCTCATCCCCGTCGCCATCAGATAGCCGACGACGCCGGTCACCATCACCGCCCCGAAGAGAAACTTACGCTGTGCTTTCACCTGGGAGCCTCCACGACAGGAAAACGGCTGTTCGCTGGACGGAGGGAATATACAAGCGTCCGCAATCGGGTGAAAGCCCGCGGGAAGGACGAATGGCGAGCAGCAGCAGGGGTTTGGCAGCCGCCGGGGGCGCTCAGCGCGTCTGCTTGAGCACCGCGGCGGCCGCGCCGACGCCGGCGGCGTCCCAGACGAGGTCGCGGTAGGAGAAGAGCTGCTGCGGACCGCGCAGGTCGCGGAACTCCTTCCAGATCCCCGCCCCGGCTCCGATGGTCACTCCGGCGACGATGCTGGCGTCGGAGCCGAAGCCAACGGTACGCGCCGCGCTGGCGGAGATGCTGGTGACCACGAAGGAGGTGACCAGGTGCATCCACTTGTCCTCCCCGATCCAGCGGTCGCCAGGCGGCCCGCCAACGTGCAGCGAGAGGCAGAGCAGAGCGGCGCAGGCGTTCATTCGTCTCCTCCTGTTGCCCAGGTGCGTGCAGCGGCGAGCGCACGGCGCCAGCCGGCGAGCCATTCGTCCCGCTGCATCTCCGCCGCCCGCGGCTGGAAGAGGGTCTCCTCGGGACGGGCGGCGAGGAAGTCCTCGGAAGACTCCCAGACGCCGAGTGCAAGGCCGGCTAGCCCGGCGGCGCCCAGCGCGGTCGTCTCCACCAGCGCGGGGCGGCGCACCGGGATGCCCAGCACATCCGCCTGGAACTGCATCAGCCAGTCGTTCGCGGTGGCGCCGCCATCCACGCGCAGCTCCTGCAGGCGAACGCCGCTGTCGGCCTCCATCGCCGCGGCTACATCGTGGGTCGAATAGGCCATCGCCTCCAGCGCGGCGCGCGCGAGGTGCGCGCGGCCGGTGCCGCGGGTCAGCCCCACGATCGTGCCGCGCGCCTCCGGCGCCCAGTGCGGGGCACCCAGGCCGGTGAAGGCGGGAACCAGGTAGACGCCATCGTTGGATTCGAGCGAGCGGGCGAGCGCCTCCGTCTCCGCCGCGTCCTTGAGGATTCCCAGCCCGTCGCGCAGCCACTGCACCGCGGCGCCCGCGATGAAGATCGCCCCCTCCAGCGCGAAGGCCCGCTCGCCGCGCGGCCCGCACGCCACGGTCGTGAGCAGCCCGTGCTGCGAGGCGACCGGCTCGTCGCCGGTGTGCAGCAGCAGGAAGGCGCCGGTGCCGTAGGTGTTCTTCCCCAGGCCGGCGCGCCAGCATCCCTGCCCGAAGAGCGCCGCCTGCTGGTCCCCGGCGATCCCGCCGAGCGGAACCTCCCCGCCGAGGGCGTTCGCCTCGCTCTCGCCATACCGCTCGCTGGAGGCGCGGATCTCCGGCAGCAGCGCGCGCGGGACGCCAAAGAGATCCAGAAGCGTCGGGTCCCAATCGCCCTCGCGCAGGTTGTAGAGCAGGGTTCGCGAGGCGTTGGTGGGATCCGTCAGGTGCAGCCGCCCGCCGGAGAGCTTCCAGATCAACCAGGAGTCGATGGTGCCCGCCGCCAGCTCTCCCGCCTCCGCGCGCTCCCGCAGCCCGGCGACGTTATCGAGGAGCCACGCGATCTTGGTGGCGCTGAAGTAGGGGTCGAGCACCAGGCCGGTGCGGGCGCGAAGCTCCGGCTCATGGCCGGCGTCGCGCAGCCGCGCGCACATCCCAGCCGTGCGGCGGTCCTGCCAGACGAGCGCGCGATGCACCGGCTCCCCCGTCCGCCGGTCCCAGAGCACCACCGTCTCCCGCTGGTTGGTGATCCCGATCCCCGCGAGGCGGCCCGGCGTCAGCCCGGCCTCGGCGACCGCCTCGAGTGCGGTGCCGCGCGTCACCCGCCAGATCTCCTCCGCGTCGTGCTCGACCCAGGCGGGCCGCGGGAAGTGCTGCGTGAACTCGCGGGAGGCGCGGCCGCGCACCTGCCCATCCGCGTCCAGGATCAGGCAGGTGGTGCCGGTGGTGCCCTGGTCGATGGCGAGGATCATCAGATCGGCTCGAGATGCCCGAAGGCGTAGCGCCAGCCGTGGCGCTCGAGGAGCTTGAGGGTGCAGACCACGGGCAGGCCCATCACCGCGAAGTAGTCGCCCTGGATCTCCTCGACCAGCGCGGAGCCGAAGCCCTGGATGCCGTAGGAGCCGGCCTTGTCGAGCGGCTCGCCGGTGGCGACGTACTCGCCGCACTGGCGGCGGCTCAGGTTGCGAAAGCGGACGCGCACCCGCTCCAGATCCGATTCGACGCGGCCCTGCCCAGCGACGGCGACCCCGGTGAAGACCTCGTGCTCGCGACCGGAGAGGCTCACGAGCATCTCGACAGCCTCGGTCTCGCTACGTGGCTTGCCCAGCACATCGCTGCCGAGCACCACGATGGTGTCCGCGCCGACGACCAGCGCGTCCGGCCGCCGGTGCGCGACGGCTACCGCCTTCTCTCGCGCCAGCCGCTCGGCGTGGCCGGCGGGCATCTCGTGGTCCACGAAGCTCTCGTCGATGTCGGGCACCAGGATCTCGAACTTCAGCCTCAGCCGCTCGAGCAGCTCCGCGCGCCGCGGCGAGCGAGAGGCGAGGACCAGGGGAGGCGCGGGGGAGGCGGGGTTCTGCTCGGCCATCACAATCAGCGTTCGAGGATCAGGGTGACGGGACCGTCGTTGACCAGCTCGACCTGCATCATTGCGCCGAACTCGCCGGCAGCGACAGGGCGTCCGGTTTCGCGTAACAGCTCCAGGAAGCGCTCGTAGAGCGGGATGGCCACCTCGGGAGGCGCCGCCTCCACGAAGCTGGGGCGCCGCCCCTTGCGCGCGTCGCCGTAGAGGGTGAACTGCGAGACCACCAGCAGCGCCCCCTCCGCCTCCTCCAGCGAGCGGTTCATCTTCCCCTCCTCATCCGGGAAGATGCGCAGCCCGACCACCTTCTCCGCCATCCAGCGCAGCGTCTCCTCGGAGTCGCTCCCGGTGAGACCGACCAGGAGCAGCAGCCCGCGCCCGATCTCCCCTGTCAGCCGATCCTCGACGCTGACGCGGGCGCGGGAGACGCGCTGGAGAACGACGCGCACTACTCGACGGTCACGCTCTTCGCCAGGTTGCGCGGCTGATCCACGTCGCAGCCGCGCAGCACGGCGATATGGTAGGCGAGAAGCTGCAGCGGCACGCTCGCCAGGATCGGGGTGAGCGCGTCGTGGGTGCGCGGGATCTGGATGACGTGGTCCGCCAGCTCGAAGAGCTCGGTGTCGCCCTCCGTGATCACCCCGATGACGCAGCCGCGGCGCGCCTTCACCTCGTCGATGTTCGAGCGGATCTTGTCGTAGACCGCGTCGCGCGGGGCGATGAAGACGACCGGCATGTCCTCGTCGATCAGCGCGATGGGACCGTGCTTCATCTCCGCCGCGGGATACCCCTCGGCGTGGATGTAGGAGATCTCCTTCAGCTTGAGCGCCCCCTCGAGCGCGGCGGGGAAGTTGTAGCCGCGGCCGAGGTAGAGGAAGTTGGGATGGTCCTTGTACTCCTCGGCGAGTTCCTGGATGGCGGGCTCCAGCGCGAGGATGTCCTCGACCTGACGGGGGAGCTGCTGCAGCGCCCGCACGAGGTCGCGGCCCTGCGAGGCGCTCATCGTGCCGCGCAGCCGCCCGAGATGGATGGTGAGCATCGCCAGCACCACCACCTGCGAGGTGAACGCCTTCGTCGAGGCGACGCCGATCTCCGGGCCCGCGTGCAGGTAGATGCCCGCATCGGTCTCCCTGGCGATCGTGGAGCCGACAGCGTTGACGATGCCGAGCGTGGAAGCGCCCTGCTGCTTCGCCTCGCGCATCGCCGAGAGGGTATCGGCCGTCTCGCCCGACTGTGAGATGGCGATCGCCAGCGTGTGCGGCTCGATCACCGGGCGGCGGTAGCGGAACTCGGAGGCATACTCGACGTCGGTGGGGACGCGGGCGAGGTCCTCGAGCATGTACTCGCCGATCAGGGCGCTGTGCCAGGAGGTGCCGCAGCCGAGCAGTACGATGCGCTGGACCTTCTGCAGCTCCTCCTCCATCCCCGTCAACCCGCCGAGCTTGACCATCCCCTCCTCCGGCAGCAGCCGGCCGCGCATCGTCTCGGTAAGGGTGTTCGGCTGCTCCACGATCTCCTTGAACATGAAGTGCGGATAGCCGCCACGTTCGACCTGCCCGAGATCCCAGTCCACGCGGCTCACCGGGCGGTCGACCGGCCCCTGCGTGGGACGATGGACCGTGTAGCCGTTGCGGGTGATGGTGGCCATGTCGCCGTCGTCGAGGTAGACCACGTCACGCGTGTGGGCGATCACCGCCGCGGCGTCGGACGCGACGAAGGTCTCCCCATCTTCCCCGACCCCGATGAGGAGCGGGCTGCCGAGGCGCGCGGCCACGATCTTGTGGGGATCGTGCGTCGAGACCACCGCGATGCCGTAGGTCCCCTCGACCTGCTGGAGCGCCGCCTCCACGGCCCACTCAAGGCCATCGCCGTCGCGGCCGTCCCCCTTGGCGTAAACCTCCTCGATGAGGTGGACGAGCACCTCGGTGTCCGTCTCGGAGCTGAAGCGGTGCCCGAGCTCCTCGAGGCGGCGCCGGAGCGTGGTCGCGTTCTCGATGATCCCGTTGTGGACGACCGCGAAGTCGCCATTCTCCGAGAGGTGCGGATGGGCGTTGCGCTCGGTCGGCGGCCCGTGGGTGGCCCAGCGGGTATGGCCGATGCCGTAGACACCCTCGACCGGGTCCTCGTCCAGCAGCCTTTCCAGCTCGGCGATCTTGCCCGCTTCCTTGCGGATCTGGATGGTGCCGTTCTTGATGACCGCCACCCCTGCGGAGTCGTAGCCCCGGTACTCCAGGCGCTTGAGCCCCTCCAGCAGCAGCGGCGCGACCGGCTGCTCTCCGATGTATCCCACAATTCCGCACATAGCTCATTTCCCGCGTTCGAGGTTCAATTCCACCCCACGGCCCAGCACCACCGGTGCGAAGTGCGGCGTGCGAAGTGCGAAGCAACTGCATGTTGACTCCGCACTTCGCACTTCCTTACTTCGGAAGCGCCGCTCGCAGCGTCTCGACCAGCTGATGGGCTTCCGCGGCGGTAGGCGCTTCGGCGATGATCCGCACGATCGGCTCGGTGCCGGAGGGGCGCAGGTGCGCCCAGCGCCGCTCGCCGGGCCAGGCGAGCCGCAGACCGTCCTGGCGGTCGGTCTCCGGCGCCTGAAGCCGCGCGGCGAGGAAGTCGTACACCTCGTCCAGCGGCTGGTCGGGCCGGGCGACCTTTTCCTTGACGATCTCGTAGCGGCCGATCTCCGCGGCGAGGGCGCTGAGCGGCTGCTCAGACTCGGCCAGCAGTTGCAGGATCAGGGCCGCCGCTACCGGTGCGTCCCGGGTCAGGTGGACGTCCGGCAGGATCACCCCGCCATTCCCCTCACCGCCGACCGTGGCGCCCTCCGCCTGCATGCGCCGCGCGACGTTGATCTCCCCGACCGGCGCCCGCACCAGCGGCACCCCGGCCGCGACCGTGACATCGTCTAACAGACGACTCGTGGAGAGGTTGGTCACCACCGGCCCCGGGCGGTGGCGCAGCACCAGACGCGAGGCGAGGGCGAGGGTATAGTCCTCCCCGATGGCCTGCCCCTTCTCGGATACCAGGGAGAGGCGATCCACGTCGGGATCGGTCGCGAATCCCACCTCGGCGCCGGTGCGCGCGACCAGCGCCTCCAGCTCCTTCAGATTCTCCGCCACCGGTTCCGGCTCGCGGGGAAAGAGGCCGTCGGTCTCCAGGTTGATCGCCTCGACCTGGCAGCCCAGCCGCTCGAGCAGCCGGGGGAAGATGGTGCCGCCCGCGCCGCGGACGCAGTCGAGCGCCACGCGAAAGCGGCGGCGGCGGATCGCCTCCAGGTCCAGGAAGGGGATCTCGAGGATGCGGCGCAGGTGGCGCTCGATCGCCTCCTCGTCCTCGGTGCGGCCGCCCAGCTCCTGCCACCCCACGCGTGGGATGCCACCCTCGAGGAGCGCGCGCATCTCGCGTCCCTCCTCCGCGTCGAGGAACATCCCGGAGGGGCCGATGAACTTGAGGGCGTTCCACTGAATCGGATTGTGGCTCGCCGTGACGGCCAGACCACCGCAGGCGCCGAGGTCCTCGACGGAGAGCTGGACGCTTGGCGTGGGCACGATCCCGACATCCACCACGTCGCAGCCGACGGACTGCAGTGCGGCGGTCGCCGCGCGCGCGAACATCGGCCCGGAGACGCGCGAATCGCGCCCGAGCACCACCGTCTTTCCCGGACCGCGCCGCCGCGCGTAGGCGCCGAAAGCGGCGGCGAAGTGGGCGATCACCTCCGGAGTGAGCCCCTCGCCGACGCGGCCGCGCACGCCGGAGACACTGACCATCAACTGCGACGTGTCGATCATTCTCCCTCTTCCTGGGGGACGCAGAATGTAGACAGGGCCGGAAACCACCGTCAAGCGCGGCCCCAACCGATGCAAGATGCGGACTCTGCTTGCCGATCCCCGGCTGAGCGGTACATTGTGGCCGGCGTTCATCGTCCCCTGGTCCCTGACCCCGCGATGCCAGAGTCCCTGTCCTCTTTCGTTCTGCGCTCGGCCGACGCGTTCGCCGGCCGCCCCGCGCTGCAGGCGGGGGACCAGACGATGACCTACGCCGAGCTGCGTGCCGCCATCGAGCGTGCCGCCGCCCGGCTGCGCGGGCTGGACGTCGCGGGTCAGCGCGTGGGATTGCTGCTCCCCAACCTGCCGGCACTGCCGGTCGCTATCTACGGGGCGATGCGAGCCGGGGCGAGTGTGCTGCTGCTCAACCCGCTGAACTCGCCGCGAGAGATCGCGGAGTACCTCGCGGACAGCGGCACGCGGCGGGTTCTGACCTCGGAACGGCTGGCTGGCGCTCTTCACGCCGGCGTAACGACGATGACGGTCGAGGAGATCACCGCCACAGGCGACGCGGGGGAGCCACACGCGGATCTGCTCGCTGAGACGGGAGAGGCTGACGAGGATGCGGAGGCGGTGGTGGTCTACACCTCCGCCAACCTGGGCTGGGCGCAGGGAGCACGGCTCTCGCACGGCAACCTGATCGCCAACGCCCGCTCGACCGTCGAGGCGATGCAACTCACAGCGGAGGACCGCGTGGTCGCCGCGCTGCCGCTCATCCATCTCTTCGGGCTGACGGTGACGCTCAACGCCCCGCTCGCCGTCGGAGCGGCGGTGCTCCCGGTCGAGCGGTTCACGCCCGGCCGCGTTCTCGACCTGCTCGCCGAAGCGCGGGCGACGGTGATCTGCGGCGTGCCGGCGATGTACATGGCGCTCCTCGCCGCGGCGGAGCGCAGGGGCGTCCCCGAGCACGCGCTGCGCGTGGCGATCTGCGGCGGCGCTCCCCTCCCGCTGGAGGTGGGGCGGCGCTGGGAGGAGGTCTTCGGCATCCCGCTGCGCGAAGGCTACGGGCTCACGGAGGCAGGGCCGGTCTGCCTCTTCAACCGCGTGGACCGCCCGCACCAGCCCGGTACGGTGGGTTTCCCCTTCCCCGAGGTGGAGGTGACCATCCGCGACGAGACGGGCGGCGAGCTCGATCCGGGAGAGGTGGGCGAGATCTGCCTGAGAGGCTCCAATGTTTTCCTCGGATACCTCGGCGAGGAGGGCCGCAACCCGCGCGATTTCCACGGCGACCGGCTGCGCACGGGAGATCTCGCGAGCGTCGAACCCGGCGGCGCCGTCCGCTTCCGCGGCTTCCTCAAGCCGATGTTCACCCGCAGCGGGTTCAACGTCTACCCGCGCGAGGTGGCGCGCGCACTCGAGGAGGATGCGAGGATCGAGCGCGCGCTCGTCTGCGCTCTCCCCGAGCCGGTGAAGGACAACGAGATCGTCCTCTACATCCGCCCTGCCGAGGGTGTCTCGCTCACCGTCGAGGAGGTCGAGGCGATCTGCTCCCGGCGGCTCGCTGCGTACAAGCAGCCCGGCAGAATCTTTATCGAGAGGGAAGAGGGAAGAAGGAAGAGGGAAGAGTAACTGCTGCGCGGCTTGCGCGGTTCACCCGTACGACAAAGGAACATGGCGGAAGAGAGGCAGGAGATGCGCTCGCAGCGCTTCGGCACCCGCGCGGTGCACGCCGGGCAGCGGCCGGACCCCACCACCGGAGCAATCATGACGCCGGTGTACCAGACGTCGACCTATGTGCAGCCCGAGCTGGGGCGGCACCTGGGCTACGAGTACGCCCGCACGCAGAACCCCACCCGTGAGGCGCTGGAGGGCAACATCGCCTCGCTCGATGGTGGACGCCACGGCATCGCCTTCGCCTCGGGTCTGGCAGCGACGGATACGATGATGAAGCTCTTCTCGGCTGGCGACCACATCGTCTCGGGGGAGGGCGTCTATGGCGGCACCTACCGCCTCTTCGACCGGGTGCTGGCGCGGCTGGGGCTGGAGTTCACCTTCGTAGACTCCGGCGACCTCGATCAGATCCGCGAGGCGGTGCGGCCGAACACACGCCTGATCCACCTGGAGACCCCCACCAACCCGATGATGCGCCTTACCGACCTCGAGAGCGCCGCAGGGATTGCGCGCGATGCGGGGGCGCTGCTCAGCGTGGACAATACCTTCGCCACCCCCTACAACCAGCGCCCACTCGAGCTTGGCGCGGACATCGTCATCCACTCGACCACCAAGTACCTGAACGGCCACTCGGACATGGTCGGCGGCATGATCGTGGTGAACGAGGATGAGCTGCACGAGCGGCTGCGCTTCCTGCAGAACGCTGCCGGCGCCGTCCCCGGCCCCTGGGATTGCTGGCTGGCGCTGCGCGGCACCAAGACGCTGCACCTGCGCATGCGGCAGCACAACGAGAGTGGCCAGCGCATCGCCGAATGGCTGGAGCGGCACGCCAAGGTCGAGCGCGTCTACTATCCCGGCCTCCCCTCGCACCCGCAGCACGAGTTGGCGCGGCGGCAGATGAGCGGCTTCACCGGGATGATCTCCATCGAGACGGGCTCCCTCGAGCGCGCGAAGAAGCTGGTGGACCGGGTGCGGATCTTCGCCCTAGCCGAGTCACTGGGCGGCGTCGAGAGCCTGATCGGCCACCCGGCGATGATGACGCACGCCTCGGTGCCGGTGGACCGCCGCCAGGCGATGGGACTCTCCGATGGCCTGGTGCGCCTCTCCTGCGGCGTCGAGGATGCGGAGGACCTGATCGCGGACCTGGAGCAGGCGCTGGAGCGGGTGTGAGCGAGGAAGGACGGGCTACGCTGTGGCCTCGTCGAACAGCCACACCTTTACCCCCTCGGCCCTGACCCGTCTGAGCCCTTTGTCGTTGGTGACGATCCAGTCGGCCTTGACGGAGAGCGCCGTAGCCACATGCACCGCATCCGGCGTGCGCAGGCCGTAGGCAGCCCGGAGCCGTGCGGCGGCGCTGGCAAGGCGAGCATCGAGGTCGATCCAGTACAGATTGGGAATGGATCGCAAGGTTTCCGCGAGCTGAGGCCCTTCGCGCAACGGGTCTTTGCGGTAGGCGGGCACGAGAACCTCCGCAAAAGCGAGCGTCGAAGCGAAGGACTGGAGTTCTCCGTCACGAATGGACGCGAGAATGTCTTGCGCCGCGGAGCCGTAGCGCGGATGATCCTCGAGAAAGTAAATGATCGCATCTGAATCCAGCAGTAGAGTCTGCCCAGGCTGCACGATCTGCTGGATCACCGATCCCACTCCTCCCGGGAGCGGTGAATCTCCTCCGCATAGCCACGCCAATGCGGTCCTCCGAGCGCCCTGAGCCGCTCGAGAGGATCCTCGTCTATCTGCTTCTTCAGGATCACGTGGTCGCCTTCGAGCAGCAGCGTGACCCGATCTCCAGGGTTCAGGCCAAGTTGCCGGCGGATCTCAGCCGGAATGACGATCTGGGATTTCGAGCTTAGTGTGGCTGATGTCATGATTCCTCCCGGTGTTTGCTTTACACGAAGGTAGAGCAACCGCGCTACTCTGGTCAAGCACACCACCCAGCACGCCCGCGGCCGCTCTTTGATTCCGGAGCAGCGAATCGCTATCATCCGGCCACCTTGAAGGTGAACTGGCCTCGACTAACTGAACCGCTGCGGCATTGAAGATCCTGATCGTTGGCAATGGCGGGCGCGAGCACGCGCTGCTTTGGAAGCTCCGGCAGGATGCGCCGGAGGCGGAGTTCTTTATCACCCGCGGCAATGGGGGAACGGAGGGCCTCGCCACCTCCCTTCCCCTCTCCCCCGACGAGATCCAGCCGCTCGCCGGCTGGGCGGAGAAGGAGGGGGTCGCGCTCACGGTGGTGGGACCGGAGGGCCCGCTAGCGCTGGGCATCGTGGACCACTTCTCGGCGCAGGGGCTGCCAGTCTTCGGCCCGACCAAAGCAGCGGCGGAGATCGAGAGCTCCAAGGCCTTCGCCAAGGCGCTGATGGCGAAGTACGGCATCCCTACCGCCGCTTTCCGCACCTTCACCGCCTTCGAGCAGGCTGAAGCCTTCATCCAAGAGCAGGGCGCGCCGCTGGTGGTCAAGGCATCAGGGCTCGCTGCCGGCAAGGGCGCCGTGGTGTGCGAGAGCACCCGGGAGGCTCTCGATGCCGCCCGGCAGATGCTTGCCGAACACACCTTCGGGGCGGCCGGGCAGGAGATCGTGGTGGAGGAGTTCATGCGCGGCGAGGAGCTCTCCGTCTTCGCCCTGGCGGACGGGCGCGGTGTGATCCCGATGCTCCCCGCGCAGGATCACAAGCGCATCGGCGAGGGGGAGACGGGACCGAACACCGGGGGGATGGGCGCGTATGCTCCCGTCTCGATCGCTACCCCGGCACTGCTGGATCGGGTGACGCAGGAGATCCTGCAACCCACCGTCGCCGCGCTGGCGGAGGAGGATCGCCCCTTCCGCGGCCTCCTCTATGCGGGCCTGATGCTCACCGAGCAGGGACCCAGGGTGGTGGAGTTCAACTGCCGCTTCGGCGACCCCGAAACGCAGGTGGTGCTGCCGCTGCTCGCCAGCTCGCTGCTCGAGCCGATGTTCGCCATCGCCCGCGGCGAGAGCCTCGCGGGGATGGAGCTGCGCTGGCGAGCCGGGGCGGCCGTCACCACCGTTCTCGCTTCTGGCGGCTACCCCGGCGACTACACAGCCGGCCTGCCGATCGAGATTCCTGCCGAAGTCGAGGCCGCGGACGATCTGCTGCTATTCCATGCCGGCACCGCGCTGAAGGACGGACGCCTCGTCAGCTCCGGCGGCCGGGTGCTCGCCGTCACCGCGCTGGCACCGACGGTGGCGCAGGCGGCGGAGCGCAGCCGCTGGGGCGCGGAGCAGATCCGCTTCGGGGGACGTCACTTTCGCCGCGACATTGGCTGGCGGGAGATCGGACGAAAGGGCGTGTGAACATGGCACCGCACGCTGAGCGCCTGGTCACCTACACGCTTGAGGTCGAGGGGCAGTTGATCGTAGTCGAGCACGTGCCTGCACGAGTGAACGAGGAAACGGGTGAACGTTTCTTTGCGCCAGAGACAGTCGACCGACTGCAACAGATCATGTGGGAGCAGCGCACACCCAAACGGGTCCTGCAGACGCCGGTCTTCGATTTCGCCGCGTGATCGTGTGAACCCGAGCGCGCTCCGGACCACTCGACGCTACGAGGTGCAGTTCTTCAGTCGGCAGATCTCACATGCCTGAGCTGCCCGAGGTCGAGACCATCGTCCGCGATCTGGACCGCCTCGCCCGCGGCAGCACCATCCACGAGGTGGAGGTCCTCCGGCCGGATCTGATCGAGGGGGAGGAGCCGGAGCAGTTCGCGGCCGGGCTGCGCGGGCGGCGGATCGAGAGCGTGACACGACGGGCGAAGAACATCGTCCTCGATCTGGGCGGGGACCATCTGGTGGTCAACCTCGGGATGACAGGGCGGCTGCTCGTCGCCCGGCCCGGCGATCCGGATCCCAGCCACCTCGGGGTGCGCCTCCGGCTGGAGGATGGGCGCGCGATCCTCTACCACGATGTGCGGCGCTTCGGGCGGCTGCAGCGATTTCCCGGCGGGATGTGGCGGGCGCGGGAGGCGCGGCTCGGCGTCGAGCCACTCTCCGACGCCTTTACGCCGGAGCTGCTGCACGAGATGGCCGGGCGCTCCCGCGTGGCGATCAAGACCTGGCTGATGGACCAGCGGCGGGTCGTCGGGGTCGGCAACATCTACGCGAGCGAGGCGCTCTTTCGAGCGGCGATCGATCCGCGGCGGCCGGCGCACTCGCTCTCCCCCGCCGACGCCGCGCGGCTGCACGCGGCGGTGCGCGAGGTGCTGCGCGAGGCGATCGACTTCCGCGGCACCACCCTCCTCGACTACCGCGATGCGCAGGGGGCGAGCGGCGGCTTCGCCGAGCGGCTGCGCGTCTACGACCGCCACGGCGAGCCCTGCCGCCGCTGCGCCGCGCCGATCCAGCGCATCGTGCAGGGCGGCCGCTCGACCTTCTTCTGCCCCACCTGCCAGCGCTGAGCCCCGGCGCCTTCCCCAGCGGCGCCGCTGGTGGTAGCTTCCCCCAGCATCTGCCTCTCTCACGACCGTCGGACCCGCTTGGCCAACCCGACCCTCCAGACCCCGCTGCCGGAGCTGCGCCAGCAGGTGCGCTCCGAGGCCCGGAATCGCCCGGGCACCTACCGGATGCTCGCCGCGGACGGAGAGATCCTCTATGTCGGCAAATCGAAGCAGGTGCGCACCCGCCTGCTCTCCTACTTCCGCGCCCGCGAGGGAGAGAAGGCGCTGCGCATCGTCGGCGAGGCGCGCTCGATCACCTGGGAGTACGAGCCGAGTGAGTTCGCGGCGCTGCTGCGCGAGCTGGAGCTGATCAAGCGCTTCCGCCCGCGCTACAACGTGCAGCACAAGCGCGACGGCAAGTACTCCTTTCTGAAGCTCTCCGCGGGCGCGGCACCCAAGCTCTACGTGGTCCCCGGCGTCGCGGACGACGCCGCGACCTATTTCGGTCCCTTCCGCGGCGGCCGGCGCATCGCGGAGGCCGTGCGGGAGCTGAACGACCTGCTGGGGCTGCGGGATTGCGCCCTCTCGACGCCGATGCGCTTCGCGGATCAGCCCGACCTCTTCGGCCTCGAGCGCTCCCCCCTCTGCCACCGCTACGAGCTGCAGCGCTGCGCCGGCCCCTGCGCCGCCCTCTGCACGGAGGCCGAGTACCGCCGCCGCATCGAGCTGGCGCGTGCCTTTCTGGACGGGGATGCGGACGAGCCCCTGCGCTGGCTGGATGAGCGGATGCTCCGCGCCGCGGAGCGCTGGGAGTTCGAGTACGCCGCCTCGCTGCGCGACCGCGCGCGGCGGCTGGAGGCGCTGCGGGAGGAGTTCGGCCGGCTGCGCGAGGCGCTCGAGGGCCTCACCTTTCTCTATACTGTCCCGGGTGAGGAGGGAGAGGATCGGGTGTACGTGATCCGGCGCGGGACGGTGCGCGCCAGCCTTATCGCTCCCACGACGCCCGCGGCGCGCCGCCGCCTGCTGCGGGTGGCGGAGGAGCATTTCCGGCAGCCCGAGCCGGGCGGCACGATGGTCGCCAAGCACCAGGTAGACGAGATCCTCCTCCTCGCCCACTGGTTCCGGGTGCATCCGGCCGAGATGGAGCGCACCGTCGCTCCCGCCGCAGCAGAGAGCTTTCGGTTGAGCCGCCGCAACATGGGCGGCACACCCGTTGCGCCAGCCACCCCGCGTCCGACCGTGCCCTGCGCCGAGCCGATCCTGACTGTGGAGATGACCTGATGCGGAGCCCTCCCCGCTCCCTCCTGCTACCGGCCCTGCTCCTCCTGACGATCGGCTGCGAGCGGCGCGCTGCCGAGCCTGCCGAGGCCGCCCCGCCCGCGGCGGAGGTTCAGGCGGCGCCGGGGGAGAGAACCGTCCCGATCGATTCGCTCTTCGGCGCAACCGCCGTCGAGAACCTGCGGCTGATCCCGATGGAGGTCGAGGTTCCGAATCTGCCGCGCGGCTGGGAGGGTGCCCGGCTGGCGGCCTTCTCCGACTTCCAACTCGGATTGTGGGAGGACAACGAGCAGGTGGCGGCCGCGGCCGTGCAGCAGGCGGTGGAGGCTGGTGCCGAAATCTTTCTGCTGCTCGGCGGCTACCTGGCGCGTGAAGACCAGGCGGAGGCGCTGGGTCGGGTGCTCGCTCCGCTGCGGGGCAGATCGGCGCTCGCCGTCCTCAGCAGCTACGATGCGCGCAGCGAAGAGATGCTCGCGCAGGTGACGCGCACGCTCGACGCACAGGGAATCACCATCCTCCGCAACGAGCGTGCAGCGCTGGAGCGTGGGGGCGATACGCTGCGCATCGCGGGGCTGGCGCCCAACTACCTGTATCTGCCCGACTGGCGACAGGTGATGACGGTGGATACGCTCGGCACCCGCACCACCCCCATCCTGCTCACCCCCTTCCCCGAGCTTGCTCGCCTCATCCCCGTGAACCGCTACAGCCTGGTTCTCGCGGGACGCGTCTTCTGCGGCGATGTGGAGATCCCCGGAACCCCGCGTCTCGCCGCACTGGCCGGCGAGACGTTGCAGGGCTTCCAGGTCGAGGGCGTCGAGCGGCTCTATCGCGTGCGCGGAAATCCGCTCTTCATCACCTGCGGCACCGGGTACACCTTCGTCCCTGTCCGCCTCAGCGCCCCAGCCGAAGCTCTCCTCATCACCCTGCGCGGTCCGCCTCAACCCGTGCAGCCGGACACCACCGCCGCCCCTCCATCCGACACGTTGCGCCAGTAGCGGGCGTGCGCCGCGCCCGCC
>JBPCIT010000115.1:0-2683 GCA_051006015.1 Longimicrobiaceae bacterium
ACGGCCTGCTGGACTTTCCCACCACCCTCGCGGGCCGCTGGGTCTATCTCTGCTGGCGCTCCGGGGAATCGCGGGTGGAAGCCTGGCACGAGGTGGACGCAGGCTTCGCAGGCCGGCAGGAGATCACACCAGAGCACGCATGGCAGATGGGACGCGAGGACGATCCGGCGCTGGAGGACGATTCGGCGCTGGACTTCTGAGGAGGAGACGGTGCCCGGAATCGAAGAGCTGGCCGACTATCGCCGCCACACCGAATGGGCGCTGGCGGTTGCCACCGCGCACGAGCTGGGGCTGCTCGAGGGGCTGGCGGAGGGGACCGCCTCCGCCGCGGATCTCGCCGCCCGCCTGGGGCTCAGCCCGCGCGGGGTGGACGCCATGCTCGGCGTGCTCGAGGAGCTGACACTGGTGCGGCGCGAGGGGGAGGGCTTCCGCCTCACCGCGGAGGGGCGGGCAGCATTCGTCGCGCGTGGCTCCCCCGCCTACCAGGGCGACGCCATCCGCCTCTGGCTGCAGAACGTCCGCCGCTGGGCCAGCGAGCTGGAGAGCGCGGTGCGTGAGGGTGGGCCGCCCCGTGCGATCGAGGCTCCCGGTACGGGCGTCGCCTCCGATCCCGAGGCGCTCGCCCGCTTCATGGCCGCGATGGACAACAAGCCCGCCGCGCAGGTGGAGGCGGTGGTGGACGCCTGCCTCGCACGCGCTCCGCACGCGCGCGAGATGCTCGATCTGGGAGGCGGCCCCGGCACCTTCGCCCGTGCCTTCGCGCGGCGTGGCCTGCACGCCACCCTCCTCGACCGCCCCGAGGTGATCGAGCATGTCGCCGAGCGCTACGACCTGCGCTCGATCCCCGAGCTGAGCCTGCAGAGCGGTGACTTCCTCGACGGCTCCCCCGCGGGAGAGTTCGACATCATCCTGCTGGCGAACATCACTCACATCTACGATCCCGCCACCAACACGCGTCTCATTGGCAGCCTCGTCCCGCAGCTGCGACCCGGCGGCGTGCTGGCGATCCTCGACTTCGTGCGCGGCCTCTCGGAGTTCGCCCCCCTCTTCGCCATCACCATGCTGCTGAACACCGAGCAGGGCGGCACCTACGCTCTGGAGGAGTACACGCGCTGGCTGGAGGAGGCGGGACTGGGTGAAGTGCGCTGCACCAGCATCGACCCGGACCGGCAGCTGGTGACGGCGGTGAGCACAAGATCTGGCTCTGCATGATCGAGATCCAGGATCATGATCTCCTCGACGTGCGTGGAGCCGACGGTGCCGTGCTCGGTACCGATGTAGGCGACGACGCGGCGTCGCTCGCCCGGTGTGGGATGGCTATCACGCCCTGTCGGGCGGGAGTAGACGGTCGAGCGCCTGAATCAGTGGAGGCAGATCATGAGTGACGATCTGCCAGACGATATCGAGGTTCACATCGAAGTAACCGTGGATCAACCGGTCGCGCGTTCCGGCGATCTGCTGCCACGGGATCTGCGGATCGCGGCGGTCTCCTCAGTGACGTGCTTCGCTGCCTCCCCGATGATCTCCAGAAGCCGAACCACGGCCAGCATCAACTGCTCGTCGGTATCGGATCCGACCGCGAGCCGCCCCGCGTGAACGCGACCGCCTTACGGGCGGCATCACGCATGTGGCGGAGCCGTACCTCGTCAGGCGGCATAGAGTACCTGCGCGCTCTGCACTACCTCATCCCGAAAGTACCGGCTGAGATCCTGCGGCGTGCGCAGGTCTACCTGCCTTCGTAGCAACGCGGCCAGCTCTTCCTGCATCCCGAAGAACGCCAATCCGGGGGTGTGACCCGGCTCGAACTCGACCAGCACGTCCACGTCGCTCTCTGGACCAAACTCCTCCCGCAGCACCGAACCGAAGAGCGCGAGGCGTCGGATGTGGTGCCGCCGGCAGAAATCCTCGATCTCCTGCTGCGGAATCTCGATTCGAGGCCTCATTCCGTCACCGTGAGAGCCCGCACTGTCCGGCATGGAGGATGGTCAAACCGATGACCTATTTTTCGTCGGACCAGCGGGAAAGGGCTTCGAGAGCGCCTCCCCACAAGTGTGCTAACGTAGCCAGGCAGCGGCAACCACGCTATGTGCACGTCCATCAGTCTGGTTTCCAGGCCGGGTACGACGGGAGCCTCCGCACGGACGACCTCCCGCTCGTCAGGCGGTCTCCGCGCTGCGCCGGATCTCCCGCAGCATGATGCGGCGGATGAGCCCGCTGAAGGGCCGGATCACCAGCCAGTAGCGGCGGAAGCGGCGGCGGCTCGCTTCGTTCAGGCAGAGCACGCGCGTCTCGGTGCTGAGGCGCGTCTTTCCCTCCGCCGCGGGGGCGAGGTGGAAGTTCCAGGCAGCTTTCGCAGACCCAGGTCGTTCGAAGCGTCGGAATCCGTCCGCGTCCAGCCGCTGCAAGTCGCCGGTGACGGTCCAGAAGCGCCCCACCAGGCCCAGCAGCAGCTCCTCCCCCGGCCGCTCGCCCAGCAGCACGAAGCCGCTGCGGAGCAGCCTCTCCAGCGTCACTCCCAGAGGCGAGCTTTGCCGGCTGCGGCCGGTGAGGAGCGCGGGCAGGCCGCGCAGCAGGAAGAGACTGCGGATGAGGTGCGAGCCGCTCAGATCCATCTCGCGCACCGCGGCGTAGACCCGCTCCGGCGGCGCCTCGATCAGGATCTCGTGCCGCTCGGTGGCGTGGT
>JBPCIT010000116.1:0-11993 GCA_051006015.1 Longimicrobiaceae bacterium
TGCAGACGTTCAGGAGAAACGGCCGGAGAGCGGATGAGCAAGCCTCGACAACGAACCGTTGCGTCGCCCGCGGAGATGGAGGGGGTGGGCCTGCACACGGGCGAATCGGTTCGCCTGCGGGTGCTGCCGGCGCCGCCCGGCAGCGGCATTCGCTTTAACCGCACCGACCTCGAGGGAGCCGGCCCCGTTCGGGCACGGGTGGAAAACGTCGTCTCGACTGACCGAGGTACAGTGCTCGCGTCAGGTGAAGTGCGGGTGCACACCGTCGAGCATCTGCTCTCCGCAGTCGTTGGACTTCAGATCGACAACCTCGTCATCGAGCTGGATGGCCCCGAGGCCCCCGCAACCGACGGGAGCGCGTCGCCGTTCGTGGAGACCCTCCTCTCCGCCGGCTCCGAGGAGCAGGACGCGCCCGCTACGGTGCTCGAGGTGAAGGAAGCCTTTTCGGTCACCGAGGGCACAGCCAGCTTCGTCGTTGCGCCGGCGAGCGAGTACCGCATCAGCACCACCATTGAATTCGATCACCCGCTCATCGGGCGGCAGTTCTGCTCCTTCCTCGTCGATCCGGAGACCTTTCCGCGCGAGCTGGCCTCCGCCCGAACCTTCGGGTTCTTGCGGGAGGTGGATGGGCTCCGTGAGCGCGGACTCGCGCGTGGCGGGACCCGGCAGAATGCAATCGTCCTGACGGAATCGGGATTGCTCGATGGATGTGAGCTGCGTTTCGCCGACGAGTTCGTGCGCCACAAGACGCTCGACCTCGTCGGCGATCTCGCGCTGGTGGGCGCGCGCCTCTGTGCCCACGTGGTCGCGGAGCGTCCAGGGCACCGCGCGAACGTAGAGCTGGCGCGCGAGCTGCTGGCACGAAGCGAACGGCAGGCGCAGCCGAGGCCGATCCTCAGCATCCAGCAGATCCTGCAGTACCTCCCACACCGCTACCCCTTTCTCCTCGTCGATCGTGTCGTCGAGTACGAGGAGAGGAAGCGGATCGTCGGCCTCAAGAACGTAACCATCAACGAACCGTTCTTCGTCGGCCACTTCCCCGGACATCCGATCATGCCCGGCGTGCTCATCATCGAGGCGATGGCGCAGGTCGGAGGGTTGCTGGTGATGGACTCGGTGGAGAATCCGGAAGACAAGATCGTTTATTTCATGTCATTGAACAATGTGAAGTGGCGCCGTCCCGTAACGCCCGGGGACCAGATCCGCTTCGAGGTCGAGGTCTTGCAGATCCGTGGCCAGACGTCCCGAATGCGCGGTGTAGGGCTGGTCGAGGGACAGGTGGTCGCGGAAGCGGAGATGATGGCCCGTGTCGTCGATCGCTGAACTTCCAAACATGCTTCTCCCCTCCCGCCTGGCGCGCGCCACGATTCATCCGACGGCGATCGTTTCCGACGGAGCCGTGCTGGAGGAGGGAGTCGCCGTCGGCCCTTACTCGATCATCGGCGATGGTGTCACCGTGGGTGCGGGGACGCAGATCGGCCCGCACGTGCTGATCGAGAAGAACACCACCATCGGCCGCGAGTGCGTGATCAGTGCGGGTGCGGTGCTCGGTACCGACCCCCAGGATGTCAAGTATCGCGGCGAGCCGACCAGCCTGCACGTCGGGGATCGCACGATCATTCGTGAGTACTGCACGCTGAACCGCGGCACCCGGGCGTCCGGTAGGACGGTGGTGGGCAGCGATTGCATGTTCATGGCGTACGTCCACGTCGCGCACGACTGTCGGATCGGCGATCACGTCATCCTCTCGAACGGCGTCAACATGGGCGGCCACGTGAGCATCGATCAGTGGGCCAGCGTGGGAGGGCTGACGCCGATTCATCAGTTCGTTCGCATCGGCGCTCACGCGTTCGTGGGCGGGGCATCGCGCGTCGCGAAGGATATCCCGCCGTACGTCAAAGCGGCGGGGAACCCGATCCAGCTCTACGGACTGAATTCGGTCGGGCTGCAACGACGCGGCTTCGGCGCCGATGTTCGGCGCGAGCTCAAAAAGGCCTACCGCCTCTTCTTCAGCTCCACCTTCAACATCACCCAGGCTCTCGAGCGGGCGAGGGACGAGCTGACCATCATCCCGGAGGTGGAGGTCTTTCTGGGCTTCTTCGAGGAGAGCGAGCGAGGAGTCTCGCTGTGACTACGACCGCAGCTCTTCCTGTCGGCGTCATCGGCGTCGGCAGCCTCGGCTTTCACCATGCGCGGATCCTGCGCGAGATCCCGGGTGCGCGGATGGCGGGCATCTACGACAGCGACCGCGACCGCGCCCACACAGTGGCGGAGCAGCTCGAAGTACGCGCCTTCGACTCTCTGGAGGAGCTGCTCACCAGCGTCGAAGCCGCCGTCGTCGCTGTCCCCACCACCGCGCATGCTGAGGTCGCGCTCCGGGCTCTCGATCGCGGAGTTCACCTCCTCATCGAGAAGCCGCTCGCCTCCACGCTCGAGGAGGCAGATCGGATCGTCGAGAAGGCGGAGGCCGCCGGCGTGCTCATCGCCACCGGGCATGTCGAGCGCTTCAATGCGGCTCTGGTCGCGGGCGAGCGCTACCTCGACGAGCCGCGCTTCATCGAATCGCACCGCCTCTCCCCATTCGGGCCGCGTGGCACCGACGTGGCGGTGGTGCTCGATCTGATGATCCACGACATCGATCTGGTGCTCAGCCTGGTGGAGCGTGAGGTAAGCTCGGTGGCCGCCGTCGGAGTTTCGGTGCTCACGCCCAACATCGACATCGCCAACGCGCGGCTGACCTTCGAGAGCGGAGCGGTGGCGAACATCACCGCGAGCCGTGTTTCGCGGGAGCGGATGCGAAAGATCCGCTTCTTTCAGCGCTCCGGATACATCAGCCTGGATCTGGCAGCTGGCACGGGAGAGTTCCTGCGATTGCGCGACGGGGTGCGAATCGGTGAGCTCGAAGCGGGAACCGTCGGGATCGAGCAGATCGTGGAGCGTGTGGAGTTGCAGGGAGATGGCAAGGAACCGCTCCGGCGCGAGCTGGAGGCATTTGTCGGCGCAGTTCGCGGGGAGAACCCGCTCGTGGTCACCGGTCGCGAAGGGCGGCAGGCACTCGCGGTTGCGCTGGAGATCGTCAAACGGATAGAGCATCATGTCGCTGATCCGCGCTCGGCGTGAGCGGCGCGAGCTGGGTGCCCGCATCAAGCGCCCCCCATCGATCCTTCGGCTGCTCCTTCTCCTCCTGCTGGTAGTCGGCCTGATCTGGTATCTGAGCCGCTTCGCCTAGCCCGTGGCCGACATTCACCGCCGAAACGGGGATTCCGCCGCGCCTACCATCTTTCTCTCGGTCGGCGAGCCGTCGGGTGACATTCACGGCGCCGGCCTGATCCGCGCGCTCCGCGCCCGCTGGCCTGCCGCCCGGTTTCTCGGCCTCGGTGGACCTCGCATGGCCGCTGAGGGGATGGAGCTGCTGGCGCAGGCCTCAGAGATGGCCGTGATCGGCTTCGCGGAGGTGTTGCAGCGCCTCCCGTTCCTTTTGTCACTGCGGCGGCGGGTCTGGGCCGCCCTGGAGCGGGAGAAGGTGGATCTGGTGATCCCCATCGATTATCCGGGCTTCAACCTGCGCCTCGCGCGCCGTGCTCGCCACCGTGGCATCCCGGTACTGTACTACATCGCCCCGCAGGTTTGGGCGTGGCACGCCGCGCGCGCGAAGCAGCTGGCTCGCTTCACGGATGCCGTCGCGGTGATTCTCCCTTTCGAGGAGAGGTTCCTCCGCTCCGCCGGCGCACATGCGAGCTTCGTCGGCCACCCGCTGCTGGACGTGCCGCTATCTGCTTCATCACGCGAGGAGTGGGCGGCGCAATGGTCGCTCGACACTGCTCACCCCATTCTCGCGCTCTTTCCGGGCTCCCGCACGCAGGAGCTGGATCGGCACCTCGCCCTCTTCTCGGAGACCGCGCAGCGCATCACCGCCGAGCGGCCGGAGGTGCAGCCGGTGATTGGCGTCGCGCCTGACCTGGAGCGTAGCCTGTATGCCGATGCACCCTGGCCGCTCGTCGACAGCGCGAGCGGATTGCTGCTGCACGCCGACGCCGCCCTGGTGAAATCGGGCACCAGCACCCTCGAGGCTGCTCTCGCGGCGACCCCGCTGGTCGTCGCGTACCGCATGCACCCGCTCAGCTATCAACTCGCCCGCCGCCTCATCCGGGTCGATAACATCGCGCTCGCCAATCTCGTGGCAGGGCAGCGGATCGCACCGGAGTTCATCCAGAATGCCGCGACTCCACAGGCGCTCGCAGCGGTGCTGCTTCCCCTGCTCGACCGCTCGTCGGAGGAAAGGCGCACGATGGTGACGGCGCTCGAAGGCGTTCGGGGCTCGCTGGGAAGCCAGGGCGTGGCAGAACGCGTGGCGGAGATGGCCGGCCGCCTGCTGGAAGGGTAGGGGATGCCGGCCTTCCGCCCGGTGGTGGAACGAGCCGCGGGGCTGAGGCGGCGGGTGATTCCCCGCCTCGGCGGCGCGCTGCTCCAGGCGATCATGAGGACGACGCGCTACCAGACTGTCGGGCCCGAGACCTTCCGCGAGTTCCAGCGGGCGGGGCAGCCGGTGATCTACGTCCTTTGGCACGGCCGCCTCCTGCCGCTCACCTATGGGCGCCGGGGCGAGGGGGTAGTGGCGCTCATCAGCCGCAATCGCGACGGGGAGTACATAGCCAGGATCGTCGAACGATGGGGGTTCGAAACGGTGCGCGGGTCGAGCAGCCGCGGGGGAGTGGCGGCGCTGCGCGAGCTGGTCCGCAAGGTGAGGGAGGGAAAGTCGATCGCCATCACCCCGGACGGACCCCGCGGGCCGCGCGAGCAGATGAAGCCGGGTGCCCTTACCCTCGCGCAGCTCAGCGGCGCTCCGATCATCCCGGCGGCTGCCAGCGCGGAGCGGGCGTGGTGGTTCGGCCGGTGGGACCGCTTCTTGATCCCACAGCCCTTCAGCCGCATCCGCGTCGCCTATGGCGAGCCGCTCTTCGTGCCGCGCCAGCTCGGCGAGGCGGGGCTGGAGAGCTACCAGGCTGAAGTGCAGGCGCGACTGAATGCGCTCATGCACCAGGTCGATGGCCAGTGATCGCACTCCGACGCGGCAGAGGCTCGCCGCCTGGATCCCGCGCTGGTGGCGCGGTGAGGGTGGAGTCGTGGGCCGGCTCCTAGACTACTCGCTCCTCCCGGTAGAGGGGCTGTACCGCAGCGCCATCGCGCTTCGGAACGAAGGTTATGATCGCGGCTGGCTGCGCGTGGAGCCTCCGCCGGTGCCTGTGGTGAGCGTCGGCAACCTCAGCGTCGGCGGGGCAGGGAAGACCCCATTCGCCGCGTGGACGGCCCATTGGTTCCTCCGAGCCGGGTTGAGGCCCGCGATCGTTCTCCGTGGCTACGGCCAGGACGAGGTGCTCCTGCATCAGGAGTTGAACCCGGAGATTCCGGTCTTCACCGCTGCCCGCCGCATCGAGGGCGCCCGAGCCGCCCACCGGGCGGGGTGCGAGGTGGTGGTGCTGGACGATGGCTTTCAGCACCGCGCCCTGGCACGGGATCTCGACCTCGTGCTCGTTTCGGTCGAAGCCTGGCAGTCGCACCGTCGCCTGCTGCCGCGCGGCCCCTGGCGCGAACCGCTCGCGGCGCTGCAACGTGCAGCGGTGATCGTGCTCACCCGCAAGTCGGCGCCTGCCGAGCTGGCAGCCTCCGTTCGCTCACAGGTCGCGCGCGCGGCTCCCACGGTTCCGGTGGTCGACTGCCGTATCGCACCTGCTGGGCTGACCCCCTTGCACGGCGGCCAGGCAAAGGAGGTTGACCTCGGTGCGCTCGAGGGAGAGCGGGTGTTGGCCGTAGCGGCTCTCGCCAATCCCGCCCCTTTCGTTGCAAACCTGCGCGCCACAGGCGCGAAGGTGGAGCTGGCAGCCTTCCGCGATCACCACGCCTTCAGCGCCGCCGACGCACATGTGCTCCTTCGGCGTGCAGCAGGACGGCCACTGATCATGACCGGCAAAGATGCGGTGAAGCTCCGCCCGCTGCTCCCGCCGACTCCCGAGGCCTTTGTGCTGAATCAGCGCGTCGAGATCGAGAAGGGCGACGTGCTGCTCGACAGTCTGCTGGGGAGCTTGCTCGAGCCGGCTACCCGATGAAGATCCAGCTTCTCTGCGTCGGGCGCGCCCGAGGTGTGCTCGCGGAGCCGATCTCCGAGTACGAGAGCCGTCTCCGCCACTACTTCACCTTCGAGGTCGCGGAAGTTCGGGAGGAGCCCTTCCGCAGCGCGGGCGACGCAAAACGCGTCCGCGACGAGGAAGGTCGCCGGCTTCTCGGCCGCATGGCGCCGTCGCATGAGCTGGTCGCCCTCACGCGGCACGGCGCGCAGTGGAGCTCCGAGCGGCTTGCCACCTATCTTTCATCGCTGGCGCTGCGGGCGTCCTCGGGCGCAGCGTTCGCAATCGGCGGCGCGTTCGGGATCGCCGAGGAGGTGCTGCGCCGATCGACGCACCGGCTCTCGCTGTCGGCATTTACGCTTCCGCACGAGTTGGCGCGCCTGGTGCTCACCGAACAGCTCTATCGCGCCGGGACGATTACGCGGGGTGAGCCCTACCACAAGGGGCGCGGAGCATAGCCACGCGGCAGGGATGAACGGGCAATGAAAACGGCATGGTACGCGCGGTGGTTCGGGGAGGAGTATCTTAAAGTCTACCCGCATCGGGATCAGCGGGAGGCCCGCCGCGCCGTGGAGATGGTGCTCGCCCACACCGGAGCGGGGGCCGGGGGCCGGGTGCTCGACCTGGCGTGCGGCACCGGTCGCCACCTGAAGGACTTGTCGGCTGCCGGTCTGGAGGCGGTGGGGCTCGACCTTTCGCAGCCTCTGCTCGAGCGCGCCAATGACGCAGCTCTTGCGGTCGTGCGCGGCGACATGCGCGACCTTCCATTCGCCTCTGACAGCTTCACCCTTGTGACCAGCTTCTTCACCTCCTTTGGCTACTTCGCCGATCCAGCAGAGGATCTGCGCGTGCTGGTGGAAGTGCGCCGAGTCCTACGTAAGGGCGGCGCATTCGCCCTGGACTTCCTCAATGCCGACCGCGTGCGGGCGGAGCTGCGGCCGCGCGACGAGCACGAGGCGCGTGGGCTGCGGGTGGTACAGACCCGCTCGCTGGTGGATGGAGGCCGCTACGTGGAGAAGCGAATCGAGATCCACGACCCGTCGGACCAGCTCCCGCGCACCTTCTTCGAGCGGGTGCGCCTCTATTCACCTGCGGAGTTGCAGCGCCTGCTGGAGGAGCGCGGACTCCATACCACCCAGTCCTTCGGTGACTACGACGGGGCGTCCCTCACAGCCGACTCCGCACGCGTCATCCTGATCGGGAGGTCCGCCTGAGCCTCGCCATCGAGCCGCGCGAGCTTCGCGGCGGGAATCTCGTCAAGGACTACCTCGCCGGCAGCCCAGCCATCCAGCCTTTCTTCGATGGCTCACCGTTCGAACTTGCGGATTACCGAACGAAGTGGCAGGAGCTGCAGCTTCGCTTCGACCGGCCAGAGCGCGCGGCGGCTGGGTCTGCGCTGCGCCCGACATCCACTCGCGCGGCGGAGCGCTTGCGGCGCTTCGTGGAGGAAGGAGGGGCGGTCGTCACCACCGGGCAGCAGGCGGGGCTCTTCACCGGCCCCCTTTACACGATCTACAAGATTCTGTCCACGGTGCGCCTTGCCGCGGAGCTCGAGACGGATTTGGGAATCCTCGTCCTGCCCGTCTTCTGGAGCGCCTCCGAGGACCACGACTGGGAGGAAGTCAACCACACGTATGTCGTAGGTCCGGATGACGACCTGCATCGCCTGGCGGTCTCCTCCTCGGATCCGCGGCCGCTGCCGATGAGTGAGCGGATCCTGGACGACAGCATCGAATCCACTCTCGACGAACTGGCGCAACTGTTAGCTCCCAAAGAATTTGCCTCTGATTACTTGATGCTTGTCAGAGGGAACTATCAGGTGGGCGCGTCCGTCGCGGCGGCCTTCAGAAAAACGATCGAAGCGCTCTTTGCGCCGTTCGATCTCCTCGTGGCCGACGCCGCCGATCAGCCGCTCAAGGAGCGCTCGGTGCCCGTGCTCACGCGCGCGATCGCGGATGCGGCCGAGCACGAGGTCAGCTTTGCCGCAGGTGCCGAGGTGCTGCTGAGGGCTGGGTACCACGTCCAGGTCTCCCCGATCCCTGGTGCAGCCAACCTCTTCTTCCACGGAGAGGCTGGCCGCGAGCGCCTACATCACGTTCGCGGGCAGTGGATCACGCGCGAATCGCGCGAACATTTCGACACCCAGGAGCTGCTGCGACGCATCCAAGGGGATCCGCGGCGATTTAGTCCGAACGTCGCACTTCGTCCGGTGGTGGAGAGTAGCGTGTTTCCCGCGATCGCCTATGTCGCCGGACCCGGCGAGATCAGCTATTTCGCTCAGCTTCGCGGGCTTTTCGCCGCCAGCGGAATACGCATGCCGATCGTCTACCCGCGCTTCTCGGCAGCGCTGGTGCCCGACCGCATTCGCGGCACGCTGGAGAAGCTCGCGTTGACGGCCGCCGAACTCGCCCGGCCTCACCACGAGTTGCTGACGCGTCTGGCGCGAGCGCAGATACCCGATACCGTAGCTGCCGAGCTAGCCAAGCTTCGCGGAGCCGTCGCCGATGGATACGCGCGGCTCATCGAGGCATCAGCGGTGGTTGACCCGACGCTCGCCGGATCGATCGGGTCCAACCGAAACCGTGCACTCCGAGATCTCGCACGGAGCGAGCAGAAGATCCTGCAGCAGATAAAGCGGCATGAGGTCCTCCTAAACCGGCGGCTGGACCAGGTGAGGGCCTATCTTCACCCGACAGACGCTCCACAGGATCGGGTGCTGAACATCTTTCCCTTTCTCGCCGAGGAGGGTTCCGATCTCCTGCACAGGCTGGCGAGTCAGGTGCGAATCCCCTGGCAATCGGAGACTCCGCCCCAGACTGCAGCCCGCGGGTAGCGGGAACTGACCCTCCTCAGGTCCGAGCGTGCGCAGCGTGGCGCGGCGTATGCACTCTGCCGCCGCCATCACGTGCAGCGTGCTTGCTGCTCCTGATCAACCGCTGCACGGAGGGGCACGTCGGCCGGGTGAGCGCCGATCGATGGACGACAGCCTCACGACGGGCATTCGGCGATGAAGACAGATTCTCCGACAGCCACAGAGCCGGAACGCCAGGCCGGCGCAAACGCAGGTTCGTCCGCGTCGGCGACGGTCGGTGCAGGCATCCTCCTGAGCCGGATCGCCGGTCTGGTTCGGGAACGAGTGTTTGCGCAGTTCTTCGGCACGTCGCTCTACGCGGACGTGTTCCGCGCCGGCCTGCGAATGCCCAACGTGCTGCAGAACCTGCTGGGGGAGGGAACCCTCAGTGCCTCGTTCATCCCCGTCTACGCGGAGCTGCTGGAGCAGGATAAGAAGGAAGAGGCGGGACGCGTCGCCGGAGCCATCTTCACGCTGCTGCTCGCGGCCGCGGGCGCGCTGGCACTCCTCGGCATCATCTTCGCTCCGCTTATGGTCAGCATCTTTCTGCCTGGTTTCGAGGGAGAGCGGCGGGAGCTGACGATTCTCGTCACCCGGATTCTCTTCCCGATGACCGGCGTTCTGGTGCTTTCTGCCTGGTCATTAGGCATTCTCAACAGCCATCGCCGATTTTTCATCCCCTATTTCGCGCCCGTCCTCTGGAATGGTGCGATGATCGCGACGCTGCTGCTGCTCGGGACCACCCTCTCGCCTGCCCGGCTGGTAGTTGCCCTTGCCTGGGGTGCTCTGCTCGGCGGTGCGCTCCAGTTCGCCATTCAGCTCCCGTGGGTCTTCCGTCTCGAGAAGAGCTTGCGTCTTTCGATGGGTCGGCATCTGGCAGGGGTTCGCGAGGCAGTCAGGAACGCGGGTCCTGCCATTCTCGGCCGCGGCGTAGTGCAGGTCAGTGGATGGGTCGACATGGTGCTCGCCAGCCTGCTGGCAGTCGGCGGCGTCGCGGCGATCGGCTATGCCCAGACCCTTTACGTGCTCCCGGTCAGCCTCTTCGGGATGTCCGTGGCCGCGGCGGAGCTTCCGGAACTCGCGCGCAGGCGGAGTGGCGCGGCGGAGGTGTTGCAGGAGCGCACCCGGGCGGCTCTCCAGCGCGTCGCCTTTTACGTGGTACCTTCCTTCATCGCCTTTGTGCTTCTCGGCGACGTTGTGGTCGCAGCACTGTATCAGACTGGCGAGTTCGACCGAACGGACACACTGCTCGTGTACCTGACCCTCATTGGCTATGCCGTCGGGCTGCTTGCCTCTACCGGCACTCGCCTCTTTTCCTCCACCTTCTTCGCTCTGCGCGATACCCGCACGCCCGCCCGCTACGCCGCCGTCCGAGTTGCGACGGCTGCTCTGCTCGGCTTTTTCTTGATGATCCAGTTCGAGCCCGTGCAGCTCTTCGGCGCGCAGATCGGCCCCGGCTTCTTCGGCGGCGTGCGCGTGGGCGACCGCTTCCTCGGGGCAGTCGGCTTGTCGCTGGGGGGCGGGATCGCGGCGTGGATCGAGTGGGCGCTATTGCGAAGGACGCTTCGCGATAGGATTGGCACTGTTGGGGTTGGCGCCTCGACCATCGGACGCATGTTCCTCGCGGGCCTCCTTGGCGCGGCCGTCGCGTGGAGCGTACGATGGGCTTTGCCCCCACTGCACCCGATCGCGGCCGCCGTTGGAATCCTGGGGGCGTTCGGCATCGTGTATTTCGCGATCGCCGGGGCGCTCAAACTCCCTGAAGCGACCGCGCTATTGTCGCGGATCGGACGTCTTGCGAGACGGTGGAGCTGATGGGAACGAGAGCCGCGGGTGGGGTATAAACAGACATAGCCAGACACCACCTGTTTCCCGTCGTGCGATGGTCGCGTCCGAGCTACGCCCGAAGCTGCGCCTACTCCCAGAGACTCCCGGGGTGTACCTGATGAAGGACGCTGCCGGGGAGATCCTGTACGTCGGGAAGGCGAAATCGCTGCGCTCGCGCGTACGCTCCTATTTCTCCGCTCGCCCTGCGGAATCTCTCAAGACGCGCGAATTGGTACGCCGAATCGTCGATTTCGATACGATCGTCGTCGATTCGGAAGCGGACGCGCTGATCCTCGAGAACAACCTGATCAAGGAGCACCAGCCGCGCTTCAACATCAGCTTGCGCGACGACAAGACGTATCCATACATCAAAGTCACCGTTCACGAGCCGTTCCCCCGCGTATTCGTCACCCGCAAGCTGCAGCAGGACGGCGCTCGCTACTTCGGTCCCTACACCGACGTGCGACGAATGCGGCAGGCGCTCGAGCTGGTGAAGCGGCTGTACACCGTGCGCTCCTGCCGCTACAGGCTGCCGGACGAGGCTCCCGCGCGGCCGTGCCTGGACTACCACATCGGCCGATGTAAAGCACCTTGTATCATGCTTCAGTCCGAGGCTGATTACCGGGGCATGACCGACGAAATCGTCGATATCCTCAGCGGTCATACCCACCGTGCCGCCAACCGGCTGCGCGAGGAGATGAACGCCGCCGCACAGGATCTCGACTTCGAACGCGCCGCCGAGCTTCGCGATGCGCTGCAGCAGCTGGAGGCGCTCGAATCGCGCCAGCTCGGCGTCGATGTGTCAGGATCGGATCGCGACGTGCTGGGCATCGCACGCGATGGGGAGGAGGCCTGCGGCGTCGTTCTGCGTATCCGCGAAGGAAAGCTCCTCGGCCGGGACGCCCTGTTTCTCAGCAATTTGAATGGCGAGGGAGACGAGAAGCTGCTGGAGGTGGTGGCCGCCAGGTTCTACATGGTGCGATCCGCCGCTGATCAGTCTGACCTGCCTGGCGAGATTCTCCTGCCGCATGATTTCGGGGACCGGCCGGTTTTGGAATCGTTGCTTCGGGAGTGGTCGGGTCGCCGCGTCGCGGTCCAGATTCCTCGGCGGGGAGACAGAACGCGGCTGGTCGCACTCGCGGAGCAGAACGCCCGCCATCTTCTTGAAGAGCGAAAACTCCTGGGCACGACCA
>JBPCIT010000117.1:0-9368 GCA_051006015.1 Longimicrobiaceae bacterium
CTCAGCTCTGGAGATCCCACACCGAGAACACCAAACGTCGCTGCCCCCCCCTCGACGGAGGCCACAGCGACGTTCTCGTTCTGGCAGGCGTGATGGAAACGTGCGGGTCAGATCGCGCAGTGGGGGAGCACCGCGAAGCCAGCCATCAAGCAGTCATCCCAGTAGTACGCGGCGCGCGGACCGAGGGCTGCGGGGCTTCCGGCACCACCCGAACCCGGCTCCTGTCGCGGCGGCGCGGTTTCGGACGGGGCAGGGGCAACTACACGGCGTGGCTCGCTTCTGGGAGCCGTGCGCGCACCCTTTTGCGGCTCCGCCATCTCTGGTGCCGTCTGGACCGTGTTCATGGGTGCCGTTCGTGTAGCCGTCATCGCGGGGAGTTCATGGATCACGGCTCGCGCTTCTGCGGGCGTCCCGGTGCCTGCGGTCGGCGCACAAGCCGCGAAAGCGTACAGGATGATCGTACAGGAAAGGGCCAGCCTATTCATGCAATTTCATCCCGGAAGGTAGGGAGGTCGAGTCGTCGGCCGTGAGAAGCCGGGGAGCGGATACCGGCCAAAGCTCTGATTTGAGCATTTCAATTTCGCCTCGTTATCTGCACGATCTGCTCGCCCACCGCTTCTCATCCCGTAACCTCCTGTAAAACGCGCGAATGGCCGCGGCTATGACATCCGATCGTAGCGGGGGAGTCGCTTGCTGCGCGTATGCTGTCAGATTCGGCCCCAGTTCGCCTGGCCTGCGGTAAGGGAAGGTACATGCCAGAGGGACGCGCGAGCGGGCGTGTTGCAGCGTGGGCACTTACGGCCACTCTGACCGGATAGTGCGGGGTGTCGGCTGTTCGATTCGGGGACGCCGTAATCCCGGAAACGGACACTCTTCTCCTCGCGCGGTCGTGCCACCGCGAGGGAATCACCGGGCATGGCGAGAGGCTTGGCTGCTCCTCGGCAGCCTATCCGCGTCGGAAGGGGTTGTGCTCTGAAGCTCACCCCACTATATTGCCATGTGAAACTTACCAGGGCAGTGCGGGGGGGTTGGAAGCAGCGCCTCGGGCGCAGCATGCCTCCGCGCTGCCGTAGACAATACAGAATCCATTTACGCTGCTCAGAGCAAAGCCGTCGAAAGGCGGTGACGCAGAGCTACGGGGCTACCGCGACCTGAGTCGCCATGCCCGCCGGGCCGCCAGCGACTCGACTACGAGAGTGTCGAGCGTTGGCGGCTTTTTCTTTTTCCCGCCGTCCATCCTCGGGCAAACCGCTGACCTGACACGCCGACATCAGACAGATCCCCCGGCCATCAGAAAAATACCGGAAAGGCTCGGCGTTGCCGTCCTCCTGAAGTAGATCCAGGAGCGGGTTCGCCATTCACCCGCCCGCAGGGAAGCAGCGCACAGGCGCCACAGCTTCCTCAATTCCTGGATGTCCCCCGTTGTAGGGCCTTGCAACCTTTACCGAAGGAGGAACATGCTTACGCGGAGAGAGATGCTCGCCAGGTTGGCCGGGGTGAGCGCAGTGCTGCTGCTGGAAGGGTGCAACTCGCTAACCGACCTTCCGACTGCGCCGACGTACCACGCGGCTTCCCTTCTCTCGACGGGCACCACGTACTATGTGGATCCTGCCGGAGACGATGAGAACAGCGGCAGCAGCCCCGAGGAGGCATGGCAGACGCTGCAGCGGGTTGCCGACGCCGTGCTCCAGCCGGGGGACGTAGTCCTCCTCAGAGCCGGTGCCACCTTCGTCGGCGGAGTCATGTTCCACCCGGAGAATCTATTTTCCTCCGAGGCGGAGCCCGTGCGCTTCGCCCGCTATGGAGAGGGAGCTGACCCGATCATCACGGCAGCCGCGGATCAGCGCGCCCTGATGTTCTACAACGTCGGGGGCGTCCATGTAGAGCGCCTGGATCTGCGCGGCGTCGGTGCGGGCAGCGCCACGCAGCACGGGCTGGACATCTACACCTACCTGCCGGGTCGCCGCCCGGCGGTCACCGTGCGCGGCGTGCAGGCGCGTGGCTTCCGGGATGGCATCGCAGTCGGCTCATGGGCGGGGGACGCGGGATTCGCGGCGATTACGATCGAGGACTGCACGATGACCGAAAACGGGAACAACGGGCTGTCCATCTTCGCCGAGCATCAGTGGAGTCCGGGCAAGTACTTCACGCCGCACCGCAACGTGGTGGTCCGTGGTGTCCGATCCCATCAGAACCTCGGCAGGCCGGGAGAGAACAACGGCTTCGGCATCCTGGCGTACGGCATCGACGGCGGGGTGATCGAGAACTGCGCCACCTGGGAGAACGGCGCGACCGGCGGCCGCTCCGGCGCGGGTCCGTTCGGCATCATGGTGATGTCGTCGCGTGGGGTCGTGGTGCGACGCTGCTACTCGCACCACAACAAGTCGGCGACCGTGGATGGCGGCGGTATCGACCTCGACGGCGACTGCATCAACTGCACGGTCGAGCACTGCTACACCCACGACAACATGGCGGCCGGATACTTCATGGCCGCCTTCAGCGGATCGGGGGAATATGCCGGCAATGTGATCCGCTACTGCATCAGTGAGAACGATGGGCGGGGCAACAGCCCCCGTGCCGGGATCTCCGTCTGGCGGATGTCGTCGCTGAGCACCCACAAGAACAACCGGATCTACGGCAACACGATCTACCTCGCCAAACCGACGTCGAAGAGCGCCGCCGCGCTGGATCTGCGTTCCGCCACGACAGATCTGCAGGTGATGAACAACATCTTCGTCGTTCGCGGTGGCGCTCTGCTGATCGAATCGGTTGGCGGGCACAACAATCTGCGGCTGGACGGGAACAGCTACCACGCCGAAGACGGTCAGCACATCTACCGCTTCGCTGGAAGCGACTACAGCAGTCTGGCCGCGTTGCGGGAGGCTACCGTCCACGAACAGTCGGGCCTTCAGGAAACGCCCCTGCTAGTCGCAGCGGGAGCGGGAGGAGCTGCGTCTGGCGGCGATCTGCAGGCGGTCAGCGCCTACCGTCTCCAACCGGAGAGCCGGATGCCAACCGCCGGTCTCGACCTGCGGGCGCAGGGGTTCACGCTCCCGGCAGCGGATTACTACGGCAACGCCATTCCGCTCACCGGCGAGTTCTGCGCCATCGGCGCCGCCGCCGTCGCGGAGAAGGCGCCTGCGCCGCCGGAGGATCCGCCGCCTCCGCCGGGTAACCCGAAGCTGCATACTCTCACGGAGAGCTTCTCGGGTGGGGCGCTGGATACGAGCAAGTGGACTACCTCACTGAACAGGCGCGGCAGCCTGGTCGTGAAGGACCAGCTCGAGCTGAATCTGAGCTCGGGCGGAACCGGCTGGGTCACGTGCACCAGCGTCGGTGCCTACGCGCTGACGGGCAGCCACGCCACGACAGAGGTCAAGCAGCTGGGCACGCAGCCCGCGCTATACACCGCCTTCTCGCTGCGCGCCAGTGACGACAACCTGCTCGCCTGGGCGCACGAGCCGAGCTCGGGCCTACTGGCGGTGAAATCCGTCGGTGGCGAGCAGATAGTTCTGTGGAGCGGCCTTTACAACGCCACCACCCACCGCTGGTGGCGGATCCGCGAGAGCGGCGGCATGGTCTTCTGGGAGACCTCGTCCGACGGCGCCGCATGGACCACGCACCACAGCGAGGCGGCCTCCATCCCGATCGCTGCACTCCAGGTGAGCTTCCATGCCGAACGTCGCGCCGGCACCGGATCGACTCAGAAGGTGATCTTCGACAACCTGAACCCGGCGTGAGCTGAGCCGATTCGGGTGATTCCCTCGGCGCCCGCCGAGGGAATCCGGTGAAGCAACAGGGCGGCCGTTCCTCCCCGGGAGCGGCCGCCTTTGCATTGGCACGGCGCCGGCTGCCGGGATCCCATCCCGCCTGGCACCTTCCGCTCACGAAGCGGTACCATCCTTCGCCAGCCGGTGCACGGTCCGACGCCGGCGTTTCCCGAATCGGTAACCACAGCCATGAAGAAGGCACCGTTGCTCCTCCTGCTCATCCTGACCGGGTGCGCGAGCGCGGCCGGGGGTCGGCCCGAGCTGTTCCGGGGATTCTATGAGCACGGCTTCGAGGTGGAGTCCTTCCGCCTCTGCGGCTCCGACGAGCGCTGGTGGATCGTACGCGCCGACGAGCTGAACCGGCGCTACCGTGAGCTCACCGGTGCGCAGTATGAGCGGGTGTATGCCGAGATCCGCGGCCATGCCGGACCGGCCGGCCGGTACGGCCACTTGGGAGCGTATACGCGGGAGTTGACGGTGGTCGAGGTGCTCGACGTCCGGCGTACCCCGCCGGATCCCTGCCGGTAACCACCCGCGAGGGTGCTGCGATGGCGGATGCCCGCATCGCCCGCCTGCGATTCGCCCTCGCTATCGCGGCCGTCCTGCTGCCGCCGGCGCTGCCGGCGCAGGACGCGGTACGGCTCCCGGATGGCCGCCCCGGTCCGGGCTACTGGCAGCAGCAGGTGGACTACTCGGTCGAGGCGCGACTCGAGCCCCAGGCGCGCCAGCTCACCGGCCGCGCCCGCATCACCTACCACAACAGCTCGCCCGACACCCTCCACGAGCTGCACTGGCACCTCTACCAGAACATCTTCCGTGGGGATTCTCCCGCGCGGGGAGTGGAGCAGATCCTGGGGCGCCGCATGGCAGCCACTCGCGGCATCACGGTGCATCGGGTCACCGCGGAGGCGCGGCCGCTCGATCGCGAGATCGCGGGCACGCTGATGCGTACGCCGCTGCGCGAGCCGCTCGGCCCCGGCGATTCGCTCCTGCTCCAGGTCGAGTGGGAGTACGAGGTGCCGCCGATCCCCACGCTGCGCACCGGGAGCCGTGGGGAGGACTTCGGAATGGCGCAGTGGTACCCACAGATCGCCGTCTACGATGACAAGCACGGCTGGAACGACACTCCATACCTGGGCACCGGGGAGTTCTACCTCGAGTACGGCGACTGGGACGTACGCATCACCGTTCCCTCGAACTACCTCGTGGCCGCCACCGGCACGCTGCGGAACCCCGAGCAGCTCCTCACGTCGGTGCAGCTCCGCCGCCTGCAGGAGGTCACTCCGGGGCGGGTGACGCAGGTGGTGACGGCCGCGGATCTCGAAGCCCGCGCCGCCGAGGCGCCGCCCGCCGAGCGCACCTGGCACTTCACCGCGCGCGACGTTCGGGACTTTGCCTGGGCCGCCTCGCCCGACTTCATCTGGGACGCGACCCGCACCGCGCCCCTGCCGCTGCAGCCGGAGGGAGTGTGGATCCACTCCTTCTACCGTCCCGACGAGGCGCGGGCCTACCGCTCGAGCGCCTCGGTCGCGAGCCGGGCGATCGAGTACTGGAGCCGGCGCTTCGGTCCGTACCTCTATCCGCAGGCGACGGTAGTCTCCGGCCCCGTCGAGGGGATGGAGTACCCGATGCTCGCCTTCGGCGGCCCCGCGAGCCGCATCGACAACCAGCCGCTGATGGTGATCGTGCACGAGTTGGCGCACCAGTGGTACCCGATGATGCTCGGCACCCACGAGACGCGCTACCCGGCGATGGACGAGGGGATGACGACGTTCATCACCTCGCTCGCGCTCGAGGCGCTCTTCGGGCGCGGCAGCTTCTGGAGCCCGCGCCTTCCATACTTCATGCGCGGGGTTCTGGGGAGCGGCGACGAGCGGCGTATTCTTCAGGCGGCCTATCTGCTGGACGCCGGCAGCGAGCGCGACTTTCGCCTGCTCACGCACGCGCTCGCGCTTGACGAGTGGCAGCTCGGCCTGCAGGTGTACGTGAAGACCGCGTCCGTACTCTTCATGCTGCGCGACGTGCTGGGTGACGAGACCTTCGAGCGTGCGCTGCAGGCGTACCATGAACGGTGGCACTTCAAGCATCCCTATCCCGAGGACTTCTTCCGCACCGTGGAGGACGTTGGGGGGCGGGAGCTCGAGTGGTTCTGGCAGCCCTGGTTCCGCGGCACGGCGACACTGGACCTGGCGCTGCGCGAGGTGACACAGGAGCAGGATGCCGGCGGCTGGAGCGCGCGCATCACCCTCGAGAACCGGGGAGACGCGATCATGCCGGCCACGGTGCGGCTGACGCTCCGCGACGGCGGCGTGCGCGATGTGCGGGTGCCGGAGACAGTATGGATGAACGGTGCGCGTACCCATACCGTCGAGGTCGCGGAGCTGCCGGCCCGCGTGCGAGCGGCGGAGATCGACCCGGCGCGCATTCTCGCCGACGCGTGGCGCTCGAACAACGTCTGGCCGGCGGGCACCCCGTCGGCCGCCGGGCCGCTGCTCGGGATGAGCTGGCAGGGCATGCTGCTGATGCTGCTCGGCGCCGGCTTGGCGGTCGCGGCAGCTCGGGTGAGCGGCACCTTCGTGAGCGCGCGGCGCTCAGGCGCTCGCGTCGTGCGCTACGGACTCGGGCGGCTCACCCTCTGGACGGCGGCGCGCGGCTGGCGCGTCGGGTGGACGGGGTGGCTCTTCGGCGGAGGGACGCTGAGTCTGCCGCCGGGTCGGGTCGTGCCCGACGAGCTGCGCCGTCGCCTCGCCGGGGTGGCGGCCGGGGGAGCCGCGGGCGGGCTGATGCTGGCCGCGGTCGGGGCCTTTCTGGTGGCGGCGCTCGAGCTCGCCGGACGCCTGGCACTGCGGCCGGAGGGGCATTATCGGCTCGACTCGGTACTCGCCACCACCGTCGCCCTCGCTCTCCTCAGCGTCCTGCTCTCCCTCCGGCCGAGGCCTGCGGTCGGCTACCTGCCGGACCACCCGTGGCTGCGTCTGCTCCGCCTCTCGGGGCCGCGCGCCGAGCGGTGGGCCGCCACCCGCGCGCTCCTCGCCGCCTCCTGGGCCGGCAGGCGCCCGCGGGAGTGGGAGGAAAGATGGATCGCCACGGCGACCGAGCTTCACGACCGCTCCCGCGCCGAGGCGGGCGCCTGCTTGCTGGCGTATCTGTGGGCGATTGACCGGGACGAGTTCGAGCCGGCGGCGGAGTACCTGATCCGAGCCGAGCACGCCACGCGCGGCTGGAGCCGGCGACGACTGCGGCGGGTCGTGCTCACCGAGCAGGCATTCATCGCCGCCTCTGTTCGTGACGATCCTGATGCGGCGCGCTCTTGCCTGGATGGCGCCGGCGCACGGGGCGTTCCGCGCCACCTGCGGTTGCGGGCGGAGGCGGCGCTCGCCCTGGCCACGAAGGAGGGCCCCGCTGCGGATCGCATCGCCTCCGCGGCTCTCGACGAGCGGCAGCGGATCGCGGCGCGCGCCGGCGCAGGTATCGCGACGTTCGAGGAGGAGTGGCTGCGGCAGATCGTCTCGAACGCGCGAGCGGCGGCCACGAAGTGCGGTGACGAGACCAGCGGGCCGCCGGTCGGCTCCATGTCAGGGCGCGAGTGATCCCGGAGGGGGTGCCGACGGTGTGAAGCTTGCCGCAGCCGGTGCCAGGTCCCTATTTCTACAACCAGCGAGGAGCGATGAACGAGATCGCACAGGATCCCGGAGCTGGCGGCGGCTTCCTCCCCCTGCCGATGGTGCACGTGCGGGAGGAGCCCGCGTGGGAGTACCGGCAGCTGGTGCGCAATCTGGCGAAGGAGGATGCCCCCTCGGAGGGCGAGCTGAACGCGCTGGGCGACGATGGGTGGGAGCTGACGGCGGTCTTCACCGACTCGCCGTTCGTCTACTTCTACTTCAAGCGGTGGAAGGGGTGAGCTGACGGAAGAGCCGCGCGGGCGCTCCTATCGGATGCCCGCGCGTCCTCTCTACCAGCCGCCGGTGGTCGAATGGGCCGCATGCTCGGCTGGCGTCTCCGGCCCACGTACCATCTCCTCCAGCCTGCCCAGCAGCGTGTCGTCTCCGGCACGGCTCACGCCGAAGAGGCCGTCCGGGTGAGAGCGCGCCGAGCGGCTCGCGCCGTTGAGGTTCAGCCAGAGGTCGAACTTCTCGCTCATCTCCATCACCCGGTAAAACCAGCGCCCGCGCTGCGCACCTCCGAAGAGCAGACCGGCGACGGCGGCGACGAGCGCGACCTGTGCGACGAAGACATCCTTGAAGCCGTCGATCACCAGCTTGAGCTGGAAGACCAGCAGATCGCGGATCAGCACCCGGCGCGAATTGGCAGCTTGCTCTGGCATTGGTTCGGACCTCCCTACAGCGGTTCTATGTCGCCTGCTTCACACGGATGGGCATTACGTGCCGGGCGCGAGGAGAGTTTCACCGGGTGGGTTTCCTCTGCTCCAGGCGCGCAGCTTTGCCATCGCGCACCGACACGCGTGCGTCGCAGGGGAAGGGAGGTGAGTGGTCTAGTGTATCTGCTCGCGAGCTCCTTCGTGCCGCGCCAAGCCTATTGCAGAGGCGGGTGAACACCCGATGTTGAGGGGAGTGAGATGCTTCGAACGCTATTCAGGATCCCCCTGCCGCTGCGTGCGCTCGGGCTGGTGCTCTCTGTGGCCGCGTTGCTGCCGAGCGTCGCGGGCGCGCAGACCCGCTGTGCCATCAAACCCGCCAAGGAAGCGATGACCCCACCGGATCCCGAGCTGCGCCGCACCATCGCGCAGCGGCCGGACAGCGTGATCGGCGTCCTGCTCCGCACCCGGCAGGAGCTGGGCGAGCAGGAGCGCGCCGCTCTGGAGGCGTGTGGGCTGGAGATCGGTAGCGTGATCGGCGACATCGTCACCGGCCGCATCCGCGCGGCTGCGGCGGAGCAGCTTGCGCGCCACCCGCTGGTGGCGTATATGGAACTCGCCAGAAACGTTCGTATTCCCCCGCCGGTTGTCCAGCCCGACACGGCAAAGCCGGATTCCACGAGACCGCCAAGATAACTGTGCGACGCTTTTTCTCGCTGCTGGTACTCTGCTGCGGCATCCTACCGGTCTCCCCCGCGGCGGGGCAGCAGCCGGACGTCGATCCGCTGCTGCACCTGCTGCTGCGCGGCGCGCCGCGGCAGGCGATCGAGCACCCCCGCGCACTTCCGGAGCCGGTCGAGCGGATGCACCCCCTGCGCGGCCTGGCCGCCCTCGAGTGGGAGGGTCCCGCCGCCCGCCCGACGGTGGGACTGCTGCTGCAGCTCCGCGATCCCGGCGCCGCCGCTCAGCTCCGTGCGCAGGGCGTGGCGATCGGCACGGTGATCGGCGACATCGCGACGGCGCGGGTGCCGCTCGAGCTGGCCGGCCGTCTCGCGGAGTCGCCGCCGCTGGCGCGGCTCGAGGTCGCCCGCACCAACCGATTCTTCCACGACGCGAGCATGGTGGCGATCAATGCCCACCAGGTGCGTAGCTGGACGGGCACGGAGTGGGAGGGATTCGCCGGACAGGGAGTGATCGTCGGGGTGCTGGATTCGGGGCTCGACTACCGGCACCAGGATTTCCGCACCGCCACCGACCAGAGCCGTGTGCTCGCACTCTGGGAT
>JBPCIT010000118.1:0-6594 GCA_051006015.1 Longimicrobiaceae bacterium
GCCCCTTCCCCACCAGCCCCTGCAGCACGGAGGCCGAGAAGCCCAGGTTGCCGGAGAGATGCGCCACCTCCGCGGCGCCGCCCATCGCCTCCAGCGTCTCGTAGCACTCGCGCTGGCGGCGCGCGCGCCCGAAGGGCGTGTCGCGCTCCGCTAGACTCGGCAGCTCGCGCACCAGCCGCAGCACGCGGCGGGTGAGCAGCGGCGGCTCCACCCGCGCGCCCTCCGTCTCGACCCGCAGCACTCCCACTCCGCTGAGTCGGTCGATCGCCGGCCACCAGGCGCGGTCACCGCACTCACGGCGGAGCCTCGCCACCGGCTGCGGCCCCTCCTTGCCGCGCAGCCACTCCAGCAGCCGCTGCTCCGCGGGCGCGAACTCCTCGGGGCCCGCCGGGGCGTGCCCATCGGTCAGCACCAGGAAGTCGGTCGAGCTGTCGGAGAGCGCCGCCGGCAGCGCCGAGCGCAGCACCTGCCCCAGCGGCGCCACATAGTACTCGGCGATCCAGCGGCAGAGGTGCAGCAGGCTCGGCGGCGCGGAGGTGGAATCATCCAGAACTCCGAAGAGGCTGCGAAGGCGCGCGTCGGTGCCCGGCTCCTCGAGGATGCGGTCGATCCAGCCGATCCGTTCCGAGCGGCGGAAGGGCACCAGCACCCGCGCGCCGGGAGCGGCGCGCGGCTGCAGCTCCTCCGGCACCCGGTAGGTAAAGGTCTGCGGCAGCGGGAGCGGCAGCGCGACCTGGGCATACACCTGGCTCACCAGAGGAAGCTCCTCACCACGGCCATTATTTGGGTAACAGCGTCAGGAGAGACTGCTGCCGAGAGAGAGCGCAAGCGTCTCCCCCCGTCGGAATGTGCTGACACCGAGAACCGAGAAACCGATGACGTTCCCGGCGTTATCCACCTTCTGCATCACGGCATCGTTCGGCGTCTCACGGAAGTAGCCGGGCTTCTTATCAAAGGTGACCTCCAAATAATCCGCCTCCGGATCGTACCAGATGCTTACGTTTTTCTCTGCCATACGACGTTCCCCTTCTTCACCGCATCGGTGAAGTACGCGGTGATCATTACGGCATCCTGACCCGACACCTTAGGTGACAGCGCACATGAACTTGCTGGTTACCGGAGTAACGGGGTAGTGCCGGTAGTAGAGCTCGACCGAGGAATCGCTTCGGGATTGGACGATCCTTTCCGGTTCGAGCAGCGTTTCCCTACGTATATCGAGCTGGCCGACGATCTCCGGATGGGTACCTTCGAGATGCTGGGGCCGTTCGTCTGTGAGGCGGATCTGCCGTCCGTGAATGTCGAGGAACAGCTCCATCCTGTCACTTCAGACGCTGACCCGATGACTCGGCGCTCCACCTCGCATCCTCACCCATCCCTGCTCACCCCCAGCCCGGGATCGCCGTTGAAGCGCAGGGTGCCGTCGGGTTCCAGGCCCGGCCCGCGGAAGGGATCGTTCGCCAGCAGGGCGGCGCCGTCGAGATCGACGTAGTCCATCAGCGGGGCGAGCTGCACTGCGGCGGCGATGCCGAGGGTGGACTCGACCATGCAGCCGAGCATCACCTGCATTCCGTGGGCGCGCGCGCAGTGGACGATGCGGATCGCCTCGCGCAGGCTGCCGCACTTGGCGAGCTTGATGTTGACACCGTCCGCCGCGCCGGCGAGCCGCGGGATGTCCGCGGAGGTCTCGCAGGATTCGTCGACGAAGATCGGCAGCGGGGAGCGCTCGCGCAGCAGTCGCAATCCCTCGATATCGCCCTTGGGGAGCGGCTGCTCGACGAACTCGACGCCGAACTCCCGCAGCATCGCCACCGCCTCGATTGCCTGCTTTACCGTCCATGCGGTGTTGGCGTCCACGTAGAGCGTCTTCTGCGGCGCCTCCTCGCGGATCATGCGCAGGATCGCCTCGTCGCGCTCGGTGCCGACCTTGATCTTGAGGATCGGGTAGTCGGCGGCCTCGCGGACCTTGCCGCGCATCACCTCGAGCTCGTCGATGCCGATCGTGAAGGAGGAGCGTGGCGCGTCACCCGGGTCGAGTCCCCAGAGCCGCCAGACCGGCTGACCCAGCCGCTTGCCGACCAGGTCGTGCAGCGCGGCCGAGATCGCCGACTTCGCCGCCGGGTTGCGGCCGATCACCCGCCCCAGCGCCTGCTCGATCCGCTCGATGGCGAAGGGGTCCCCCGCGGCGGCATCCGCCAGCGCGGCGCCGAGACGCGGTAGGATCGCGGTGACAGTCTCGGCCGTCTCCCCGTAAAAGGGAGTGGCGGCGGCTTCGCCCCATCCCTCGTTCCCCTCCTCGTCCAGCAGGCGGACCCAGACGGTTTCCCGCACCGGCGGCGCGACTGCCCGCGCGATGTGGAAGGCATGGCGGGTACGGAGCGGGAGAACTTCAGCCTGAAGCTGCATGAAATGTCGAGCTGGAAGCGAAGGTCACGGAGAGCCGGACGGCTTGCCGACCTCGCCGTCTTCGCTGCCGACGGAGATGCGAACGAAGTCGTAGGGCGGCCAGGGACCGGTGACATCGAGAACAAGAGCCGGGTCGAGCTCGCCCAGCTCCTCGACCCGGTCGAGGAAGCGGCTGGTCACCTCGCGCTCGACCAGGAAGGCAGCGCTGAAGAAATTTCGCCCCTCGCTCGGGAAGGGAACGGCGGAATGGGTGATGCGCCGCAGCTCCGCGTAGATGTGGGTGGCCACGTCGCGCGTGAGAGCGGGATCGCTGCGATTCTCCTCGTCGCGGATGTGCAGCCGGAACTCCCATCGTCCCTCGACCAGCGCGAGCGCTTCGCGCAGCGGTGCGTACTGCTCCTCGAGGAAGCGCAGTACGCTGGCGCGGTCGCGGAAGACGATTCCGAAGGGAGCCGGAGCCACCGTCGACCGCTGCATCACCTGATCGAGCTCCCGCTGATGGAGCATCACCTGGTCCTTCGTCATCTCCGGGATCTCGAACGGGCCCGGACGCGCGAGGGCGGCGATCTCCCGGTGCAGGATCAGCACACACTCGCCCGCGGCTCCGGCGGGCATCTGCTGGCCACCCTCCTCCCGCACCACGCCCAGGAGGTAGAGACCCGACGCGGGCTCCGTCTGGACGGCAGCGTGCAGCTTCGCCTCGGAGGCGCTCATCCGCCCTCGGCGGCGAGGATCGGATAGAGCTCGCGCTGCGGCTCGCGAGGGGTGACCTCCGGACCGTCCTGGCCGAGGAAGACGTTGATCTCGGAGCGGAAGCCCACGTCGCCCGCCAGGTAGATGCCCGGCTCGACGGAGAAGCCGACGCCGGGGATCAGCCGCCGCGTGTCGCGCGTCTCGAGGTTGTCGAGGTTCGGGCCCGAGCCGTGCAGCTCCCGGTCGATCGAGTGGCCGGTGCGGTGGATGAAGCTCTCCGCGAATCCGCGGGCGGCGATCACCGCGCGGGCGGCGTCGTCCACCTCGAAGCCTGCCGTCGGCTCGCCGGCCGACCAGCGCTGCCGGAGCAGCTCGACGGCGGCGTCGCGGCCATCACGCACCGCCGCAAAGATCTCCTGGAGCCGCGGCGGCGCCTCCTCTCCCACGAACGCCATCCAGGTCTGGTCGGCGTAGATCGCCTCCTCCGACTCCTTTCCGAAGAGATCGACGAGCAGAAGGTCGCCCTTGCGGATCTCCCGGTGCTCCTCTGCGGACGGATAGTAGTGCGGGTTGGCCGCGTTAGGACCGATGGCCACGATCGAGTCCACCCCGATGGCAAGGCCGCGCTCCGCGAGCCGGTTGCAGATCCACTCCCGAAGCTGCCACTCGTTGATGGAGTCGCCGCGGCGGATGTGCTCGCCGACGCGGCGAAAGGCCTCGTGAGCGGTGTCTCGTACATGCACGGCCGCGCGGCGGTGGCTCGCCTGCTGCTCGGGCGACCAGCGCGAGTAGAAGGTGCTGACCAGGTCGGCGGAGGAAACGACCTCCGGCCCGGCGGCGCGCACCAGCTCGATCAGTCCGGCGGGGGTGCGGTCCACGTAGGGCACCGCGTTCTCGGGTACGTACTCCATCGCGACCCGCCGGCGCCCGGTCAGCATCTCGGCCAGCCCGGCCTCGAGCTCGCGCCAGCTCAGGTAGACGCGCTTCTCGCCAGGCCAGCTCTCCCACGGCTGCTGCTCGATGCGGTGGGTCAGCGCGAAGGGGCGGCCCTCGGCAGGGAGGAGGACGAAGTAGCGGCGCGTCAGCACCGGCAGACCGAGCAGCTGCCCGGCGACCGGGTTGGCGCCGTGAAAGTCCCAGAGCAGCCAGCCGTCCAGCCCCGCGGCCTGCAGCTCGCGCTGGATGCGCTCCAGGGTGGCGGTGTCGAACGGGGCGGCCGCGCCGGCCGAGTGAGAAGCAGAGTTCACGTGGATTCCCCCATCTCCTGTGCTCCGGTGCGTGCTTCCTCCGCCTGCCAGCGTACCCCCTTGATCAGCGAGAGGCCGAGCACGCGCTCGCGCGTCAGCAGCAGGTGCACCTGCTGCTCGCGCAGAATTGCACCGCGAACACCGCGCCAGCCCCACCGCTGCATCGCGCGCTGCATGATCTTCATCTTCTCGCGCAGGGTGAACATTCGCGAGAAGTCGGGGAAGGGCGCGCGGCCCAGCGGCCGCGATGGCTGATCGGACCAGTCCTCGACGACCAGATCCACCACCCCGGCGTCGCGCAGGAACTGCTTCCACTCGACGAGCATCATCGGGCGGGCGCCCAGGTGCTGCACGAGGATCTCCTTGCGGGCCTCATCCACATTCCCGGTCCAGACGAGCTGGACGAGCACCACGGAGCCCATCGGCTTGGTGACGCGCACCAGCTCGCGCACCGCGCGCGCCGGGTCGGCGGAGATGGCGAGCCCGATCTCGCCAATGGCCACGTCGAAGATGGCGTCCTTGTAGGGGAGGTCGTCCAGCGGCGCGCTCTGGAAGTGCAGCTGGTGGTCGAGCCGGGCGGCGCGCGCCCGCTCCTCCGCCTCGCGCACCAGATTCGGATCCGGGTCGACGCCTGACCCCTCGACGGCGTACGCCGAGGCGAGGAAGCTGAGCGAGACGCCCCTGCCGCACGCGGCGTCCAGCACCTCCTGCCCCTCGCGCAGCTCGAGGATGCGCGCGATCTGCCGGTAGAGCGCCTCTCCGCCCGGCGGGAAGACCGGCTCGGGACTGAGGCGGACCAGGTCCAGCATGCTCGGACCCGCCCCCCACGTCGCGGGACCGGGTCCGTTCGAGGAGCGGTTCTGAGCCATGGTAAAAACTACTGGAGGCGGCGTCTGCTCGCCACCCCGCAGCTCCTCCCCGGCAGGCGCGGGGAGGACCAACGAGAAAGAACCAGGAAGTGAGGACGGGAGGAGGGAGGTGGGGCTGCGCGGGAGCTACTGCCCGGTGACGACGTGCTCCCACTGCCGCCGGCCGCGCGCGTCGATCTTCAGGATACGGGCGTCGTGTCCGATCGAGCCGACCAGCAGGAAGCCGCCGTCGCCGGTCGGCTGAATGGAGCGGATCTCGACGGGCCAGGAGCCGGGTCGGCCGGGCCAGCTCTGGCGCCACTCCTCGACGCCGTCGGCATCCGCGCGGAGCAGCCAGAAGTCGGGTCCGCCACCCACCACGAAGCCTCCATCCGGGGTAGCCGCGAGCGCGCGGGCGGAGGAGCCCCCGAGGTACCGCCGCGACCAGAGCAGGTTGCCCTCTCCATCGAAGCGCGCCACTCGCGCCACCCGGTCCAGCGGAGCGCCCGCCACGAGGAAGCCGCCGTCGCTCGTGGCGAGCAGCGCTTCGGCCGATCCAGCGAAGCCGGTGGTCCACCGCGGCTCGCCGGCAGCATCGGTTCGGATGAGTGTGCCTCCACCTGTCTCCTTCACCACACCGTGGCGATCGCCCGCGAGAACGTAGCCGCCGTCGGGGAGCGGGTGAACCGCCTCGACATAGTTCATCGCCCACCCGCTGCCATAGGTGCGGCTCCACAGCTCGCGCCCCTCCGGGTCGGTCTTCGCCAGCCAGGGCAGACCGCCGCTGGCGCCCGCGACGATGTAGCCGCCATCAAGGGTGGCGCGTAGGCTCGTCGTCTGCTCCTCCGCGTCGGGCCGACCGATGCCCCGGGACCAGAGCGGCTCGCCGGCGGCAGAGACACGGACCAGCCATGCGTCTCCCGCCCACCCCTTTCCGTCCTCCCCGGCGGACCAGTGGTGCTCCCCGGCGAGCAGACACCCACCGCCCGGCGCCGGCACCAGGGCACGGATGCTCTTGGTCCAGCGGTCGTCCTCGCCGAGCTCGCGCAGCCACTCCCGCTGGCCCGCAGCGGTGAGCTTCAGCAGCACCCCCTGGTAGGTGATGCCCAGCACGCGAGCGTCCGGGAGGTAGATCACGCGGCTGCCCAGCTGTGTGGAGACCGTGGGGTTGATCTCCAGGACGGTGACGCGGGTGCCCGCCACCAGCGCCCCTCCGTCGGCGGCGGCTACGCTGGCCTCCAGCTCGTGGCGCCGCTCGAGGTTGACGACCCGCGAGCGCCGGGATCGCTGGCGGCCGCTGGGCATCTGATCGCCCACGATGAAGTTCAGCGCCAGGGCGCCGGTCGCGCGGTCGACGGAGAGCAGATAGGTGTAGCGGCCGGGGGGGAGCGGGGGGGGGGCGG
>JBPCIT010000119.1:0-26638 GCA_051006015.1 Longimicrobiaceae bacterium
GCCGACCATCACCGCCACTGGGCTTTCCTGCAAGAACTTCGAGAACACTTCCCCCCAACCATCACGCGGCTCCTCCTGAGATTCCATTCTCCAGGCTGCGATCCCAGAGGAGGTTAGCACGATTCCAGAACACCCTGAAAGGGCTGGCCTGGAGAGTTGAAGGAGTGAGGAGCTGCGGGTGACCCCTGCCGCCACCCATCATGCGACGGCGTACGGTCGCTCCCTCATCGCGCGGCGATCCGCTGCGCGGTGTGGTGCGCGAGCGCCATCACCGTGATCATCGGGTTGACGCCCGACGAGGAGGGAAAGGCGCTCGCGTCGGCGATGAAGAGCCCGCGTACCCCGAAGACCTCGCCCTCCGGGTCGCACACCGCGCTGCGGGCGTCGCGCCCCATGCGGCAGGTGCCCATCTGGTGGGCGCTAAAGAGGGCGGCACGGTTGCGGTCCACGGCGCAGCGCAGCAGGCTGTCGCAGAAGGCATCGACCTGGGCGGAGGAGCCTGCGGAGGCGCGCGTCAGGCGGTACTCGCGGCTGTGCAGCGTCAGCACCTCCTCGGCGCCCGCGGCGAGGTGGACGCGCACCGCGGCGGCGATCCCCCGCCGCAGATGCTCCCGCTCCTGCGCGCCGGGACGATAGTCGATCAGCGGCTGCCCGTCGCGCGCTACCCGGACGCGCCCGCCGACGCGGTCGCGCGTCAGCGCGATGATCGAGCCGAGCCGGGCGACGACCTGCATCTTCCGGCGGTGGTCGCGCGCTCCGCGCCAGGGGAGCACGAGGGCGAGCATGCCGGGGTGCGCGGGAGCCGCCTCCAGCCGGAAGCCGAAGTTGCCGGTGAGCCCGGCGAACTCATCGCACATGATACTGTGCGGGGGGCCGTGCCACTGCTCGATCCGCTCCGCATACCTGCCGCCCACCCCGGCGGTAGGGTGCAGAAAGAGGTTCCGGCCGAGGGCGGGCAGCCCGAGGCCGGAGCGGAGCAGCAGCGCCGGCGAGCGCAGCGCACCCGCCGCTACCACCACGGTAGGGGCATGCACCCGCACCCTGTGCCGGCTCCCCGTCGCCGGGTCGGTGGCGACCGCTTCCACCCCGGTGACGCGCCCGTTCGCCAGGAGCACGCGCTCGGCATGGCAGTCAGGGATGATGGTGGTGTCGCCGAACTGCTGCGCGTCGTGGAGGTAGGTGACCGCCGTGGACTGCTTGCCCCCGCGCCGGCAGCCGTAGATGCAGTAGCCGCACTGCTCCGGATCGCATCCCCGCGCATTGCGGGGGAGCACCCGCCAGCGGTAGCCGAGCGCCTCGCACCCTCGTCGGATGACCGCGTTGTTGGCGTTGACGACGCTCGCCTCCGTGCCGACGCCGAGCCGCTCCGTCACCGCATCGAGCGAGGCCGTGAAGCTCTCCTCGCGGAAGTGCGCGCACCCCGAGAGCTCCGCCCACTCGTCGCGCACCGTGTCGGGGGTGCGCAGCGAGGTCTGCCAGTTGATGGTGGTACCCCCACCGAGCGCGCCCCCCGCCAGGATCGTCACCCCCAGGTCGCGCGTGGCGGTCAGTCCCTTGTCGAGGTAGAGGTGCTGCATCCCCAGCAGCTCGCGCTGGTCGAAGTCCGGCGCCTGCTGGCCGCTGCCCGCCTCGAGCACGATGACGCGCATGCCCGCCCGCGCCAGCTCGCCCGCCGCCACGCCGCCGCCCGCGCCCGAGCCGATCACACAGACGTCGCACTCGAGGGTCGCGGGCGCAGTGATCCGCGTCAGCGCCAGCAGCGGCTCTCTCGCGGGAGGATTCGCGGAGGGGGTGTAGCCGATCGCCTCCCAGCTGGGGTTGCCGCCGCTCTCATCGAGCAGGCTGTAGAAGAGGAAGGTGGCGAGGCGCTTGAGTCCCTGAAAGCCGGCGCGCAGCGGCGGCAGCCGGCTGGTCGCCATCGCCAGCAGCGCCCGCTCGCGCTCCTCCTGCGGCAGGGCGCTGAAGCGGCTCGCGCGGCGGATGAGCAGGCCCATCATCGGCGGACGCTCGAGCAGGCGCAGCAGCAGCCGGAACTGCGACTGCTGCCTCGCACCGAGGGTGGCGATCGCCTGCTCCATCGCCTCCGCGACGCCGAGCGCCGCGGCATCGAGCCCGAAGAGCCGCGGGTCGTCCCCCTCTTCCTCCTCCGGCGCGAGCGCCGGCAGCAGCGCCTCGCAGACAGCCTGCAGCGCGCGTCGCTCGGCGGGGGTGAGCAGCGCGAGCGGCTCCGTCAGCTGAGCCGGGGCGGTTGCCATGCGATTATTCGCCTTCTCCAAGAGAGAGCTGCCGCATCATAACGTCACTGCCTGTCGATTCCGAGTGGCGATATTCGCCCTCTCCCGGCCTGGGCCCCCACCCCCTAGCCCCCTCTCCCATGAAGGGAGAGGGGGAACACTGCCCTGCTGGACCTCAGCTTCAGTGCCGGAGGCGGCATCATCCCCCCTCCCCTTGTGGGAGAGGGGTGGCGAGCCTCAGCGAGCCGGGGTGAGGGCCCAGCGCGCCGTTCAGGCTGGCACCGCCACCCGCTCCCGGGGGCGGGGCCGGCGCTGCGCGACGGGCTGCCTCATGCCCATCTCCACCAGGATCTCGGCGGCCGCGGCCTGTCCCGTCTCGCAGCCACCCTCCATGAAGCCCTGCGCGTCGAGCGAGCAGTGCTCGCCGGCGAAGTAGAGGCGGCCCACGCTCTCTCCCTCCGCGCCGCGAATCCCGGTCCACTGTCCGGGGAGGTAGGAGGCGTAGCTCCCCAGGGTGTAGGGGTGAGAGGGCCAGTGGAAGCGCGCCTCGCGCATCCCCTCGCGGGTGGCGCGGATGCCCGGGAAGACCTGCTCGAGGTGCGCGGTCAGCTCGGCCGCCTGTTCGGCGGGGGTGCCGCGCCCCAGCTCGACGCCGTGGTTGCCGCCGGTGAAGTTGGTGAGGATCCCGGCGCCGCCGCCCTGCAGCCGGCTCGTCTCCCAGGTGAGCTGGTAGGGGAGGTCGCTCAGCGTGCTGCCGTTGGAGTCGTACCGCGTCCGCCAGACGCGGTCGGAGAAGCCCACCATCAGCTTCGCGTTGGTGCCGTAGCCCAGCTCCTGGATCGCGCGCCGCTTCACCGGGGGCAGCTCCACGTCCAGCTGCACCTGACGCAGCAGGGTGAAGGGGATGGCGAGCAGCAGGTGCCGCGCGGGTACCTCGAAGCTGGAGTCGCCCCGGCGCATCGTGGCGATGTAGCGGCCGTCGGTGCCCATCCGCACCGCCTCGAGGCGGGTGTTCAACTCGATGGCGTCCTCCACCCGCGCGGCCAGCGCCTGCGTGATCAGGTCATTGCCGCCGCGCACATGGTAGCGCTCGTCGCTCTCGCCGAAGAGATGGAAGGGCTGCGCCGGATCCGGATTCGGGTCCATCATCAGCAGGAAGTTGAGCGCCGACTGCCGGTCGATCTCCAGCCCGTACTCGGTGGTGTAGGCCACGTCCAGCATGGTGCGGATCCAGCCGCTCACCCCTGCGCTGTCGAACCACTCGGCGATCGACATCCGGTCCAGCCGCTCGGCGTCGTTCGGCCCGTGGTAGGTCACGTCCCCGTCCCCGCCGAGCGTGCTCAGGTCGGTCTCCATCCGCCGCGCGATGGGGAGGAAGGCCTCGACCACCTGCGCCTCCGTGCGGCGCTGCCCGCCGAAGAAGTACACCTCCTGCTTGGTCGGATCGTCCCCCGTCAGGTCGTTGAACTCGATGCCCAGCTCCTCGGCGAGCGCGTGCATGTGGGTGTGGCCGGTGTCCACCAGCTCCCCGCCCAGCTCGGCGACCTGCCCGTCCGCGAAGAAGTTGCGCAGCGAGAGCATCCGCCCGCCGGTGCGGTTCTGCGCCTCGAGGATGCGGATCGGCACCCCCGCCTGCCGCAGCCGGTAGCCGGCGGAGAGCCCCGCGATTCCCCCGCCGATGATCACCACCGGCTCATCGGTACGGCGCCCGCCGACGGCAGGAAGGCACCCCTGCAGGGCGAAGGTGGCCGCGGCGGCCGCCGAGTAGCCCAGGAACTGCCGCCGGCTGAGGGACTTCTGCTCGAGGGCGGCGAGGCGCTTCTCCTCGAGTCGAGCGAGGCGCCGTTCTTCGGCGACTTTTTCGACGACCTCGGAGGGGGTCTCGCCGGTGTGCAGCGAGCGCTGCGCGAGCAGGATGGCCTTGTGGATCTCGCGGAAGAGCGGGGTGCGCGACATGAGATTCCTCTGTGGAGTGGTGTGGTGGATCGGCTGACCAGCGCTTGTGAAGACGCCCCAGGCGGAGGTGGGGATGGCGGATGGATCCGCGGCAGCTACCCGGCCTGTGGTCCTGCGGGGCAGGCCGTTACGCCTGCCGCTCCAGCATCTTTGCTGCGAGCTCCTTCAGGAGCTTGGCGCACACGACCGCGGTGAGGCCGAGCGGATCGCGTGCGGGGTTGTACTCGACGAGATCCGCCGCCACCACCCGCGCCTCGAGCCGGCGGAGCGCGCCGACCACCTGACGGGTGGAGAAGCCTCCAGGCTCCGGGTGCGAGACGCCGGGAGCGAAGGCAGGGTCGAGCGCGTCGATGTCGAGGGAGATGTACAGCGGCCCGTCGAAGGCGAGAACAAGATCGTCGCGCCAGTCGCTCATCGCAACCACCTCGACGCCGAAGCGCTCCGCCTGCTCGCGCTGGTGCCCGGTCGCGGCGCGGATGCCGACCTGCACCAGCCGCTCCGCCAGCCCCTCCTCCATGATGCGGGCGAAGGGGCAGGCGTGGGAGTAGCGATCGCCCCCGAGCCCGTCGTAGAGATCCGGGTGCGCGTCGAAATGGAGGATGGAGAGCCGCGGGTGCCGGCGGCGCAGCGCCCGCACGACGGGATAGGTGATCGAGTGGTCGCCGCCCAGGGAGATCAGCGGCAGCCCACGCTCCAGCACGCGCGTCACCTCCCGCTCGATCGCCGTGACCGGGTTCTCTCCCGGCTGCGGTGTGACGTCCCCCGCATCGAAGAAGAGCCCCTCGGTCCCCAGATCCATCCCGGATTCCGTCCAGAGGTTGCCCGCCTCCGAGCGCAGCGCCTCACGGATGCGCGGCGGCGCGTCGGCCGCGCCACGCAGGAAGGAGGAGGCGCCGTCGTAGCGGATGCCGAGCAGCGCGAGCCGGCTGCTATCGGGGGAGTCCGGGGATTGGACCATGAGGGTGAGCTCCTACTCCACCACCCGTAGCAGCGTCGCTGTGTCGAAGGCGTCGGTGAACTGCCGGACCGTGCGGTAGTCGTCGATCACGATCGTCGCCCGACCCGCGGTTCCGGGGCTGCCGAGCGCGCGCACCGCCTCTTCCTGGTTGTCGAAGCAGAACCAGACCCGGCGCTCGTCGCCCCGCATGCGCGGCACGCGGGCGGCGGAGGCCTCGTCCACGACGAAGCAGAGCGCCTGGACCTCGGGGTAGTCGGGGTGTGCGCGGTAGCTGCCGCTGAGGGTCAGCTCGCCGGAGAACTCGACGCTGCCCACATAGACCGAGTCACCCATCGCGGGCGCGTGGCTGAGATCCTGGCGGGTGACGGTGAGGCCGAGAATCCGGTCCCCGACCTGGATGCCGGCGGGATCGAAGCGGTTGGACGCCTCGGGTGCAGGGGGCGGCTCGCCGGGATCACCCTCGCCTGGGCGGCAGGCGCCGGCGAGCAGCGCGAGCGCCAGGCAGAGCGGGAGGAGCCGGGCGCGGCAGCGCACGGGCACAGAATCAGTGCGTCTGCTTCTCGAAGCGCAGATTCCTGACGCGTCCCCCGGTCAGCGAGAAGCCGGTCACCCGGTTCTGCTCGTCGCGCGTGAACTCGACCCGCCGCAGCCACCAGTTGTCTCCCAGGAAGCGGTCGCGAAGGGTGGGAGAGAGCCGCGTGTCCTCGTGCCTGCGGTGCTGCGCGACGAGCCTGCCCTCCCGCAGGACGAAGGCGTAGGTGGTGCCCAGCTCCTCGCTGTAGTAGGTGCCAGTGTAGTCGGCGAGCTGCGCGGGCGTGAGCGACACCGTGGGCTCGTAGATCACCGGCTCTCCCCCCTCGACGGTTTCGAGCAGTCGGAAGGGAGCGCCCGCACCGGAATCGGTCGGCTCGAACTCCATCTCTACCCGGTTGGGAGATTCGCGCACCAGGAAGTGGGTGGAGGAGAGCGGGGCCAACTCGTAATTCGGCCGGATCATCAGCATGAGCTTGCCGCCACGCAGCTCGATCCGCCGGAACTCGTCGGTGGCGGGGCTGGCGTAGAGACCCACCTTCTCCCTGAGCTGCTGCGCGCTGAGCCGCACCGGGCGCGTTGGCATGGACGACGTGCTGCCGCGCTCGCCGGGCTGCCGCTGCGCGCCGTGGCCACGCAGCGCATCGGTCTCCGGCACCACGTAAGCCTGCGAGCGTCGGCGGCCCGGGAACTGGCCGGCGAGGTAGATGTCCGCCACCCGCAGCGCCACATGTGTGGGGTTGAAGCTGCTCAGGTTGCTGAGGACCACCACCGAGAGCCGCTGATCGGGAAAGCGGACGTAGTAGGAGCGGTAGCCCGCGTCCGCGCCGCTGTGGCCGACGGTGCGCAGGCCGCGGTGCTCCCCGATGGAGAGCGCGAAGGCGTACTCGATCTCCTTGCCGTCGTTGAGCACGCCGCGCGTCTGCATCTGCTCGAGCAGCGCCGCGCTGCCCACCTGCGGCTCGTGGAAGTTGCGGTCCCACTTCGCCAGGTCCTCGATGGTGGTGAAGAGGCTGGTCGCGCCCACGTTGGCGTAGTTGAGCGGGCTGTTGCGGAAGCCACCCCCCTGGCGCGGCGCGTAGGAGTACGCGCGCCCGGGGACGATCATCTCGTGGTCGTCGTGGAAGTGGGTGCTCGTCATCCCCAGTGGCCGGAAGATGCGCTCCTCGGTGAACTCCCGAAAGGACTGGCCGCTCACCCGCTCGACGATCACCGCCAGCAGCGTATAGCCGGTGTTCGAGTAGAGGTATTCCTCTCCGGGCTCGAAGTTCAGCGCCCGCTGGTGGCTGACCATCTTGAGGATGTGCTCGCGGGTGATCACGTCGTCCAGCCGCCAGCCGGCCATCGCCAGCAGCTCCCACTGGTCGCGGAGCCCGCTGGTATGGTGGATCAGCTGCCGGATGGTGATGGCCTTGCCGAAGTCCGGCACCTCGGGGAGGTGCGTGCGGACGTCGTCGTCCAGCGAGAGCTTCCCCTCCTCCGCCAGCAGGGTGATGGCGAAGGCGGTGAAGTGCTTCGAGATCGAGGCGATGTGGAAGATGGTCGCCGGGGTGATGGGCACGTCGTACTCGAGATTGGCCATCCCGTAGCCGCGGCTGTAGACGATCTCCCCATCGCGGATGACCGCCACTGCGGCGCCCGGCGAGCCGGGGCGGTCCCACTGCCGGAAGAGCGCATCGACCCGCGCGCCGAGGGTGTCCTGCGGCTCCGCGCCTGCCGCCGCGGCAGGCTGTGCCGAGCCGGCGGCGGACAGCGCGTGCGCATGTTCGCCGGTTTGCGCGTGCAGCGGGAGCCAGAACGAGAGGAGGAGGCCGAGGAGGACCGATATACGTCGCATACTACTCTTCCTGCAGATAAGTGGAATGCACGGGCACGGCGCCGCTCCCCGCGATCCCGGAAAGCTCCCGTATCGCCCGCTGCCGCGAGTCCGCTGCCTCCGGAGGAGAAGCCGGAAAAATTCCGGGGAGGAGGATGCCGCACCGCAGCGAAACATATCGTCTCGCTGCGGCGCACGTCCAGCCCCTGGGATCGGTTCGTCTCCTCGGCGCGCCCCCTCTCCGGCTCGCTTTGGCTCGCCACCCCTCCCCCGATTCCGGGGGAGAGGTTGGAGCTACACGTTGTTCTCCCCCTCTCCCAGCATTGGGAGAGGGGGCCGGGGGGTGAGGGCCCGCGGCGCCGGGGGAGGGGGCCTCGCTACAGCAGCGAGAGCTGCACCGGTCCCCGCCGCTGACGCAGCTCGCCTACGTCCAGCGGCTCGAGCGGCGCATCCTGCGCGGCGAGCGCGAGCACTCCCTTGAAGCGCCTGCGGCCGAGCGCCCTGCCGACCACTTCGCGGGCGAGCTCCGGGTCGTTTGCATTGGCGCTCAGGTGCGCGAGGACCACGGCGCACAGCGCGGGGTGGTAAAGCTCGGCGACCAACTCGGCGGCGGCTCGATTCGAGAGGTGGCCATGGCTACCGCCGATGCGCGCCTTGATCGACCAGGGGTAGTCGCTCTCCCGCAGCAGGATCTCGTCGTGGTTCGCCTCGAGGATGAGCAGGTCGCACCCTCCCAGCGCGTGCCGCACCGCCGCGGTCGGCCGGCCGAGATCGGTGGCGATCCCCAGCTTCTCACCCGTCTCCGTCTCGGTGACGGTGATCGCGACGGGATCGTATGCATCGTGGACGGTGAGAAACGGGTCGATACGAAGGCCGCCGATCTCGAGGGGGGCGGCGCTCTGGTAGGGGCGAATCTCCTCACTGCCATCGAGCAGCCGGGCGCAGGCCGCGCGGGTGGGTTCCGTCAGGTAGAGCGGGATCTTCCAGCGCCGCGCGACGACTCCCATCCCGCGGGTGTGGTCGCCATGGTCGTGGGTGATCAGCACGGCGGAGAGGGAGCGCGGCTCGATCTCCACCGCGGCGAGGCGCCGCTCGAGGTCGCGGCCGCTGAAGCCGGCATCCACCAGCAGGCGCACGCCCTCCGTCTCGACCAGGATCGAGTTGCCTCCGCTGCCGCTCCCCAGGACCGTGACTCGCATCGTGCTGCTACTCCACGGAGATCTCGCCGCGCCCGCGCATCCAGGCGGCCTCCAGCTGCCGGCGCATCCCCGGCGTGAGCGGCACGTCCCGTCGTCCCATCGCGCGCTCGGCGACCTCAAGGAACTTCTCCAGCCGGAAGGGAACCAGCTCCTCGCCGGTGCCCCAGCTGAAGGGAGGCACGTATTTGGGCGGCATGGCGGCGCCGAAGAGGTTGCTCCCCGCGCCCACCACCGTGCCAGTGTTGAGCAGCAGCCCGATCCCCGTCTTCACGTGGTCGCCGAGCAGGCAGCCGAGCTTGATGCTGCCGGTGTCCTGCTCCCCCTCCGGCGTCCAGATGCGGATGGTGCCGTAATTGTTCTTCAGGTCGCTGTTGGTGGTCTCCGCGCCAAGATTCACCCAGCGCCCGAGATACGCGTGGCCGATGTGGCCGTCGTGCTGCTTGTTGACATAGCCGAGGCAGACGCTCTCCGCCAGCTCGCCGCGCACCTTGCATACGGGACCGATCGAGACCGCCTCGAGCGGCCCGCCGAGCACCGTCGAGCCTCTACCCACGTACGCGGGCCCGGCGAGGCGGGTGAAGGCGCGGAGGCTGGCGCCCTCGTCGAGCCAGATGGGGCCGCCGGAGCTGTCGAGAACGACCGCGGGCTCGAGGCGCGCACCCGGCCCTAGGATGAGCGGGTGATCTCCTCGCAGGTGGACGCCCGCGGGCAGCTCCGGTGCGGGCGGGGCAGGGAAGAGCGCGCGGATGTCGCGGGAGATCTGCTCGGGATTCTCGAGGACCAGCTCCCAGACGTGCCGCAGGGTGCGTCCCGGCAGCTCGAGCACCACCGCGTCCGAGACGGCACCAGGGTGGAGAAAGAAATCCGGCGGTGGGGCCGGGCTCCCGGATGGGGCGAACCACCCCACCGTCTCCGCCCCGACGCGGATGGGTCCTGCCTGGCGGGGGAGGCGTATCGCCGCATTCCAGCCGGGCACGGCGCGCGAGCAGAGGAAGACGCGGTCGCCGTCCGCCGGGGCGTCGTCGTATCCGCGGACGGGGGGCGCTCCGGTCTCCTCCCACCCCTGCAGGTGCGGGGCGGCGAGATGGGCGATGCAGCCGCTGCCGAAGATACGCTCTGCGCGCGCACGCAGCGTGAGGGCCCCGAAGAGCAGCTCGCCTGCTGGACGGGTAAGCGCAAAGGGATCCCATCCCTGCGCCACGCCGTCGTCGAAGAGGATCAGGGAGCGCACGATCCTATCCCACCTCCCGCAGCCGCGCCGGAATCTTCCCGAGCAGCGTCTTCAGCTCCGCGGCGCGCTCGCGGTGCGCGACGAAGGTGATCCCCGAGGCACGCACTACGATCAGATCCTCCACCCCGAAGGCGACGATCGGGCCGTCGTCGGCGTAGAGCACGCTGCCGCGGGTCTCGACCGCGAAGGCCTCTCCGATCGCCGCATTTCCCGCCTCATCCGTCTCTCGCGTACGAAAGACCGCGTCCCAGGCGCCCACGTCGTCCCAGGCGAAGCTGGCGCGCACCATTCCCACCCGGTCGGAGCGCTCCAGCAGCCCTTCGTCGATCGAGAGGGAGGGGGCGTGGCGGAAGAACTCCTCCGTGCCGCCCTCGCGCAGGATGGGGATGAGCGGCGCGAGCTCCGGAGTGTGCCGCGCGAGCTGGTCGAGCAGCTCGCCCGCCCGCCAGACGAAGAGCCCGGTGTTCCAGAGGTACTCGCCGGAGGCGAGGTACTCCTCCGCCGTCTCGCGGTCGGGCTTCTCCACGAAGGAGGCGACCTCGTATCCTTCCGTCTCGACCGCCCGGTCGTCGGGGCCGGCGGCGGGCAGCGCGGCACCGGTGCGGATGTACCCGTAGCCGGTCTCGGGGCGTGTTGGGACCGCTCCGATGGTGAAGAGCCGGCGGTGGCGCAGCGCGAGCTCCGCGGTGGCGGCGAGCAGCGCGCGGAACGCCTCCGCGGGGTGGATGACGTGGTCGGCGTGCAGCGAGATCATCACCGCGTCGGGATCGCGGCGTTCCAGCTCCGCCGCCGCCCAGGCGAGCGCGGGCGCGGTGCCGGCTGCGCGCGGCTCGGTCAGGAAGTTGCCCGGTTCCAGCTCCGGAAGCCCTTTCAGGATCGGCCCGGCGAGGTGTCCGCCGGTCACGATCCGCAGCCGCTCCTGCGGCACCAGCGGCGTGATCCGCTCGAGGGTGTCGCGGATCAGCGGCTGATCGGAGGCGAGCGGCAGGAGCTGCTTCGGTCGGGAGGGCGTGCTCATCGGCCAGAAGCGCGAGCCGACCCCCCCGGCGAGGATCACCGCCCAGAGATGTGGGTTAGAAGAGTTCATCGATTCGCGCGAGCAGCTTTTTCGGGCTGAAGGGTTTGGTGAAGAAGGCGGTCGCGCCGAGGTCGATGGCACGCTCGCGGTCGGCATCCTGACCCTTGGCGGTGAGGATGATGACCGGCGTTTCGCGGCGGTGCGGCAGCGCCCGGATCTCCGCGAGCACATCCAGCCCGCTCACATGCGGCATCATGATGTCGAGCAGGATCGCGTGGATCGGCTCGTCGCCGCGGATGCGCTCGAGCGCCGCGCGGCCATCGGAGACCAGGGAGACCTGGTAGGGCCCGCTCTCCAGCTTGAGCTGGATGATGCGGCCGATGTGCGGCTCGTCGTCGGCGACGAGCACGTGGCGCGGTTGATCCCCGGCGGCGCGTTCGGCGTTCATCGGCGACATCGCATGGCAAAGGTTCTCCCGAGGCACCCGAGGGGAAGATAAGGAGATCCGGCGGCGGCGTCCACCGAAGCAGGTCGCGGGGTCGAGACGCAAGGCGCAAGCCTGCGGAGGGGTAGGATGGGGTTGACTTCCCTCCCGCGGGCGGACTATGGTTACGGCTACCCTACAGCCACCAGGGCGTAGTCATTGTGTACACTCTGCACCCTTTTGCGATGAGGGTGCCCAAGGAGCTTCTTTACGTGCGTTTGCTTCGATATACCGGCGGTCTCATGCTCCTGCTCTCACTCGCGTTGGCGGCGTGTGACGACGCCACGGGTCTGCGGGTGGATCCGGTGATGACGACGGATACCATCTCGCTCGCCGCGCCCACCACGGCGATCACCGGCACGCCGACTGCCCTCGACATCGTCGCGCTCAACGGTGTGATGGGCGGCGGCCGCTACCCGGAGCGCGCCGCGGATGCGGGGCAGTGGGACTTCGTCGTCCGCGTCCGTGCGGGCGACGTGGTGCTGCTGCCCTCCGGCGCCCTGGGGCTGGACGCCCGTGCGCAGATCACGCGCGCGCTGGAGGGCCGCACCTTCGACGAGCTGGCCCGCGCCCCCGAGCGCGCCGCCTTCCTCACCGATAGCGCCGTCGTGATGCGCGAGGGGAGCGTCTACGCCGCGCGCTCGCGGCCGTTCGGCGGCGCCTTCGGGAGCTGTTTCCAGTACTCGAAGCTGCAGCCGCTCGAGGTGGACGTGGTGGCAGGGACGATCCGCCTGCAGGTCAGCACCAACGAGCGCTGCGGCGACAACCGTCTGGTGCCGCGCTAGAGGCGCCGCGATGCTCGACATCAAGCGGATCCGCCAGGAGCCGGAGGTGGTGCGGGAGCAGCTCGCCACCCGTGCCAAGCCGGAGGAGACCGATGGCGCAGTGGAGCGACTGCTGGCGCTCGACGCAGAGCGTCGCGAGCTGATCGGTGAGGGTGACGCGCTCAAGTCGCGGCGCAATGCCGTCTCGCAGGAGGTGGGGGAGCGTAAGCGACGTGGGGAGGGGGCGGAGGAGCTGATCGCCGAGACGCGCATGGTGGCCGACCGCATTCGTGAGGTCGATGCGCGCCTGCGTGAGATCGAGGGCGAGATCGAGGGAATGCTTCTCCGCATCCCCAACACCCCCGATCCTTCCGTGCCCGCGGGCGGCGAGGAGAACAACCACGTCGTGCGCAGCTGGGGCGAGCTCCCGAGCTACGACTTCACCCCCCGTCCCCACTGGGAGATCGGCGCGGAGCTGGGGATCCTCGACCTGCCCACCGGCGCGAAGATCACCGGCAGTGGCTTCCCCGCCTACCGCGGTCTCGGTGCGCGGCTGCAGCGCGCGCTCATCAGCTGGATGCTCGATCTGCACACCCGCGAGCATGGCTACACCGAGGTCCAGCCGCCTTTCCTGGTGAACCGCGCCGCCATCACCGGCACCGGCCAGCTCCCGAAGTTCGAGGAGGATCTGTACGTTCTCCCCAACGACGAGCTCTTTCTGGTCCCCACGGCGGAGGTGCCGGTCACCAACTTCCACCGCGAGCAGCTCCTCGATGGCGAACAGCTCCCCATCGCCTACACCGCGTACTCGCCCTGCTTCCGCCGCGAGGCGGGCGCGGCGGGTAAGGATACACGCGGGCTGCTGCGGCTGCATCAGTTCGACAAGGTCGAGATGGTGCGCTTCGAGCGGCAGGAGAACTCCTTCGACGCGCTCGAGCGCATGGTCGGCCACGCGGAGCGGGTGCTGCAGCTTCTCGGCCTGCCCTACCGGGTGGTGCTGCTCGCCGCCGGGGACACCGGCTTCGCCAGCGCCAAGACCTACGACCTCGAGGTGTGGGCGGCGGGAGTGGACCGCTGGCTCGAGGTGTCGAGCTGTTCCAACTGCACAGACTTCCAGGCCCGCCGCGCGGGAATCCGCTACCGTCCCGCTCCGGGGGAGAAGCCGGAGTTTGCGCACACCCTCAACGGCTCCGGCGTCGCCCTCCCCCGCACGCTGATCGCGCTGATCGAGAACGGCCAGCGCGCCGACGGCACCGTCGAGGTGCCGGAGGTGCTGCGCCCCTATCTGGGGACAGACCGCCTGGCAGGATAGGACGCCATGTATCGCCGTCACTGGCCGACGGCACTGGGGCTGCTCGCCGCCATGATGCTCGGGTGGTATCTGATCTACACCGAGCTGCTGGTGCGCGAGATGCGCAGGGACTCCGTCGCCCACTCTCGCATCTACGTCCACATTCTGCGCGGCCTGAACGACCCGATGGAGGGCGCAGCCGAGCAGACGCTGCTCGACCTGATCGAGGAGGTGCAGGCGCTGGAAGTTCCCATCGTCGTCACCGACGCCGACGGCATCCCCGCCTTCGTCAGCAATCTTCCTTTCGACGCAGATCCCACCGAGCTGAACGACCAGATCCGGATCACGCGCTACACCCGCGAGCTGGCGCGGCGCAACACGCCGGTGGTCGAGCCGGGGCTCGGCACCATCTACTTCGGGGATCCGCCGATCGTCGGCCGCCTGCGCTGGGTGCCGATGCTGCAGGTCGGGGCACTGCTCGTCCTCTTCGCCGCTGCGTTCTGGATGATCCGCCACAATCTGCGTGTCGAGCGCGAGCGCATCTGGGCCGCCATGGCGCGCGAGTCGGCGCACCAGGTGGCGACGCCGCTCTCCTCGCTGGAGGGCTGGGTCGAGATCCTGCGTCTCCCCGACGAGGAGCGCGAACCCCTCGCCTCCATATCCGCGGTGGCCGCGGAGATGGAGGCGGATCTGGAGCGGCTCGAGAAGGTCTCGCGCCGCTTCGAGTGGATCGGCCGCCCGGTGCGGCGTGAGCCGGTGGACGTGCCGGCGCTGCTGCGCGGGCTGGAGCGCTACGTGCGGGTGCGGCTGCCACAGCTCGGGCGGGGCGTCGAGCTGCGCATCGAGGCGGCCACCGAGCTGCCGCCCGTGCTGGGAAACGCCGTGCTGCTCGAGTGGGCGCTGGAGAATCTGATCAAGAACGCGCTGGACGCGCTCGCCGGCAGCGGCGGCTCGATCGTGGTCGAAGCGGACGCGACCATCCGCCGCCGCGTCGCCATCCGCGTCTCCGACGACGGACCGGGGGTGGCGCCGGCGCTGCGGCGCCGCATCTTCGAGCCGGGGGTGACGACCAAGACCAGCGGGTGGGGCGTGGGACTCTCCCTCTCCCGCCGCATCGTCGAGGACGTGCACGGCGGCCGCCTCGTCCTCGAGCCCACCGAGCAGGGGGCGACCTTTTTGATGACCCTTCCCTCGGCGGATGGCGCCGAGCGGAGCGACTGAACCGTGCCGAATCTCTCCCATCTCAATCCCGAGCAGCGCGAGGCCGCCGAGCACTTCGAGGGGCCGCTGCTGGTGCTCGCGGGCGCCGGCTCGGGGAAGACACGGGTGCTCACCACCCGCATCGCCCAGCTCATCGAGGAGTTCGGCGTCGCCCCCGAGCGTATCCTCGCGCTGACCTTCACCAACAAGGCGGCGGGAGAGATGCGCGAGCGGGTGCGTACGCTGCTGGAGCGCGACCCCGCGGGGATGTGGATCGGGACCTTTCACGCCATCGGCGCGCGCATGCTGCGCCGCGACGCCGCCCGCCTCGGCTGGACACCCAGCTTCCTGATCTACGACAGCGACGACTCGGAGCGGCTGATCCGCCGCATCGTCAAGGACGAGCTGCAGCTCGATCCCAAGCGCTGGAGCCCCAAGGCGTTCCGCGCCGCCATCTCCTCCGCCAAGAACGAGCTGGTCACCCCGCAGCAGTACGCCGAGAGCGCGCTGGATCCCTTCTCCCGCTATGTGGCCGCCGCCTTCGAGCGCTACCAGCGGGCGCTGCGCGATGCCAACGCCTTCGACTTCGACGACCTGCTGGTCACGCCCGTCGAGCTGCTGCGCACCCACCCGGACGTGCTGCGCCGCTACCGGGAGCGCTTCCAGTTCGTGCTGGTGGACGAGTACCAGGACACCAACCGCGCGCAGTACGTCTTCCTCAAGCTGCTCGCCGCCGAGCACGCCAACCTCTTCGTGGTGGGTGACGACGATCAATCCATCTACGGCTGGCGCGGCGCGGACATCCGCAACATCCTCGACTTCGAAAAGGATTTCCCCGACGCCCGCGTCGTCCGCTTGGAGGAGAACTACCGCTCGACGCAGACGATCCTGGACGCCGCCAACCGCGTCATCTCCCAGAACGTGATGCGCAAGGGGAAGACGCTGCGCACCGCGAATCCCACCGGCGAGCGGCTGGTGCTGGTGGAGACCGCCGACGAGGCGGACGAGGCGGAGTGGATCGTCGCCGAGATCCGCGCGCGCATGCAGGACGACGCGGAGTTGAGCCCGCGCGACTTCGTGGTGCTCTACCGCACCAACGCGCAGTCGCGTGCCATGGAGGAGGCGCTGCTGCGCGAGGGGCTTCCCTACCGGGTAGTCGGCGGCATCCGCTTCTACGAGCGGCGTGAGGTCAAGGACGTGCTCGCCTACCTGCGCCTGGTGGCGAATCCGGCGGACGACGAGGGCTTTCTGCGCGTCGTCAATGTTCCGCGCAGGGGGATCGGCGACGCCTCGGTGGCGCGGCTCGCCGAGTGGGCCTCACGTGAGGGGCTCTCGCTGCTGGCGGCCGCCGCGCGCACCGCGGAGATCCCGGAGATCCGCGGCCCCGCCGCGCGTGCCCTCCCCGAGCTGGCCGAGCTGATCCAGAAGCACGCCGCGCTCGCCGATCGCGGTGTGGCGCTCGATGAGATCCTCCGTACCCTGGTCGAGGAGGTCGGCCTGATCGAGATGCTGCAGGAGGAGGGGCCGGAGGGGGCGGATCGCATCGCCAACGTCGAGGAACTGATCGCCGGCGCGGCGGATCTGCAGGCGCGGCTGGACGAGGGTGATCCGGATCTGCTCCCCGAGCTGGAGGAGATGCAGGCGGTGCCGGTGCGCGCGGTGGACCTCTTCCTCACTCACGTGGCACTCATCGCGGACATCGACCAGCACGACGCGAACGCCGACGCGGTGAGCCTGATGACCCTGCACAACGCCAAGGGTCTGGAGTTCCCCTTCGTCTTCGTCGCGGGAATGGAGGAGGGGCTCTTCCCCCTCTCTCGCGCCTACGACGAGCCCGCACAGCTGGAGGAGGAGCGGCGCCTCTTCTACGTCGGCATCACCCGCGCGGAGCGCAAGCTCTACATCACGCTGGCGCGGCGGCGGCGGCGCGGCGCGGAGTGGCTGGACTCGATGCCCTCGAGCTTCCTGGAGGCCATCCCCCCCGACCTGCTCGACATCCGCAAGTCACCGCAGGTACGCGGGCGCAGCTTCGGCATCTTCCGCGGTGCAGGCTCTGCCCTCTCCAGCCGGAGCGAGCGCCTGGGGCTGCGGGCCGCCCGTCCTGCCCCCGCGGATTCGCGCTACACCGTGGACTACTCCGACTCCCAGGAGACGCCGCGGCTGATCAAGGGCACCCGCGTGCGCCACCCGCAGTTCGGCGCCGGGACGGTGGCGGAGCTCTCCGGCAGGGGCGCCGACGTGCGCGCCGCCATCGACTTCGACTCGGTGGGGCGCAAGACGGTCGTACTGCGCTATGCGAATCTGCAGCCGGAGGGGTAGGGGTATCCTCACCCGCTGACCCCACCTCCCGCACGAGCTATGCGTCACCCACATATGGTGGCTTGGCGGGGTCCCAGGGATTTCTTCGGCTAGACGGTGCCGCGCAGCCGTACTGGTGGGGTTCCTCGCCGGGCGGGTGAGGCGTCAGTCCTGCGCCACCGCCTCCCGCTGATGCCAGTAGCCGAAGGGAAGCTCCGGCATCGGGAAGAAATCATCCGCCAGCTGACCGAGCGCATGCGGGCTGCGCCGCCATACTCCCTCGCGCTGCGCCATCCGCCGAACCTTCTTGGCGATCCTCAGGTTGCGGTCGCCGACCGGGTCCAGCCCTGACGCCACCGCCTCACCGCGGCGATTCAGGTAGTCCACCACATAGTCGAAGGAGAGCTCGACGTACTGCTCGATCTGCTGATCGGCCAGCATCCAGCGGGAATTCTCGAGCACCCTGCCGAAGATCGACTGCCAGCGGTCGTTGTCCTGAAAGCGGATCATTCCCCTGAAGATCCGCCGGTTGGTGCGGAAGGAGAAGAGAGTGCCGGAGAGCACCCGGTCGAAGAGGGCGTCCGCCGCGGAGTGGTCGTGGTCCATCACCACCTCCCGCGCGAGCGCCATGTGCTGCTCGCCGAGCTGGAGGTCCATCCGGTGCTCCCAGTAGGAATGACCCAGCGCGGCGGTCGAGGAGGTGAGCAGGAGCTGGCGCGGCACGAAGGTGTTGTGCGCGATGGTGTCCGCGGCCAGATGCGCCAGGTAGCCGAGGCCCACGGCTCGCAGGCGGTCGGTGTCCGCGCACTCGAAGATCTCCTCCCCTACGTGCCAGTGATGGCAGTGCCTGCCCTCTGGGACGTACTTCTTGGCGAGCGAGATGTCCGCCGCCACCGAGCCGTAGAGGAAGTCGTACGGGTGGGCTTCGATCAGCGCACGTACCAGGGGCGGGAGCAGGAGGAGCGAGTTCAGCACCCCCGTCCCAAGGTACACATGCGTCGCCGGACCCCACGCCCAGGCGGGCTCCGGCGCGAGCAGCAGTAGAAGAAGTGCGATCCCGACAGAAAGAGCCCGCACCACCGGCAGCTACACACCCATGCGCTTGCGGGTCTTCTTCAGGCCCTTCGAGAGGTCCTTCATCTGCTCCTGCACGATCTCCTGCAGATCGCCGCGCGCGTCGCTGAGGATCTTGGCCACATCCTTCTGGAACTCGGTCAGCAGCTCGCGCCCGGCCGCGGCGACCTCGCCGCTGAGATCCGAGGTGGCGTCGGCGCCGATGCGCAGCGCGTCGCGGGCGTGGCCATAGCTCTTGCGCATCTGCTTCTTGTACGGCTTGAGCTGCTTGACCACCCGCTCCTTGGGGGTGCGCTGCGGCTGCAGCAGCAGCGTCGCGCCGATGCCGAGCACGGTGCCCACGGCGAAGGCGGTGAGGAAGTCAACAGTGTCCTGACGCGGCATGTCGGTTCTCCGGTTGAAGGTTGACTGCGCGGACGGGAACGTCTCCGCCCGCGGCGGTTCACGCATCATGAGGGTCGTCCTCGGCACGCAGCCGACGCAGGGTCTCCGTCCCTGCCTGGACGCCGCGGATGGTTGAGGCGGTGTTGATGAACAGATCTTCCGCCTCCTCCTGCACCACCTTCATCAGCGCATTGAACTCGTTGATTCGCTCCTCCGCGAGCTTGGCCGTGTGCACCAGCTGCTGGTTGGCCATCTGGACCGTGCGGCTGAGCTGCTCGAAGTCCATGCGCACCGAGGTGGTGATGAAGTTCACGTTCTCCGCCGCCGCGTGCCCGTGCTTGACGAGCGGCGCGACGTCGGTCTTCACCTGCCCCAGGATGGTGTTGAGCTTCAGCAGCACCTTGCGCAGGATGAAGAGCGTCGGGATGATCATGATCCCGCCGATGATGATGCCCAGGGAGAGGATCACCGTGGCGATGGTGGTCAGCACGTCGGCCCAGTAGGCCAGTCCGGTGCCCGTGGCCTGAACGGTCACCACCGTGTCGGGAAGGACGCGGGCCGCCTGGAGCGCCATCATCATGGCGGTGCCGCCGATGCCGAGGCCGGGAACCGGGAGTGGCTCAGAAAAGCTCAATTCCTTCCTCCGGATTGGGGAATGCGAAGCGACTCACTCGAACAGGTCCAGGCCCAGCGTACGCGAGCCGATCTTCGGGACGATGCGGGGGAAGAGCCGCGAGGCGCGACCCCGTGCAAGCGCCCGCTCGACAGCCAATCGCCCCGCCACGGGAAGCGCCTCGAGCCCCGCGGGATTCCTCTCCTCGATCCGCTCCCGCAGCGCCCCATCGAGCCGCTCGATCCCACCCGCGCTCTTCGCCATCTCACGGATCTCTGGCGGGGCCGACCAACCGCCTGCCAGCTCCGCGACCTCGCTCGCATAGAGGTCCCCGAGCGGAAGCAGCGGCTCGGGCGGCAGCGCTCCCCCCAGGAGCAGGGAAGTCTTGTTCTCCGGCGAGGCCGGCAGCGCGTTGTCGAGCAGCCGCGCGTACAGGCGGCGCGCCTCCGCCGCCACTCGTCCGGCATCCTGGCTCGGCGGCAGAAGCTGCAAGAGTGATTCCAGCTGAGCCGCCGAGATCGCGACCTGGATCACTGGCACGGCGGTCGGCGCATCCTCCAGGAGACGCGCCGCCAGGGCGGCCTCCGGCGAGCCATCGTCCAGCAGCGCGATGCGCTCCGCCCCCCAGTCGGCGAGCGCCTGCCGGGCTACAGCCCCGATCACCTCCGCCAGGCGCGCCTCCCGCGCCGCCGTGCCGCGCAGGGTCACGCCTCCCACTCCAGCAGGCGCGTGATCTCGCGCGCCACCAGGTGCGGATCCTCGTCGCGCGCATGCGAGAAGGGACGCCGCGCCTGGGCGACCCGCGCGAGCGAAAGGTCGGCGGTGGGACGATCCTCCGCCAGATCGTCACCCCGCGCCAGGAGCTTACCGTCCGGCGCCACGATCAGCGAGCCGCCGCCGAAGACGCACGCCCCCTCGACCCCCACGCGGTTGGCGACCACGACGTAGATCCCGTAGGCGAATGCCGCCGCGCCGGCGAGCTGCTCCCACGCCCGCGCGGAGGCGAAGCGTCCCGCCCCCGCATCCCTCCCCGCCTCCGTCGGGATACCCCGCCCCACCGCGGCCGCCTGGACGATCACCAGCTGCGCCCCGCCGAGCGCCAGCAGGTAGACGAGCGCCGGGTGCCAGAGGTCCTCGCACACCAGCAGGCCGATCCGCCAGCCGCCACCCGCGTCGTAGACCCGCGCCCGATCGCCCGCGCCGAAGTAGCGCCCCTCGTCGAACATCCCGTAGGTGGGCAGGTAGATCTTCCGGTGGCGGTGGAGCACCGCACCACCGCGCAGGTGCACCGCGCTGTTGTAGGCGGTGAAGTCGGTGCCCAGCTCGACCATCCCCAGCACCAGGTCCGGCCCCCGCGCCAGCGCCGCAAAAGAACGCTCCCCCAGCGGCACCGCAAGCGGGTGGGTGCGATCCCGAAGGTCGTAGCCGGTCAGCGAAAGCTCGGGCGTCACCACCAGCTCGACTCCCTCGCGCGCCGCGTCCGCCTGCGCCGCCGCCATCCGCTCGAGGTTCGCCTCCGGCTCGCCGAGCACGGGAGCGAACTGCTCGACCCGCAGCCGCAGCCGGTGTCTCCAGTCGCCGGTCACAGCTCTTCCCTCGTTCCTCGTTCCTCTTCCGCATCCGTCTCCTCCCCCAGCTCCGGCGCCAGCCCGACCGCGCGCGTCACCGGCACGGTGAAGACGATGCCGGTGGCGGGGTTCTCGAGACTGCCACAGATCTCCTGCAGCAGGACGATCACCTGCTCCACCTTCTCCTCTTCCTTGACCACGCTGAAGATCGTCTGGTTGCGCGGGCGCGAGTGGGCGGCGAGGGCCTCCAGCCCCGCGAAGATCGGCACATCGCGGGAGACCACGCGCCCCATGCCTTCGCTGTCGATGAGGGTGGCGCCCGTGATCCCCACCTCGAGGAACGCGGAGAGAATCTCGTCGAGCTTCTCTTCCGCGTTGATGACCGCGATCAGCAGTTGCAAGCGATCCCTGGTGCCGGAGGCGGACGGGCGGCAGGATCACGGGATCCCGCGGCCCCGGTTTACGCCCGGAGTGTGGCGAACGGTGGCAGATAGAGTATCCCACGCCGCGCGGGGGTGTCAAGCGGGCCGGGCGGCGCTTCGCACGATCCTTGCGCCGCTCACCAGGTATTCGTGGAACTCGATCGCTCGGGAAAGGAGATCCAGAAGTGCCCAAGTTCGTCGTCCGGGGCGGGCGCCCCCTTCACGGAACCGTGCGTCCCGCTGGAAACAAGAACGCCGCTCTTCCCATGCTCGCCGCCACGCTCCTGACGGAGGAGGAAGTGGTGCTGGAGAACGTCCCCGACATCCGCGATGCGCGCACGCTGATCGAGCTGCTGCAGACGCTGGGAGCGGAGGCGGAGTGGACCGGGCCGAACGAGGTGCGCGTCCGCGCCGCCGACGTCGGCCGCGTCCAGCTCGATCAGGCGGCGGCGGCACGCATCCGCGCCTCCATCCTGCTCGCCGGCCCGATGCTCGCCCGCACCGGCGGGATGCAGCTTCCGCCGCCGGGCGGCGACGTGATCGGGCGCCGCCGGCTCGACACGCACTTCCTCGCCCTGCAGCAGCTGGGTGCGGATGTCAACTACGAGCATCACATCTTCAACCTTCGCACCCGAGGCCTGCGCGGCGCCGACATCTTCCTTGACGAGCCGAGTGTCACCGCCACCGAGAATGCGGTGATGGCGGCATCGCTCGCGCGGGGCACGACGCGCATCCGCAACGCCGCCGCCGAGCCGCACGTCCAGGACCTCTGCCACATGCTCGTCGGCATGGGCTGCGCGATCCAGGGGATCGGCACCGGCGTGCTCGAGATCCAGGGCGCCGAGCGGCTGGGCGGGGGCCGCTTCCGCATCACCTCCGACCACATCGAGGTCGGCTCCTTCATCGGCCTGGCGGCGGTCACGCGCGGCGAGATCACCATCGAGGATGCCGCGCCCCAGCACCTCGACTCGACGCTCATCGCCTTCGACCGTCTGGGCGTGCACGTCGAGGTGCGCGGGGAGGACGTCTTCATCCCCGGTAACCAGGAGATGAAGATCAAGATGGACCTCGGCGGCTACATCCCCAAGGTCGATGACGGCCCCTGGCCCGCCTTCCCCGCGGATCTCACCTCGATCGCGCTGGTGACCGCCACCCAGTGCGAGGGGACGATCCTCATCCACGAGAAGATGTTCGAGTCCCGCATGTTCTTCACCGACAAGCTGGTCTCGATGGGGGCGCGGATGGTGCTCTGCGATCCTCACCGGGTGGTGGTCGTGGGCCCCTCGCGGCTGCGGGGGGGAGTGGTCGAGAGCCCCGACATCCGCGCCGGGATGGGGCTGCTGATCGCGGCGCTGGGGGCCGAGGGAGAGAGCGAGATCTACAATGTCGGGCAGATCGAGCGCGGATACCAGCGCATCGACGAGCGGCTGCGCCGGCTCGGCGCCGACATCGAGCGGCTGGACTCGCGCGAGCCGAGCGACATGGAACTTGACAAGGAGAGGCGCCATGCCTGAGGAACAGGATCGCACCCGCGGCGGCAGGAGCGGGATCGGAGAAGGCATCCGGACGGGGGTCGGGATTCTCAGCGCCTTTCGGGACGCCATCGAGGAGACGATCCAGGAGGCGGCCAACCGCGGCGACCTCAGCCCGGATCGGGCGCGGGACGCGGTGCGCAGCGCCGCGGCGCGCGTGCAGGAGAGCCTCGGCGACGCGCGCGAGCGGCTGGACTTCGTCCCCCGGCGCGAGTTCGACGAGCTGCGCACGGAGGTCGCCACGCTGCGCGCGGAGCTGGCGGAGCTGCGCGGTCGCAGCGAACCCAGCGGCGGTCTGATCACCCCGCACACCGGCGCCGTCGAGGAAGGAGTCGCATCCGCGTCCTGGTCTCCCGGAGGAGAGACCGGCGAGGAGCCCGGCGTACTGGACGATGCGCCGGAGCTGCTCGACACCGATACAGAGCGGACGGAGATGCCACCCCGCGCTCCTGGCGGCTTCCCGGTAGATGAGGGCTGAGAACGGGTGACGCTGGCGGGCATCACCGAGCAGCCGGAAGACGGCCCGGTCCCCCGCTGGACGAATCCCGAGTGGCAGCGGCGCTTCCCCTGGCTGGTCCAGGGCACGACCGGGCAGGGGGATGCGGAGGATCCCTTCGACCTGGGGCTCTCCGGCGCCGCTCCGGTCGGTCGGGTGCTCGAGCGCTGGCGGGCGCTGGGACGTGCCACGGGGATGGCGCGCCTCGTCCACGCGCGGCAGGTACACGCCGCCGACCTCTGCGGGCACGGCGGCGCGGGTCCGCCGGGGCTACTGCTGATGGAGGGGGTGGACGGGCATCTGACGCGGCGCTCCGGGGTGCTGCTTACCGTCTCGGTAGCCGACTGTGTTCCGGTCTCGCTCGTGGATCCGGAGCGGCGGGCGGTGGCGCTGCTGCACGCGGGGTGGCGAGGTGCGGCGGCAGGGATCGTCGAGCGTGCGATCACCCGGCTCGCCGAGGAGTTCGGCTCCATCGCCGCGGATCTCTGGCTGCACTGCGGCCCCGCCATCTGCGGCGACTGCTATGAGGTGGGCCCCGAGGTCCACCGCGCCCTCCGGCCCGCGGCCGATCCTCCCCCCGCTCCGACCCCGGTGAACCTGCGCGCCGCCATCGCGGAGCGCGCGACTGCCGCGGGAGTTCCGCCCCGGCAGATCACCCTCTCGAACCACTGCACCCGCTGCGGTCCGGGCGCATTCTTCTCCCACCGTGGCGGCTCGCCGGCACGGCAGATGGGCTTTCTCGGCATCCGCGAGTTGGGCGGGGCGCCGTGGGCTGACAGCGTGATAGGCAGCCGCCGCCATCACACGACCCTGAACAAGCGGCGCAGGGGATGCACGCTACGCCCGTGATGGCGGGTCTGACGGATCGGGTGTGGATCGTGGAGAATCTACTGAATCTGATGCGGGGGAGTAACCCACGAAGACATTGACGGGTTTGATTTCACCCGCGGGTAAGCCCAGCATTCTGCATGATCCCACGCAACCTGCCGTAGTGTAGCACAACGCTTCCTCGCAGGCTCTCTCCTCCGGCCGTTTCTGCGGGGAACCTGCCTCCAATCGCGCTGGCCGGAAAGGAGCGGAGCCTAGGTTGCGGCATGTGGGCACACTTCGTTACTTTCGGCTACTATTGTTGTCAGAATCTCGACGCAGTCAATCAGCAGTACATCATGAAAGCCACACGCATAGGTACGGCTACGAACCCCCCCCGGCGAGGAGTTGATCCGGACACCGCCCGAGAGCCAGGAGGCCCGCGGCGGTCTGACCACCTCCGGCAGTACGGGAAGCACTTCCACAGAGTCGGGAGACGAGATCGAGCGTGCTGCAAGAGGGGGAGAGCTGAGGGGTGGAGGCGCTCCTGTCATGGCCACCGCTGCTCTGGACGGCGCGGGCGCTACTGCTTGTCCTGTTGGTGTCGGCGGGAATCGTTACGGCACTGTTCATGGTTCGGTTCTTCCGGCCCACGAACCTCCGCGCCCTTCTCCTGGCCGATCTGCCCAGCCTCGCCTCCTTCAGCGCCTCGTTGAAGGTGCTTGGGCAGGAGCTCAGCGCGAACGCCTCGCTGGACACCAAGCGAGACCAGCAGATTCGGGCATTGGAAGAGCGGCTGCGCGATGTGGAGGCGACGACGGAAGAGTTGAGGCTGGCGCTGGAGAGTTTCAGCGAGGCGTTGCTACGCAGGGAGGGTTCCGATGAAGAGTGACCGCGTCACCGTCAAGCAGCTTCTCCGAGAGGGGTGTGCACACCTTGAGCGTGCCGGCCCGGATAGAGAGAAGCGGGATCGGCTCCGGGCGCTGCACGAGCAGCTTGAGCGCGAGAAGCACGCTATCCGCGCCGGAGAGCGAAACGCTCCGCCGCCACCTGCTACCCCCGCACCGGGCCTCCTCGTTTCGTATGCGGCGTCCACAGGGCCGATTGTGGACCCGTAAGAGGCCCGGGAACTATAGCCAACGAAGAGCGGCCCCAGCTACTTGCCGGGACCGCTCTTCGTTATCTCCTGGAGGAGAGTACCTGCGCCCGCCCCCGGAAAATCGTTGCAATCAACCTGACCCGCTACCCCCGGCCGCCGCGGCTTGCACGTTCTTCGCCGATTCCCTATATTTTTTCCTCAGGGCGGAGGGGCACGCCCGAGGATTGGCCCGCCGTTTGGAAGTGGGGGAGCAGTTGCCCCGCTTTTTTTATTCTATCTGTTTTTCCGGAGGCGCGGCATGCGGGAGAGCGGCCTGGAGCGCGAGCTGGAGGAGCGCGTCGACCGGCTCGGGTTCGAGCTCGTCGACATGGAGCGCGCGGGATCCGCGAACCGGCCGATTCTGCGCCTGCGCATCGACCGGCCCGACTCCACGCCGGAGAGCGGCGTCACCCTCGAAGATTGCACCCACGTCAGCCGCGCCCTCGAGGCGTATCTGGACGAGCAGGAGACCGAGCTCGGCAGCCGCTACGTGCTCGAGGTCTCCTCCCCCGGCGTCGAGCGGCCGCTGGTGCGCAGGCGCGACTGGGAGCGATTTCACGGCCGCGAGGTCGCGCTGCACGGCAAGAGCGCGCTCGCCGGACGCAGCCGGCGGCTGGAGGGGACCCTGCTCGGGCTGGTCGGCGAGGAGGGGGCGGAAGGGGAGCAGGGCGAGCGCGTCGTGGTGCGGCTGGCGGATGGTGAGGAGGTGGAGGTCCCACGCGCCGAGATCACCCGCGCACATCTGGTACATCGCTGGGGCGGAGAGAAGCGCTCTTCGTGAGGACGCTGCCGCGTTCCTCCGCCCCCTTGCACAGGATCGAACTGGAATGAACAACGCAACTCTGATACTTGCGGCGTTCCGTGAACTGACCCTCAACAAGTCGATCTCGCGCGACGAGCTGCACGATCTGATCAAGGACGGCATCCTCGCCGCGCTCGCCAAGCGCTTCGGCCCCAACGTCGAAGCCGAGATCGAGATCGACGAGGACTCGGGACGCATCGGCATCACCGTCCTGAAGGAGGTGGTCGAGGAGGTCGAGGACCCTTCGCGCCAGGTATCGCTCGAGGAGGCCCGCTGGGACGATCCCGACTTCGAGGTCGGCGACATCCAGGAGATCCCCGTCGAGTTCGCGGAGTTCGGCCGCAACGCCGTTATGGCGGCGAAGCAGCGCATCCTGCAGCGCGTCCGTGAGGGCGAGCGCGCCAAGATCGTGCACGAGTATGCCGACCGTGTGGGCGAGCTGCTCTCCGGGGAGGTGCAGCAGGTCGAACGCGGCAAGATGGTCGTGATGCTCAACCGCACCCGTGAGGCGGACGCAATCATCCCCTGGAAGGAGCAGAACCCGCGCGAGCGCTTCCGCCAGGGCGAAGCGATCCGCGCGGTACTCAAGAAGGTGGAGGATACCCCGAAGGGGCCGCGCCTCATCCTTTCGCGGGCCGATCCGCTCTTCGTCGCCGCGCTCTTCCGGCTCGAAGTCCCCGAGATCCAGCAGGGGATCGTCGAGATCCGCGCCGTCGCCCGCGAGGTGGGCGGGCGCACCAAGCTCGCCGTCACCTCACGCGACGAATCCATCGACCCCGTAGGCGCCTGCGTGGGGCTCAAGGGCTCCCGGGTGCGCGCGGT
>JBPCIT010000120.1:0-19743 GCA_051006015.1 Longimicrobiaceae bacterium
CCATCCAGCGAATGACGCTGCTCTCAACGCGCACCTATTTCGAGGTGGCGGTGAACCCATCCCCCGCAACGTTGTGGTCGCATTTGATCGCACTTCGGACACAGTCTACATGTGGAGCAACGGCGTCAGATGACGGAAGCGGCGGCCTGACGATCGTATTTGGGCTCCTCCCGCGTGTCCCGAGGGAAACGGTAGCATTGATGGTGGAGGGATACGGTTGCAGTCGTATATTCGGCCTCTGGTGTGGAGGAGCTGTGGTGCCCGCGCAATGATGAGTAGTTCGCGCACCGGGAGCCGATCGCTCTATCTCGTCTCCAATCCTTCGGGCAGCGGCGCAATCGGCGGGACATCCTGGCAGATGATGGGGATCCCCTCCGCCTGGAGCGGGGCCGCGGCGCGGTCGAGCCGTGCGGCATCCTCCAGCGTCAGCAGGTGCAGCCGCAGGAGCAGCCAGGAGAGCCCTTCCGGCGAGTCCATCCCCAGCTCCTCCGCCCTGGCGGCCTGAATGGGCGCCAGATTCGCGATGCGCAGCGCGGACTCCAGCAGGTGGCGGAGCATACAGTGGTAGGTGGGCGCATCTTCCAGCCGGCGCAGCTCGCCTTCGAGCACCGCGCTGACGCCGGGGAAGCCGCCCTCACGATAGGAGCCTCTCACCGCACGTCGGACCCGGCGAGTATCGGTAGGATGGAAGGTGGTGACTGGCTGCGGCGCGACGGGAGCGCGGGCGCGGAACGCGGGCGTCAGCTCCATCGAAACGAACTCGTCGCACACCAGGGGGATTCCAGCCTGGAGGTACCCGGCAGCGCGGCGATCGACGTACCACGCGACGGGGAGCGCCAGCCGCTCCGACCAGATCAGCCGCCGCGAGATCCTCTCCGATGCGCCGTCCGTGAGCTGGGAGTAGAGTGGCAGCCGCTCGCGGTTGAGCTCGATCGCCTCCCGCAGGTGCCGCTGGAAGCAATCGTGCTTGCCATTCGCCGCGCTGTGCTGCGCCTCGCTGCGGCTGGGGAGAGCGAGGAGGCCGAGGAGCAGGAGCGCGAGCAGACGTAGGAATCTCACCAGAACCCCCCGATCCACCAGAGGTGCAGCGGCAGCACCGCCAGCGTAGCCATCCCCACGCTCGCCGCCTGCAGCCGCACGCTCCAGGGCGCTTGCCGTGGCCACCCCACCAGCCGCCGTCCGGCGCGGAAGAGGAGCAAGCCGCCGAAGCTGATCGATGCCGCGATCGCCAGTCCCCACAGGGTGATGCCCTCCACTCCAACCCACAGCCCGACCGGCGCAACGAGCAGGAAGCCCACCGCCGCGGCTGCCGGGGCACCTCCGAGCCGCGCCAGGCGACGCCGCGTGCCCAGCGGCTCGAGCAGGGTAAAGAACATCAGCGCGAGCTGCGCCGCCACGACGCCGACGAAGGGGGCATACAACGGATCCGCCACCGGCAGGCGGAAGGAGTCCGGCACCAGCGTGGCGAAGGCGTTGTTGACCACGAAGAGCGCCGCCCCGATGAGGCTGACGTAGAAGAGCGCGATCACCTGGTAGCGGGTATCCGGCTGCGAGTCGGTGCGGCAGAGCGCCCGGTAGAGGGCGGTGAAGCCCGCCAGCGCCAGCGCGGGCGCCACCAGCCAGGCAGGCCCGCCGAGCGAGAAGGCGCCGTACAGCACCAGCGTGATCACCACCGCGCCACTGAGCGAGACGAAGCGGTAGCGCCAGACCACCAGCGCGACCACCCCGATGATGGCGAGCTGAGCCAGCAGCTGCAGGCCGATGAACTCGGCCGACTTCGGCGTCATCTTCACCAGCAGGTAGTACGTCACCAGCGGGACGATCAGGTTGTCGCTGCCACGCAGGCTGATGGCCTCGAAGAAGGTGACGAGCAGCGCGAGCTGCAGCGCGATCACCACGCTCGCCGCCGGCTCGATCTCCGTCAGCAGGAGCAGCGGCAGGTGCACGCAGAGGAAGCTGGTCAGGAAGAAGACGGCGGAGCCCTCGAGGCTGCGCCGGTCGCTCTCGACCGCGTACATGCGCCGCCCGTAGGCAGAGCCGAGCACCGCCGCCACGGTGTCCGCCACTACCAGCACCAGCAGGGAGATCAGGTAGAAGACGGGCTGGTGCGCGGAGAGCAGGAAGAGCAGGTAGACGGCGATGGGGAAGTAGATCCCGCCCTGTGAGCTGCGCTCGACCCCGTGCACGCTGCAGAGCAGCCCGAGCCGCCGCGTGCCCCAGATGATGCCCGCGAAGAGGACGCCGAGCGCGAGCACCGTCCAGTGGGAGGCGAAGACCCAGGGCAGACTCGCGGAGATCATCCCCCCACCGAAGTGCACCAGCTTGCGTGTCCACTCCACCGGCGGCTCGCCGCGGCGCTGCCAGAGCTCCGCGGCGGCGAAGACGAGGAGGAAGAGCGCGCCGACCGCCAGCGCCCGCACTCCCTCGCCCGCCACCGTTCCGGCAGCCGGAAGAACGTCGAGCGGCATCATCCTCCCCCCCTGTGCTGCACTTCGTCCAGATGGAACGCCCCATAGAACCAGGCGAGGTCCCGCGCGTGCAGCGCCTCCGCATCCTCCGTGAGCGGGCGAACCCGAGGGCGCTGCGAGGCCGGGCAGGCGCGCGGGGCGAGCAGGTTCCAGTAGGCGAGCCGCGCCCCCGCCTGGGCCGTTTCGACCAGCGTGGCGTAGCAGCGCTCGTGCTCCTCCGGGCTCATGTACTCGAAGACGTCCGAGAGGTTGAAGCCGTCGAAGCGCCCGCTCGCCGCCTTCTCGATCCGCCCCTCCACCAGCCGCACCCGGCTGAGCCGCTTCCGGATCGTGCTCATGTGCTCCGGCCGCAGATAGCGGGGGAGCGCCTCCGGCGGATAGTTGCCGGTCATGATGTAGGCCAGGTAGGGATTCGAGCGCACCGGCAGCGCGGTGAGTGCGTGCCGGGTGCGCCTCAGAATCCGTGCGCCGACGGAGCCGCTCACCTGCGCGAAGAACTCCGGGTCGCGTCCCAGTCGTCCCATCACCCTACGGCTGAAGAAGAGCTGGAAGAGCGTCCGCCAGCGCCATGTGTCCCACTCGCGCGTGTAGAACTCCGCCTGCTCGGCGAGGGTGCGTGGCGCGCGCAGCCGCTCGATCCGCCCGCGCGGATGGATCAGCGGGAGCACGCGGCGGCGGAAGGTGTGCAGGTAGCGCTCGATCTTCCCCGCGTGGATGATCCCGGTGCGGATCGCCTCCGGCTGCGCATCCCAGAAGGCGCGTCCGGGACCGCTCAGGTCGCGGCGCAGCCGGCGGTAGACCGCGCGCCGGGAATCGCTGGGGCTGACGCCGAGGAAGCCATGCAGCTCCCTGTCATCCAGCCGGCGGAACGCGGCGATACGCAGCTCCAGGCAGGCGAGCTGCGCGGCGCTGAGATCCACCGCCACCACCTCCGCGGGATCCACCGTGAGCAGCGCCAGCACGTTGTCCCCCGCCGAGGCGACGGAGAGCAGGCGCCCAGCTTCCGCCGCGGGCGCCAGAGCCTCGCAGAGCACGTCCGCGTCCTCCCAGACGCTGCCGTAGCGGATGAAGGAGAAGGAGGCGCGCTCGCGGATCGACGCAGCGCGCGCGGCTGGTGGTGCGGCGAGGGCGGTCATCGGCCCTCACCCCCTCTCCCACGAGGGGGGAGGGGGAACTGTTTCGTGCCGTACCTCGGCGTCTATGCTCCGGCGGGATCTGCAGTGCTCCCCCTCTCCCTCCTTGGGAGAGGGGGCCGGGGGGTGAGGGCCTGCGGGGCCGGAGGAGGGGGGTGCCCGCCGGATCACCCCCGTCGCCCCATCCATCTCCACCACCTCCCCATCGCGCAGCGTGTCGAGCAGCTGCGGGACGGCCACGATGCAGGGGATCCCCATCTCCCGCGCGACGATCGCGGAGTGGCTGAGCAGGCTGCCGCGCTGCACCAGCAGCCCGCGCACCGCCGGGAAGAGCAGGGTCCAGCCGGGATCGGTGCGCTCGGCAACGAGGATGTGGCCCGCGAGGTCCCCGGCCTGGCGCGGGTCCCGAACGATGCGCACCGGCGCGCGCACCAGACCCGGGCAGCAGCCCATTCCCTTCAGGTCACCCCCGGCTGCCGCAGTGGGCTCCGGTGGCTCCGGGATCTCGGCCGGGGGACCCAGAGTCTCGAAGCGGTCGGGCGGCGCGGGCATGCGCGTGTACTCCTCGAACTCCGCGTGGCGCAGCGCCACCAGCGCCCGCAGATCGGTGGTGGCCCCGGTGCCGCTGAAGTGGGCGAAGACCTCCTCCACCGTCAGGTAGAAGACATCGCGCGGGGAATCGAGCTGGCCGCGGGCCGCAAGGTGGCCCCCCAGCCCGAGGAAGATGCGCCGCACGACGGCGAAGACGCGGGTGCGCTCGAAGCACAGATTCTCGCGGTCGCGCACCCGCTGGCGCGCCTGCTGGAGCACGAGCTGGAAGAGACGGCGCCGTACGCCGCCGAGGTGGCCACGGACGGTCGCCTCCGCGGCGCGGCGGATCTCTGCCTCACGGACAGGCGCGGAATCCGCGCCTGGTATCTCCTGCGCGGCGTAGGCGCGGATCATCTGCAGGAGGAAGGACGGATCCTCCGCCAGCGTCACCGTCTCGAGCTTCAGCTCCTCCATGCAGCGGTCGCCGAAGCGCTTCAGGTAGGCATCGAGCTTTCGATGGAAGAAGCGGAACTCCGGCTCCGCGGCGAGGCGCCGCCAGAGCGCGGCATCGTCTGTCTCGCCGGCGAAGAGATCGACCAGCACCGGATCCTCTTTCACCCTCCGCGCCAGCTCCATCACGCGGCGCGCCGGCTCGGTCGAGATGATCCGGCCCTCGCCGCAGAGCAGGTCGTTGGCGAGCGTCGGCGGGGTGTCGGGGAGCCACTTCTCGATCAGGCGCACCAGCAGCCCGAAGAAGATCATCGCGAAGAAGTCGTTCACCAGCGGCGCACGCCAGTGGCGCAGCAGCGAGCCCTCGAGGCGCCGGTAGAGCGCCACCAGCTCCTCCGCCGGCCTGGTGCCGAGGTCCTTGCCCGCCACCGGCGCCAGCGCTGCCTGCACGCGTGCGTGGAAGGCGGGGACCTCGTGCCGCAGGCGGCGCTGCTCGCGGAGCAGGCGGCCGGCCATCCGCGCCAGGCGCCGGGTGTCCTCCCAGCGACCGGCTACCGGCGGCGTGCGCGGCGGGTCGGCGAGCTTCTCCCGCACTCCCATCATCCGCTCCATGAACTCGCGGTTGACGGAGTAGCCGGGGAGCAACGCGAGCACCCGGTACCAGTTGAGCAGGTTGTAGTAGACGCGCCCGTGGATCAGGCCCAGCATCCCGGCGAAGACGTGCCGGTGCTCGGTGAGCAGCTTCTCGCTCACGCCCATCAGCCGGCAGAACTGCAGGTAGACGTCCTCGTAGACGCCCCGGGCGAAGCTGAAAGTGAGCGGAGTGGTCACCCCGCTGTAGCTCTCGATGATGTTGCTGTTGTCCCAGATCCGGCGCTCGCCTCCCTCGGCTCGCGGCATGGGCGCAGCATTCGGCCGCGCCTCCGGCGACAGGGTGGTGATGGGACGAGCCTGCAGGATCAGCAGGCGCCGCGGGGGATGATACTCGCCGAAACCCGGGGAGGCGCCGCTGGAGCGCCCCCTCTCCGGCTCGCTGGGGCTCGCCACCTCTCCCCCGATTCCGGGGGAAAGGGTTGGAACTACGTGCTGTGGCGCTACACTGCGTGCACCGGAGAACTCTCCCCTCCCCCGAGTTCGGGGGAGGGGCCGGGGGAGGGGGCCTGCCGGGCCTACGGCTTCCAGCGCCCACTCGAGGTCCTGCGGCGCCCCGAGCGCGTCGGCCAGCCGGCGTGCTGCGTCGGCGATCCGCGTCGCCTCCTCGTCGGTGAGGGCAGGCAGGTCCCAGAGGGGCACCGGAACGCCCACCAGCGCCGTGCCGCCCTCCGGCAGCAGCCGGTAGGCGTGTTCCTTCCAGACGATCTCGCGCTGTACGCTCCCGGACGCATCACCCGTGAAGGGGATGCGATAGCTGTCGGCGTTCAGCTCGCCGCCGACCAGTCCCTCACCGAGTCCGTAGACGGCGCTCACCACCGCCACCTCGCGCGAGCCGCTCACCGGATCGGCGGAGAAGGCGACGCCGGAGACAGCGGCGTCCACCATCTCCTGGAGGATCACCGCCATCCGCACCCCCTCCTGCTCCTGCGCATCGAGGTGCTGCTGCGAGTAGATTGCGGCACGCGCGCTGAACGCCGAAGCCCAGACCTGGCGCACCGCATCCCAGAGCGCCGCGCCGTCCTCACCCACGCGAACGCCGAGAACGGAGTCGAACTGCCCGGCGAAGGAGGCGGACGCGCCATCCTCCTGCGCGGCGGAGGAGCGGACCGCCAGCAGCTTCCCACGCAGTCCCGCCTCCTCCAGCGCCTCCGACAGCTCCGCGCGGAACTCCTCGGGGAGGTCGAGCATGCGCACCTCCTCCTGGAGGGCGACCGCTTCCTCCGGTGTGCGCGGCCAGGGGCGCTCCGGCAGCACCAGGCGGTCGAACGCCTCGGCGCGGATGGCGATCCAGGCGGGCACCTCGACTTCCAGCTCCCTCAATCGCAGGAGATTGCTTGCTTTTCCTCCCAGCTCCGCGGCCGAGGGGAGAGGCTGCGAATCGGGACGATATATCCAGGAATCAACGAGAATCATGGTCATACCCCCGCGTTATGATGTGAACAGGGGTGCAGCGCCCAGCAGCAGGTAGACGGCGAGCGTCCACAGGCCGCTCGCCAGCTCGAGGTGTGCTGCCGAGGCAGGTGTGGCGCCGCGCAGGAAACGCAGCGCGGGAAGTGCAGCCACCGGCAGGAGTACCAGCAGCAGCGCGCCGGCAAGTGTGGCGGAACCGGTGCCGAGTGCGGCCAGCCAGGCCGACGCGGCCGCGCCCAGCAGCGCCGCCAGCCAGACGACCGTGGCGGTGCCCCTTCCCCAGGCGCGGCTGTAGCTCTCCACCCCCTCCCGCTCCTCGGCGGGGGCGCGGATCTTCCGGCCGACCTCGATCAGCAGCCCGTTGCAGAAGGCGACGGCGAGAAAGGCCGCGAGGTACGGAGAGGGTGCGGCGCCGGCTGCCAGCCAGTCCAGCGCCGTCACGTAGCCGAAGATCAGCGGCATGACGACCATGTGGCTGAGCAGGTAGAGCCCCGGACGCGCGCGCAGCCAGGTCGGCACGAAGAACTCGCGCGTCATCAGCGCCGCCCACCCGGCGATGGCCAGACATATCCAGAGCAGCGGCGGGGCGAGCAGCGCGTTGCCCAGCAGCACCAGCGCGAGCAGGGTTCCGCCGATAGCCCGCAGCTCCCCGAGCGTGATCAGCCCCCGCGGCACCGGCAGCTCGGGGCGATAGCGTCGGTCGATCCCGGCGTCCTTGTGCTCGTCCAGCACCCGCAGCACGAAGAAGAAGACGAGCACTGTCGCGATCCCGATCCCCAGCACCGCGAGCTCCGGCATGCCCGCGGCGCCGCGCGCGTGGCGGGAGTAGATGGCGCCGCAGAGGGTGGCAACCACGATCAGCGGCAGATACGCCGCCAGGGGGAAGCGCTCGCGCTGGTACGTCCAGAAGCGGCTCGCGAACGGCGCGGGCGCGGCGCGGCGCAGGACCGTGATCACCGGGACCCCCCGTTCGCACCGCTGCGTCCCAGCTCCCCATGCGCGCGGGCGAAGTCGCCGGAGCAGAGCGCCCCCACGATGGAAAGCTCGCCAGCGAGCGCCAGGGCGGTGCAGATCTCCGCCAGCCGCGCTCCGCCGCCCTCTCCCTCGCAGTGCAGGATGCTCAGGCACTCGCGCGCGGTGGGCAGGTGGGTGCCACCGCCGACGGTGCCCACGATCAGGCTCGGCAGGCTGATGCCGCAGTAGAGGTCTCCCTCCTCCGTCACCTCCATGCGCGTCACCCCCACGGTCGCCTCGCTCACGCACGCTACGTCCTGCCCGCAGGCCAGGAAGAGCGCGGCAATGCCGTTGGCGATATGTCCGTTCACCCCGATCGAGCCGCTCTGCACCCCGCCGACGAAGCTGATGCGCCAGTAGTCGCTCATCCGCTCCGGCGTCGTGTGCAGCCGCTCCTCGACCAGCGCGCGCGGCAGCGTAACCTCGGCGGTGACGTTGCGGCCGCGGGTCTGCAGGAAGCCGAGGGCGGTCGCCTTCTTGTCCCCCGACATGTTGGACTCGAGGAACCAGTAGCGCGGCTGCACGGGGGTGCGGCTGAGGATCTCCTCGCAGATCGCGGCGGTGCAGAAGGTGACCATGTTCTGCCCCGCGGCGTCCGCGGTGTGGAAGGCGAAGATCAGGTAGACGTGGTTCGCCTCGATGTGCGTCATCATGTCGACCAGCCGCCCGTGCCGCGTCTGCCCGGCGGCCGCGGTCTGGAAGTGCTCGAACTCCCCCGCCGCCCAGGCGGCGAAGCGCGCCGCCTCGGCGATGGTGCCGAAGACGAAGGCGGGAGCGCGCTGCACCTGCTCCGTGGTGGTGAGGCAGGCGGCGCCTCCTGCGGCGGTGATCAGATTCGCGCCGCGGTCGTAGCTCGCCACCAGCGTCCCCTCGGAGGTCGCCAGCGGCACGTAGAAGTCGCCATGCGCGTGCAGCCCGTTGATGCGCAGCGGCCCGATCAGCCCGGTGGGGATCTGCGTCATCCCGATGAAGTTCTCGATGCTGCCGCGCAGCGTCGCGGGATCGGCCGCGGGAGCCAGTCCGGCGAGGTGTCGGATGCGGGTGCCGCGCTCGGCGAGGAAGGCTACGCGCTCGTGGTGCGCCTCCGAGCTCCACTCGCGCGGTGCGGGCACGCGGGGAGGGAGGCGGCGCACGTCGGTGACATGGGGCGCTAGCCGCTCGGTCAGCTCCTCGATGGAATGGCCGCGGCTGAGCCGCTCGGTGATCTCGCGGGCCTGAATATGGGATACGGGCATGGCCGGGATAACTCTTGGGAAGGTTCGCGTGTGGGGCGGAGCGCGCTCCGGTGCCGCTGCTCTGCCGGGGGTGTGGAAAAAAGCTACCACTTGCCAGGAGAGATCTGCATACGCGGCATTACGTAGCCGATAGATGCGGATGACGTATCGTGAGGCATCAGGAACGCGGCATCAGCGGGTCCGCAACCCGGCTGCACCCCCTCCCGACCCGGAATGATGCGGATCCCGGGCAGCTCACGCCCATCACGCCCATACAGCGCTTCTGGCCGGCACCTACGTCAGCCGACGTATACGGCTTCCTCCCGCCGACCGGTATCCTCCTCGGTGACACAACTCACACCCTGGAGGAGGAACATGGCACCACGGACGTCATCTGCCCTGCAGCCGGCTGCGCCCACACCCTCGCTCGGCAACTTCGGTTCAGGCACCGCGGCGGGCGCGACCCGCACGCGACGGCGATCTCCGCGCGTCAACGACATCCACTCGCAGCTCAACGCCACCACGGTCGAACGCATTCTCTATCCGGAGTCGGTGGAGGCGGTGGCGCGGATCGTCCGCCGGGCAAGGCGGCAGCGAAAGGCGATCTGCGTGGCCGGGGGACGGCACGCCATGGGCGGCCAGCAGTTCGCCCACGGCGCGCTGCTGGTGGATACACGACGGCTCGACCGGGTACTCGACCTCGATCAGGAGCGTGGCACGATCGAGGTCGAGGCCGGAATCCAGTGGCCGGCGCTCATCCGCTATCTGCTCGCCGCGCAGGAGGGGCGGGATCGGCAGTGGGGAATCGCGCAGAAGCAGACGGGCGCCGACCGCTTCAGCCTCGGCGGCTCGCTGGCCGCCAACATCCACGGCCGCGGGCTGCGGATGCGGCCGATGATCGGCGACGTCGAGTCCTTTGTGCTGGTAGACACGGAGGGGACCCCGCGCAGCTGCAGCCGCGAGGAGAATCCGGAACTCTTCCGCCTGGCGATCGGCGGTTACGGGCTCTTCGGGATCATCACCTCGGTGAAGCTGCGGCTGACGCCGCGCCGCAAGCTCCGCCGGCAGGTCCAGGTGATCCGCAGCACCGAGCTGGTCCCCGCCTTCGAGCAGCGCATCGCCGCAGGGCACCTCTACGGTGACTTCCAGTTCGTCACCGACGAGCGCTCCGGAGGGTTCCTGCGCGAGGGGATCTTCTCGACCTACGCTCCGGTGGATGCCGACACGCCGATGCCTCCGGCACAGCGGGAGCTCTCAGCCGATGAGTGGCGCGACCTGCTCTGCCTGGCTCACGCCGACAAGCGGGAGGCGTACGCGCGCTACGCGGCCCACTATCTTGCGACCTCGGGACAGCTCTACTGGTCAGACACCCACCAGCTCAGCGTATACCTCGACGACTATCATCGGGAGCTGGATGCGCGGCTCGGCTGCCGGGAGCGGGGGAGCGAGATGATCACCGAGCTGTACGTCCCGCGCTCTGCGCTGACCGGCTTCCTCGAGGAGGCGCGCGAGGACTTCCGCCGCACCGGCGTGAATCTCATCTACGGCACCGTCCGGCTGATCGAGCGGGATGAGGAGAGCTTCCTCGCCTGGGCGCGGGAACCCTTCGCCTGCATCGTCTTCAACCTGCACGTCACGCACACCCCGGCGGGTGTGGCGCACGCGGCCGCGGCCTTCCGCCGCCTGATCGACCTGGCGATCCGCCGCGGCGGCAGCTTCTACCTGACCTATCATCGCTACGCCACCCGCGCACAGGTGGAGGCCTGCTATCCGCAATTCGCCGAGTTCCTGCGCCTCAAGCGCAAGTGCGACCCCGAGGAGCGCTTCCAGAGCGAGTGGTATCGCCACTACCGCGCACTTTTCGAGCGAGGGGCCGAATGAAGCTCCAGCAGCCGAGCGCCACCGCGGGTCTGGTCGCGCGGGGGGTGGCGCTGGTCTCCCGCGAGCCGGGGCTGGCACAGCTCGTTTCGCCGCTGTCGGCGGAGGCGAGCGCCTGGTGCATCGAGGCGGCCTCCCCGCACGGCCGGCAGCTGGTGCGTGCGCTGGATCGGCGGTGGTTCCGCTCCGCCGCACGGCTGCTGGAGCGGCTCGCCCTCCCCGGCATCACCCTGCACTACGTGCTCCGCAAGCGCTACCTCGAGGATGTCGCGCGCAGGAGCATCCGTGAGGGGTGTCGGCAGGTGGTGGTGCTCGGCGCGGGATTCGATGCGCTGGCGCTGGCTCTCCACCTGGAGTTCCCGGAGGTGCTCTTCTGCGAGATCGACCAGCCCGCGACTCAACGGGTGAAGCGCAGAGCGCTGGAGGGGCGGTGGGAGCTGCCGGGGAAGAAGCTGCACTTCCTTCCCGCGGATCTCTCCCGGCAGATGCTGGAGGCGTGCCTCGCCGGCTGCCCGGACTTCGATCCGGCGGAACGCACGCTGTTCATCGCGGAGGGGCTGTTGATGTACCTGACCCCCGACGAGGTGGAGAGGCTCTTCGGCAGTGTATGTCAGTGCGGGGGGCCGGGGAGCCGCTTCGCCTTCACCTTTATGGAGCGGCAGCCGGATGGGCGGCCCGGCTTCCGCGCCGCCAGTCGGGGCGTGGGTCTCTGGCTGCGTCTGCAGCGGGAGCCCTTCCGGTGGGGGATCGCCCGGGAGGAGCTACCGGACTATCTAGCGGCGAGCGGCCTCACGCTGCGCGAGTTGGCAGGCTCGGAGACCTTGCGGGATCGCTATCTGTCCGGCGCCTGCCGCGCGATGGCGCTGCCGGAGGGGGAGGGGATCTGCATGGCGGAGAGGACGTAGCCGGGCAGCTCGCCGCGGGTCACGACACCCCGGGCCACACCGTCTTGCGCGCCAGCTCCGCCAGCTCCGCGCGGGAGGAGACGTTCAGCTTGCGGAAGATGTTCGAGAGGTGGGTGCTGACGGTGCGGCTGGAGATCTCGAGCGCCTGCCCGATCGCCTTGTTGGACTTGTGCTCGGCGATCAGCCGCACGATCTCGACCTCGCGCGCCGTCAGGCCGGCCGCGCCGGTGGTGGCCTCGCGGGCGGGGGGGCGAGCACCCAGCTCGCGGATCTGCTCGCGGGTCTTGCTCAGCTCGCCCTCGGCGCCCAGCTCGGCGAAGACCTCGTGCACCCGCCGCAGCTCCTCGAGAGCGCCCTCGCGGTCGCCGAGGTCGCGCAGCCGCCCGGCCAGGTGGCGCCGCAGCCGCGCCGCGTCCCACACGAGGGGGATCGCCTCGAGCTGCTCGGCGCCTCGCCGCAGCAGCTCGATGGCACGCTCCGGCTCGCCGCTCAGCCAGACGACCAGCGCATCACAGGCATCCACCCACGCCAGGCCGAGCCGGTGCCCGAGCCGCTCGGAGTCCCGTTGCACCCGCTCCCGGATCTGCCGGGCACGGTCGAGGTCGCGCAGCCAGAGCGCGGACTCCGCGATGATCGGGAGCAGGCGGTGGATCGACCAGACGGTGTAGCCGCTGCGGTCGGCGATCGCCAGCCCCGCCTCCCCCACCTCGATGGCTTTCTCGAACTCTCCGGCGGCCAGATAGTAGCCGGCCAGCCCGGTGTGCGCGGGGATGGCGGTGTGTACGTCGAGCAGGTGGTCGTCCCCGCCGGCAGCGCCCGAGAGCTCCCACGCCTCGTCCACATAGCGTTTGCCCCGCTGCAGATCCCCCCGCCCGAAGTAGATCAACGCGGTCCAGACGAGCAGCCGCGGCAGGAGAGAGCGCTGGTTGAAGGCGCGCGACAGCGCGATGTACCGCTCGCCCAGCGCGATTCCCGCGTCCCAGTCGCCGGTGGCGGAGGCGTACTCGATCGCCACCTCCCCGATCCAGATGCGGTGCAGCGGCAGCCGCAGCTCCTCGACGAGCCGCTCGCACTCGGCGAGGTGCCGCGCGGTGATCTCGCCCGCGCCGGTCAGCCCCGCCAGCACCGCCATCCCCCAGTGCAGCGCACAGGCGAGACTACCGTCTCCGATCTGCTCCGCGAGCGCGAGCGCTTTCTCGCCATGCTCGCGCGCCACCTCGGGCGGCCCCATCCAGGTGTGGAGGAGGAGGAGGGCGCGGTGGACGTTCGCCAGCAGCCGCGTGTCTCCCAGCCCCTCGGCGATCTCCAGCGCGCTCTCGATCTCGCGCTGTGCCTCGGCAGGGTGGCCGAGCTCCTGCAGGCACTCTGCCTTCTTCAGCTTCACGCGGGCGCGGATCATCTCGTCACCCGCCTCCGCGGCGGCCGCGAGGCCGGCCTCGTAGTGGGCGAGCGCCTCCTGGTTCCGCTCGGCCCAATCGTGAGCGAGCCCGAGCCGGAAGTGGATGGCGGCGAGCCGCGCCACGTCGCCCTGCTCCTCGGCGGCGGCGCGGGCGCGCTCCCAGAGCGCGATGGCGGCGTCGTACTCGCCCAGCCGCTGCCGGGCGCGCGCCAGATCCTCGACGAGCTGCCCTTCCACGGCGCCCGCCACGGAGGTTGGCGCCTCGTCAGCGCGCTCGAGAGCGGCGCCCAGGTAGTCGGCGGCCTCACGGTAGGCGTAGCGCTCCAGCGCGCGGCGGCCGGCGGCGGAGAGGTAGTGCACGGCTTTTCCGGCCAGGTGGCGGGCACCGGCGCGGGCAAAGTGGAAGGCGAGTTCGTCCACATGCTCCTCGGTCCTCGCGCCGTAGTGCGCCTCCAGCGCCTGTGCGAGGGTACCGTGCAGCAGCCGCGCCCGCGCCAGCCCCAGCTCTCCGTACAACGTCTCGCGCAGCAGCGGGTGGCGGAAGTCGTAGACGACCTGGTCCTCCTCCAGCCGCTCGTCGAGGATGTGCTCGCGGCGCAGCTCGTCGAGCGCGGCGACCAGTTCGGGCTCGGCGAGCGGGCTCACCGAGCGCAGCAGCTCGTAGCTGGCGCTGGTGCCGAGCACCGCGTGCAGATCCGCGACCGCGCGCGCCTCCGGCGTCAGCCGGTCGAAGCGGCGCCGCACCGCGTCACGCACCGAGCGTGGCAGATGCAGCTCCTCGACCTCCCACCCCAGCCAGCTCCCCTCCTGCCGGTAGAGACGCCCCGCGTGCACCAGCGACTTCAGGGTCTCCTCGAGGAAGAAGGGGTTGCCGCGTGTCCAGCCGTAGAGGAGCGCGGTGAACTCGCGCGTCACCGCGTCATCCACGTTGAAGAGCTGGCGGATCAGCTCCTCCGCGTCGTGGTGCGAGAGCGGCTCGAGCCGCAGCACGTCGGCCGCCTGCAGTGAGGCGAGCGACTGCTCGGTGGCGAGCAGCGTGGGATTCTGCTCGCGGTAAGCCTCGTTGTAGCTGCAGAGCAGCGCGATGCGGTCCCCCGAGATCTGCCGGGCGACGAAGTGGAGCAGCTCGAGGGAGGAGGCGTCGGCCCAGTGCAGATCCTCGAGCAGGATCAGCAGCGGCTGCTTGGCGGCGAAGCGGCTGAGAAGCTGGGTGAAGTTCCAGAGGAGCCGGGTCTTCAGCTCGGAGGGATCCGCCGTGGTGAGGCGGGTCTGCGCGCTCGCGGGGCGCAGTGCGGGGAAGAGGTAGGCCAGCTCGGCGTCGCCCCCACGCGTCAGCACGGTGAGCGCTTCGGGGGTGAGCCTGCTCAGCAGCGGGAGCATCGCATCCGAGAAGGGCGCGTAGGGAACGCCCGTCTCCACCGGGTAGGCGCGACCCGCGGCAACGCTCCACCCCCGGCGCGCCGCCTCATCCGACACTGCTCTGGAGAGGCGCGTCTTTCCGATCCCGGTCTCACCGGCGAGCAACACCATCCGGCCGCGTTTCGCCTCCGCGTTGTCGAGCAGCGCATTCAGCGCCTGCAACTCGGAGGCGCGTCCGACCAGCGGAAAGGTGGGAAGGGAAGATGTCGCGGTTGTCATTGTGGTCCGGCGGATCGGCTCCGGTCTCGAGGCGCGGCGGAGTGCCGGGCCTACGTAATCGCAGGATAACCCGCGGCGGGAGAGCAGCCCATACGCAGCCTTACGTAGCACCCTGCATGATACACCGTACGCAGTGGACGCGGATGTCGCGCCCAAACGGCTGACCGAAGCTACACTTTGCTGTACGGCGTCTCGACGATCTCGGTGCCATCGGGCTGCGGGAGGATCTGCATATCCCCGAAAATGTTAGGCGCTTCCTGCTGCAGCGCCCGCAGCACCGCTACCGCGAGGCGGCGGATCTCGACGTCGGCCGAGGCGCTGCCGCGCAGCTCGGTGAAGTGCCGCCAGGCGCGGGCGTTGCCGGTCACCACGATCTTGGTCTCCGCGCAGTTGGGGAGCACCGCGCGCGCCGCCTGCCGCGCGCGCTTCCTGCGCATCGTGGCCGGTCCCTCCTCGCCGATCTGCTCCGTCATCGCCGCCAGCAGCTCGCGGTACGCCTGCAGGGTGCTCTCGCACGCCTGCCGCCACACCGTAAAGGCCCGGCCCTCCTCCGGCAGCTCGGGAGGGAGCACGAAGGCGATGTCGGACTCGTCTACGTACCTCTGGCTCAGCTGGGAGAATCCCATTCCGGCCCTGTGCCTGACCAGCTCGTGGGTGAGGGCGCGGCTGATCCCCTCGAAGAGGAAGGTCCACACCGCGTGCTCGAGCACGCTGCCGTGCTTGGTCCTGAGGATGTTCTCCAGATAGGCGGCGTTGGTAGTGCGCCCGGCGATCGTCCGATGGCCGCCCTCGAGGCCGGCGTCCGCACCGAAGGAGAGATAGCAGTTGCCGGAGAAGTGCGGCTTGCCGTTCCGCCGCACGAAAAGCGTGCCGTTCGGCACCGTGAGACAGAAAACCTCTCCCTCGTACCACACCTGCCGGAGCGGAACGCGGTGGTTGAGCAGGACGGGTTTGGGAGACTTTCGGGATACAACGTAAACCGGGAAGTTGGTTCCCTGCGAGAGCTTCTGCCTCCTCACACTGGACTTGAACCCCAGCTTGCAGAGGATCTCCTGACATTGCCCTGCAAGCACCTCCGAGGTCGTGCACAGCACTTCGCGGCCGTTCTCATACACGTGCCCGTCCGTACGCACCAAGATGGACCAGATCTCCTGCAGCTCTTCCCTGGGAAGATCCAGGCTCCAGGGTGGCAGCCTCTTGTTGGGGGAGCCGTGTCCACACTCCTCCTCGAAAAACGACCGCCACTGAATGCCCCCACCAATGCCGATCCGGTGAACGCCGTTGCGCGGATCGGTCCAGATGCTGTGCGGCAGCTCCAGTGTGCGGCACAGCGCCACCACCGATGCGATATGATCGCCATAGATCACGATGCCCTGGCCGGTTCCCTTCTGGCGAGAGAGCGAGCCTTCGGCAGCGTAGAAGGCGCAGAGCTTCGCGAGCGCCGAAATCCGCTCGCGACCCGTCACGGCATGTGCGGCCAGGGCCGTAGTGCGCGTGCCGTACGTTCCGGCGCCATTGGAGAGGCGTTGCGAGTAACTGATCTCCGCCAGTTCGACCGCCTCCGGGAAGCTGCCCGACCAGCCATCCGCAGCGCCATCGATGGCGAACACCCGCGTGCCGATCTGGTCCGTGCGGATGAAGCAATACGCTTTCAGCTCTCCTGTGTATCGCTGGAAGCGTCCCCATTGCCGATGCTCCGGGGTTACGGCGAAAGAGATGTCCCTGCCTTCGGCCGAGTAGAGATGACCCTGATACGGATAGCGGTGAAAAGCGAGCGGGCGCTGGAACTCCGCCTCACCGGAGAGCGGGTTCTTGGTAAGCACTTCCTCGGAGCTGTCCAGATCGTGGAAGAACCGCCACCCACTCCGCGTCAGGACCTGTGTCTCACGGTCGAAGCACAACCGTCCCGCGAACTCCGCTGTCGCCTGCGCGGGAACGTCGCTGTCGCTCTCCCACTGGATGTGCTCGGGGGAGAGGAACTGCTGGCGGGCGAGAAGGGTGATGCGCGGCTCACGGATGATGTGCAAGGCAATGGCCTCCGGCTCAGGTTCGGTCATCGTCAGCAGACAAGCTATGGCGCCACCCGCGCGCGGACAAGCGCCTATTGCGCCCCCCCAGGCGGGACCGCTTAGTTTACAGCCGCTCGCCCCGGGAGTCGCTCTCCCGCCAGGCGTGACGAACCGAACCGCAGGAGGAGGAGCCTTGAGGATTGTTTCGATGCTCTCGAGCGCCACGGAGATCGTCTATGCGCTCGGGCTCGAGGAGCGGCTCGTCGGCATCTCGCACGAGTGCGACTACCCGCCCGAGGCGCTGAGGCTGCCGCGGGTCAGCCGCTCGCGCTTCGATCCCACCGGGCTCGAGAGCGCGGAGATCGACCGCGAGGTGCGGCGCTGCATGCAGGAGTACGGCAGCGTCTACGAGGTGGACGTCGAGCGGCTGCGGGCGCTGCGCCCTGACCTGATCCTGACGCAGGCGGTGTGTGAGGTGTGCGCGGTGCCCACCGGCTCCGTCGAGCAGGCGGTGGCGGCGCTGCCCGACCCGCCGCAGGTGCTCTCCCTGGATGCACACACGCTGGAGGAGATCTTCGTCACCATGCAGCAGGTGGCGGACGCGGCCGGCATCTCCCCACGCGGCGAGGCGGCCGTGCAGTGCCTGCGCGAGCGCGTCGAGCGGGTGCGCGAGCGGGTGCGAGGGGTGGAGCGGCCGCAGGTGCTCGCGCTCGAGTGGCTGGACCCCCCCTTCGCGCCGGGCCACTGGGTGCCGGAGATGATCGGTCACGCCGGAGGGGTGAACCTGCTCGGCAGCGCGGGCGCACCCTCGCTGCAGACGGAGTGGACACGGCTGATGGATCTGGATCCGGACCACCTCCTGCTGCTCCCCTGCGGCTACGACCTGCGGCAGGCGCGTGCGGACGCCGACCGCCACCGCGCACGTCTCGAGGAGATCGCCGGCCGCGCGATCCGCGGCGGCGGCGCCTGGATCGGCCACGGCGCCTACTTCAGCCGCTCGGGGCCGCGGGTGGTCGAGGGGATCGAGGCGCTGGCGGCGCTGCTCCACCCCGACCTCTTCCCCCGGGCGGAGATCGCCGGCCGGGTGGAGGCCTGGCCGCAGTGAGCCGATGAGCACGCGCGACGCCCGCGAGGGCATCCACGCCTACGCGGCCCTCCCCACCGGGGTACACGCCATCCCGCTGGAGCAGGCGGTGGCGCAGGTGCAGCGCATCACCATGCCGGATGCGGAGAAGCCAACCCCCGCCGGCCCCTCTCCCGTCTGGATCGACATTACCCGGCCCGGCGAGACCGAAACCGTGTTCCTGCGCGACCAGCTCGGCTTTCACCCCCTGGCGGTCGAGGATTGCATACGTGGCCGGCAGCGGCCGAAGCTGGACCGCTTTCCCGGCTATCTCTTCATCGTCTTCTACGCCGCGCGCATCAATCCGGAGCGCGACCGGGTGGCGCTGAACGAGATCCACCTCTTCCTCGGTGAGCACTTCATCGTCACGGTGCGCGACGAGACGATCCGTGAGGTCACGGAGATCATCGCCCGCTGGCGCGCTCGGCCCGACCACTTCACCGATGTCGGCGCGCTCGCCCACGCTCTGCTCGACGCCATCGTGGACGACTACTTCGGGGTGCTCGACCACTTCGCCGAACGGACGGAGCGGATCGAGAGCGCGGTCTTCCAGGAGAATGCGTCCGGCGGCATGGAGCAGATCTTCCAGGTGCGGCGCGAGCTGGTGCACTTCCGCCGGGTGGTGGGACCCGAGCGCGACGTGGTCAGCCTGCTACTGCGCCGCGAGCTGCCCTTCCTGCGCCCGGAGATGCTCCTCTACTTCCAGGACGTGCACGACCACACCCTGCGGGTGATGGAGGAGATCGACGCGCTCCGCGAGGTGCTCTCCGCTTCGCGCGAGGCGCATCTCTCGGTCGCCTCGCACCAGCTCAACCAGACGATGCGGATGCTCACCGGCTGGTCCATCATCCTGATGTCCATGGCGCTGGTTGCGGGCATCTATGGGATGAACTTCGTCTTCATGCCCGAGCTCGAGTGGCGCTGGGGCTACTTCGGCGCCCTGACGATGATGGTGCTACTGGGGATAGCGCTGGTGACGTTCTTCCGGCGTCGGCGGTGGCTCTGAGGCGCCACCAGGAGAGAGATCACTCGCAGCAGAGCTGAGCCGCCCATGAAACCCGAGCGCATTCCTTCCCCGGAGGCCGATGAATACGCCCCCTTCTACGCCGGCTACGTGGCCCTGGCGCGCGAGCGCGATCCGCTCGGGCTGCTGAAGCGTCAGGCGCCGGTGCTGCGCGCCACCTGCACCGGCATGACGGATGCCGAGGCCCACCACCGCTATGCGCCCGGCAAGTGGAGCATCAAGGAGGTGCTGGGTCATCTCGCGGACACCGAGCGCATCCTCTCCTATCGGCTCCTCCGCATCAGCCGGGGCGATCCGACGCCGCTGAGCGGCTTCGACGAGAACGCCTACGTCGAGGCCGCGGGCTTCGACGCGCGCCCGGTGCGCGCCCTGCTCACCGAGTTCGAGAGTGTGCGTGCCGCCACGCTGCGGATGATCGAGGCGATCCCACCGGAGGCGTTGACCCGCCGGGGCACGGCCAACGGAGCCGAGGTCAGCGCCCGCGCGCTGGTCTTCATCCTCGCCGGACACGTCGAGCACCACTTCGAGATCCTGCGCCAGCGCTACAAGCTGGCGGTTCCGCACATCGAGGCCCCGCCCGCGTAGCCCACGCGCCCGGCACCCGCGCGGCGGCAGCGGCAGCACAGGGCAGGCGATTTGCGCGCTCCGGCCAGATGAGTTCCCTGCTTGCCGTGGACCTCGGCCTGCGGACGGGCCTCGCCCTCTTCGGCTCCGAGGGCCGGCTCCTCTGGTACCGCTCGCAGAACTTCGGCACCGCCACCCGCCTCCGCCGCGCCGTCCACGGCCTCCTCCACACTCTGCCGGACCTGGCCTGGCTGATCCTCGAGGGGGGCGGAAATCTGGCCGAGATCTGGACGCGCGAGGCCGAGCGCAAGGGAATCCCGGTGCGGCGG
>JBPCIT010000121.1:0-7315 GCA_051006015.1 Longimicrobiaceae bacterium
CCTCTCCCCCAATTCTGGGGGAGAGGTTGAAACCACCGGTTGTTCTCCCCCTCTCCCAGAATTGGGAGAGGAGGTTGGGGGGTGAGGGCCTGAGGGGCCGGGGGAGGGAACGCTCTGCCGGCTGCACAACGTCCTGACCCATGCCCATTCCCTTCCGCGACACCGAAGAGCAGGAGAGCCTGGGCGCCGCCGGGTTCCTGCACTTCCTGCCGCTCGCGGAGGAGAACGCCTACCTCGGCGCGCTCTTCCTGGTGAACGCGCGCAGCGAGCCGCTCGAGTTCAGCTACAACCGCATCGATCTGCCGCAGCGCTTCCTCTGGCGCGGGGCCGACCTGCGCCGCCACGCGGTGCGCCGGCTGGCGGCCTCGCTCTTCCAGATCTGCCCGCGGGTGCCCGGCGTGCTGCTCTGCCTGGCCGAGGAGGTGGACGCGGAGCTGTTCACCGAGGAGCTGCAGCTCTCCGTACCGGTCGCGCGGCTGGCGGAGGAGGCCGCGCTGGTGGGGCAGGCGGCGGCGGAGGAGCGCGAGGTGCTGGCCGAGGAGCGGCCGGTGCAGGTCTTCTGGATCAGCGGCCGCCCGCCCGAGGAGTCGCCCGCGTACCGGATCGTGGCGCACCTGGCGGCGCGCGGACTGCTGCTCGAGCCGTTCGAGCGGGCGGCGATGGGGCTGCGCGAGGTGTACCGGCTCGACGAGGACGAGGGCGATGAACGGCTGGTGGACGGAACGGCCACCTTCTGAGCGGCGCGGCCTGTTCGGCCTCGACGCGCCGCCGCTTCCGGGCGGCGCGCCGCGCTTCCTGCCGCTGAGGCCGCCGCGGCTGGGGAAGGCGATGGGCGCCTCGCTGGCAACGCCCGCACCTGGCCGCGCCGCCAGGGTAAGGGTGCCGGTCGCGCGCGTGGAAGCCGCGAGCCTCCCCTTCGCCTCCGGTCGGCTCCGCCCCGGCGGCAGCGTGGACCTGGCTGCGGCGCTGATGGGGTTGCTGCAGCCCTTTCCCCACCAGCGCAGTGCCGCGCGGCGGGTGCCTCCCCGGCAGCACGCGGGTGCCTTCCCCCCGGAGGCGTTCGAGCCCCCGCTGGCGAAGCGGCTGCTGCGCCTGCTGCAGCCGCCGCTCGAGGGCTACCTGGACCGGCAGGCGGTCATCGACTGGCCCGGCGACTTCTTCCCCTACCAGCGCGACGGGATCCGCGCGCTGGTCGAGCGCGAGGTGCTGCTGCTGGCGGACGACATGGGGCTGGGTAAGACGGTGCAGGCGGCGGCGGCGCTGCGCATCCTGATCCACCTGCGGCGCGTCGAGGCGGCGCTCCTCGTCGTGCCGGCGGGGCTGGTCATCCAGTGGCAGCGGGCGCTGCGCGAGTGGGCGCCCGAGCTGCGCATCAGCACCGTGCGCGGACCGCCGCACGAGCGCGCCTGGCAGTGGCAGACGCCCGCGCACCTCTACCTCACCAGCTTCGAGACGCTGCGCGCCGACTTCACCGAGAACCCACGCTCCCCGCCACGGCGCAGGGTGTGGGACCTGGTGCTGCTCGACGAGGCACAGAAGATCAAGAACCGCGAGGCCGAGGTCAGCCGGGTCTGCAAGCGGCTCCCCCGGCGGCGCGCCTGGGCGCTGACGGGCACCCCGCTCGAGAACCGCGTCGAGGAGCTGGCCTCGATCTGCGAGTTCCTCACCCCCTGGCAGGAAGAGCAGAGCCTGCCGCGCCTGCTGCCGGGTCGGGAGCTGACCGCTCTGCACGCCGGCCTGCAGCTGCGGCGCAAGAAGAGCGACGTGCTGCCGCAGCTGCCGCCCAAGAGCGTGGTCGAGATCCCGTTGCAGCTCGGCTCCTCGCAGTGGGAGAGCTACCAGCGTGCCGAGCGCGAGGGGGTCGTCTGGCTGCAGGACCTCGGCCGCGCCGCGCGCGTCACGCACGTCTTCGAGCTGATCATGCGCCTCAAGCAGCTCTGCAACTTCTGCCCGCGATCCGGCGAATCGGCCAAGCTCGCAGACATCGAGGAGCGGCTCGACACGCTGGCCGACGAGGGCCACAAGGCGCTGATCTTCTCGCAGTACGCAGATGAGCGCTACGGGGTGCGCGCGCTGGCGCGGCGGCTGGCCCGCTTTCAGCCCCTCGCCTACACCGGCGACCTCTCGCCTATCGCGCGCGACCGCGCCATCACCGCCTTCAAGCAGCGGCCGGAGAGCCGGGCGCTGATCCTCTCGCTCGCGGCGGGCGGACAGGGGCTGAACCTCCAGGAGGCTTCCTATGTCTTCCACTTCGACCGCTGGTGGAACCCCGCGAGCGAGCGGCAGGCCGAGGACCGGGCGCACCGGCTCGGGCAGACCTCCCCCGTCACCGTCTACAAGTACATCTGCGAGGGGACCATCGAGGAGCGGATCGCCGCCAGCCTGCGCAACAAGCAGGCGCTCTTCGACCAGCTGGTGGACGACGTATCCATCGATCTGGGGCAGCATCTCACACAGGATGAGCTGTTCGGCCTCTTCGGGCTCGCGCCGCCGCCAGCCAGCAGCGCCCGGCTGCCGCCTGCCGATCCGGCCTTCTCCGCGCTTTCGGGAGAGGAGTTCGAGCACGAGCTGAGCGGACTGCTCCGCCGGCTGGGCTGGTCGGTGGTCGAGACCGCGCCCACCCGCGACGGCGGCATCGATCTGCGAGCGGTGAAGATCGATCCCACCGGCGTCGAGTCGGTGCTCTACGTGCAGTGCAAGAGCCAGCAGCTTCCCGTGGGGGTGAATGTGGTGCGGGAGCTGAACGGCGTCCTCGAGCGCGGCGTGCAGGGCGTGATCGCCTCCCCGAGCGGGTTCACGGCCGAGGCGATCCGCTTCGCGCATGAGCGAGGCGTCAAGCTCTGGGACGCCGAACGGCTACGGGCTCTCGCACGGGAGGCAAGCGGCAAAACCGGCACGCCGACAACAGACAATCTGCCAGCATGAGGAGTCGGGTTGGCCGCAGATTTTGAAGAACGCCATCTGGATGTTCTGCAGAACATTAAACTTGTCATTCGCAGTGCTTCAGCTGTGAGCCACTCCGGACCAGCGCTGCAGCGCTCATGGAAGGGGACTGAGTGAGCGAACTCGACGAAGTAGCCGCCAGCCCGCCGATACAGGACGAGCACCGCGGCAGGGCGCGCCTCCGGCCTGGCCCGACCCGGGTCAGATCCGTCGCCTGGGCGATGTTCCACGGCCACCTCTGGCTGGGGATCCTGACCACCGCCATCGTGCTGCTCGTCTCGATCACCGGCATCCTGCTCAACCACAAGCGCCCGCTGGGGCTGATGCCAGAGGTGGAGCACCAGCCGAGCGGCGCCTTTACCGGTGCGCTCCCGCTGGCGCAGCTCGCCGGACGCGCGGAGAGCGCCGTCTCCCCGGAGATCGCGGCGGCGGGGATCGATCGCATGGACGTGCGGCCGAGGAACGGCTTCGTCAAGGTTCGCTTCCGCAACCGCGCCGCGATGGAGGTCACGCTGGACCTGAACACCGGGCAGGTGCTGCACGTCGGCGAGCGCAACGACGTCTTCCTGGAGAAGCTGCACTCCGGGGAGATCTTCGGGGACGGCTGGGTGCTGCTGAGCGACCTGGCGGCGGTGGCGCTCGTTCTCCTGCTGCTAAGCGGCTACTGGCTCTGGCTCTACCCGAAGACGCGCCAGTGAGCGGAGCGGGCGTCGCCCTGCTGGTGGGGATGTTCCTGGCTCCGGCGCTTATGCTCGGCGTGGGGCACCGGCTGCGCAAGCGTTCGCCTGCGGTGCGGGGGGTGTTCTGGGGCGCGGTGATCGGCCACTCCCTCGCCATGCTGGCGATGCTGGGAGCATCGCTGTATCCCCCCGTCGGCTGGATGGATGGTGCGTCAGGACGGACGATCGCGGTATACTGGTCGCTGCTGCTCGGTGCGCTGCTGGGCGGGCTGCTCGGCGCAGCGCTCGCCCGGCGGCGCGGCGCCAGGCGGTGATCTTCCCCTGGTCCCGGCTGTGAGACGGAGGTAATCTTGGGGAGGCTCCGCCAGCCAGCGGAGCCGCTCTGGCATCATCCAGCATCCAGCCAACAGGAGGCGAATCTGCCAGCCAAGACCATCGATCAGGTCATCGAGCAGCTCGACCAGGTCATCGATCGCGCCAGGCGTGAGAAGAGCCGCCTCGGCTACTTCGCCTGCCTCTACCGCAGCGTGACGGTGACGGTGAAGGAGGGGATCGAAGGCGGCCGCTTCGAGGACGGCCCGCGCATGGAGCGGCTGGATGTGACCTTCGCCAACCTCTATCTCGAGGCGCTGGAAGCGTTCCGTCGCGGGGCGCGGGCGCCGCGGAGCTGGACCATCGCCTTCGAGAAGGCGAACTCGTGGAGGCCGCTCATCCTCCAGCACCTCCTTCTGGGGATGAACGCGCACATCAACTTCGATCTCGGCGTCGCGGCCGCTCGCACCGCTCCAGGAGCGGCTCTCCCGTCGCTGAAGAAGGACTTCGACGAGATCAACGCCCTGCTCGGCGAGATGCTCGAGGTCGTGCAGGACATGATCACGCGGGTGTCGCCCTGGATGGGGATCCTCGACCGCGTCGGAGGCCGTCACGACGAGATCATCGGCAACTTCGGGCTGCGCCGCGCGCGGGACGTGAGCTGGCACGCGGCGCAGCGCTTCGCCACCCTCAGTCCGGCACGCGCCTCCGAAGAGCTGGACCGGCTCGACCGCGTCGTCGCCATGACGGCGATTCCCATCCACAGTCCGGGCATCACGATCAGCTCGAAGCTGCTGCTCGCGCGCGCTCGGGAGCCGAACAGCGTCACCAAGGTGATGGAGGCGCTCTCGTAGCGGCTCGCGGCGACGGCGACCCTCATCAAGGACGACTCACATGGCAGCAGCGGCAGCAGGGGCGGCAGCAGCGCTCGCGCGGGCGACCAAGGCCTCCGGGGTCATCGTGCGGGTGGATGTGCAGAGCTTCCGGGAGATTCTCGAGCGCAGCCCGGACGGCCTGGTGGTACACGCGAGTGGGGGCTGCCTCACCAAGCACCACCGCTACCTGACGAGCTACAAGGGGCTGGCCTTCTACACGCAAACGCCCAAGGAGCTGAGCCTGCCGCCGCGCACCGACATCGTGGAGGCGGACAAGATCTGGATCCCGGACTGAGGCCGAATCGGTCAGAATCGTTCTCGTTCCCGCTGCGGGCCCCCTCCCCCAGCCCCTCCCCCGACCTGGGGGGGGGAGCACTGCAGATCCTGCCGTAGCACTGCGGCGGAGGCTTGGCAGGATAGAGTTCCCCCTCTCCCCTTGTGGGAGAGGGGGTGAGGGCCTGCGGGGCCGGCCTCCTTCTCCATCGCGAGACGCGCGGCGGCAGAGGGTCCGGACCCCTCCCCTACACTCGCTCCACCCTGGTGCTGTCGGTGCGGAAGCCCTCCAGCACGCTCTCCACGTTCCGGCTCTGGAGCACCTCGCGCAGCCGCTCGTTGTCGTGGACCATGCGGCTGATCTGGCCGAGAAGCCGCAGGTGCTGCTCGCGCTGCGGCGCGGGGCTGAGCAGCAGGAAGATGAAGTGTGCGGACCTGGTGGTGTCCGGAAACTCGATCCCGTCGGGGCTAACGCTGGAGCTCAGGATCGCGGGGCGATACATGGGGTCGTGAACCACTCCGAACTTGAACCATCGCCGGAGCTTGAAAACATGCACGGCCCCGCGTCTCCTGCAGCGGATCGTTAGACAGGCAAGTGTCTACAGTACAATATCTTACGCATTTGCTATCCTCGTGCATACCTAGTGATCGGATCCCTGCAACCGCCCGCGACGGGCCACTGGTTCTCGCCCGGTCCGGCGCTGAGCGCAGGATCACTGAAGATCAGTAGTGATGTCAGCTCCTTTACTGGTGAGTGCAGGGCTTTCAAGGTGCTATGAGCGTCTCCGGCGGTTGGCGAGCAGCCGCGCGGTGGAGACGTGCGGTTTCTTCGGATCGTGCTCGCGTGGAGGAGGCGGCTTCTTCGGTCCACGCTTGCTCTTCGGATAGCGCGAGAGCCGGATGAAGCCCGCCCATTCCCAGAGCAGGTTCGCCATCTCTTCCGTGCTGAGCACATGAAAGATCGCCCACTCCTCCGCGGGGATGGCAATTCTCATCCCCTGGTAGGTGCCGGCGATCTCCTTCGTCAGGTAGTAGGTCGAGACCTGCTCTTCGACCACTTCTTCTCCATGCACGCTGCGCAGCGCCGCCTTCAGCGTGGCGAAGAGGTTGAAACTCACCAGCCCCACGCAGAAGGCCAGCAGTGCCGCCGGGGGGTAGCCGAGCGTGTTGATCTCGCTCTCCAGCGTTTGGCTCAACGTGTGGAACGCCCCTTCGATTCTCCAGCGCTTTCGGTACAACTCGGCCACCATCGCGGCATCGGCTACTTCGGCCGGCAGGTTGGTCAGAATCCGGATTTCCCTCTCTCCGTTCCTCGTGGGCTTCTCCAGCCGCACCACCACCTGCCGCAGAGGCAACGCCTGAGCGCCCTCGCCACGGACCACCACCGCCTGCTCGTAGAGCGTGCCGCCGTCGACCACTCCACAGAAGAGCGCCTCTCCGATCTCCTCGCAGGCCAGCTTGCCATGGCGGCGGATCACAAAGGCGGCGCCCTTCGCCTCGAGAGCGAAGAGAAAGCCGGCGGTGGAGAAGTTGCGATCGGCGATCCACACGTCCCCGCTCTCCACCGTCGTCAGCACCTGCGGCAAGAGCGAGCGTTCCTGCGCATGCCCATCCTCGCAGCAGAAGACATCGGTGAGCAGGCCCAGCTCCGGTTCCAGCACCACCAGAGACTTGCCCGGCAGCGGTCCTGCCGTGCTCGTCCTCGTCTCCTTCAGGCGGTGCTCGGTCTTGGCCAGCGCATTGCCGCCCCAGGATCTTCACCCGGTAGCCTTCCAGCAGCGGCGTGCACTCGGCCCCCAGGTGCCGGATGAGGCCGGCCATCTCGGCGGCCGTCTGCCGCACCAGTGCCCGGCCCACCTGCGGCTCCACGCCCTGGAGCTTCTCGTAGAGCGCTGCCAACGAGACGCCGATCCTCTCTTTCTTCGCCAGGTACGCGGCACGCACCGAGGGCTGGACGCCGCAGACCACCTGGCTCATCAGCGCCACCACCGTCGAGAAGAGCAGCTCGCGCTCGTACTGCATGCGAGCAGCCCCGGCGAAGATGGCATCGATCTTCTTCGGAGAAAGCACCCGCTCCATCACCACGCCGACCATTACCGTCACCGGGCTCTGCTCGAGAAACCGAGAAAACACCTCTCCCCAGACCATCGGATCACGCCTCCTGCATTGATGTACTCTATGCCCCCATCACACAGGAGCTTAGCACACGTCGATAACACCTTGAAAGCCCTG
>JBPCIT010000122.1:0-3935 GCA_051006015.1 Longimicrobiaceae bacterium
CCATACGGGTGGCGGCCGCTGCTCATGGTGCGGATGCGCGCGACGGCTACAGGCCTCGGGTCCGGCGCCGCAGCTCCTCCACCTCCGTGCGCAGCGTAGCGATCAGTTCGGCGATGAAGCCGAACCCGAAGAGCATGAAGCCCACGGTCTCGAGCAGGAGCACCAGGGTGAGCAGCGGCCGGTAGCCGAAGGGCGGCATCCATTCGGCTACCCGCAAGAGGATCGCGATCAGCCCGACGAGAATGCCGAGGAGGATGAGGATGAGGCCCGAGCCGCCGAAGAACTCCATCGGTTTCGCGCTGAACTTCAGGTAGAACCACACCACGATCAGGTCGCCGACGCCTACCAGGATGCGGCGCCGGCCGGAGTACTTCGCCTCCCCGGCGTGGCGGGGAAAGAGCTCGATGTCGATCTCGGTGACGGTGTACCCTCGCGCGTGCGCCAGCACCACGAAGAAGCGGTGCCAATCGTGGCGCAGGGCGATCTCGTCCAGGATCTCCCGCCGGAAGGCCTTCATGGAGTTGAGGTCGCGCACCGGCACGTCGAAGAGGGCCTGCGAGAGGCGGTTGTACACGGAGCTGATCCCCCGCTTTTCGTACGCTCCAATCTTGCGTCCGGTGACGATGTCCCAGCCTTCGGCGAGCTTGGCGAGGTAGCGCGGAAACTCCTCCGGGGAGTGCTGCAGGTCCGCGTCGAAGAGGATGAGATACTCGCTCTCCGCTGCGTCGGCGCCTGTCACCATCGCCTCGGTCTTGCCAAGGTTGCGCCGATGGCGCAGCACCTTGATCCGCGCGGCCGCCTCCCCTCCCCTTCCCTGCCAGTCGGCTGCTTCCGTGAGGGCAGCCGCGTAGGTGCCATCCGTCGAGCCGTCGTCGACCAGAATGACCTCCCCCGCAAGTCCGTGGCGCTCGAAGCTCTGACGAAGTGCGCTGAAGAGGGCCGGAATGTTCTCGACCTCGTTGTACGCCGGGACGATCACCGCGAAGTTGACGCGGAAGGACGCGGGGAGCCTCCTGCCTAGCGGAGCGTCTCCTGCGGCGACAGCGAGAGCCGCATCGCCCTCCAGCCTTGCGTTCACACCCGCTTCCGCATCCGCGCCGAGAGGATTCCCAGCTGGTCACGGTACTTCGCTACCGTGCGCCGCGCGATCTGGATCCCGTCGTTCTTGAGGATGTTGACGATCGCCTGATCAGTCAGCGGCCGCGAGGCATCTTCGTCGGAAACCAGCTTCTGAATCTGCGCCTTGATGCCGCGCGCGGAGACTTCCTCTCCGGAGGTGGTCGAGAGGCCGGAGGAGAAGAAGAACTTGAGCGGGAAGACGCCTCGCGGCGTCTGCACGTACTTCTCGTTGGTAACGCGAGAGACGGTCGACTCATGCATGTCGATCACCTCGGCCACCTCTCGAAGGGTGAGCGGCTTGAGGTACTGCACGCCCCGCTCGAAGAACTCGCGCTGCCGGTCCACGATGAAGTTCATCACCTTGAGCATCGTCTGCCGACGCTGCTCGATCGCCTGGATCATCCAGTTCGCGGAGTTCAGCTTGTTGGAGATAAACTCCTTGTTCTCCCCGGCGAACTTTTTCTTGTCCTTCGCGATCTCCCGGTAGGTCTTCGAGAGCTTGAGCCGGGGAAGGTTGGTGTCGTTGAGGAAGACGAGGTATTCGCCGGCGATCTTGTCCACCACGAGATCGGGGGTGATGTAGTTGTCGTCGTGGTTGCCGTACTTCAGCCCGGGCTTGGGATCGAGCTTCGAGATCTCGTCAGCCGCATCCTGCACGTCGCGCGGGGTGATGGAGAGCTCCTTCGAGATCTCCGACCAGCGGTGGTTGATGAGCTGTTCGAAGTAGTCGCGCACGATGCGGTACGCCAGGCTCCCGGAGAGGTGCTCGTCGATCTCCCCGTCGATCGGCTCACCGCCGCCGTTGCGCGAGTTAAGCTCCTGAATGGCGCAGTCGCGCAGCTGGAGAAGGATGCACTCGCGCAGGTCACGCGCCCCGACGCCCGGTGGATCGAAGCCCTGGATCGTCCGGAGCATTCGCTCCGCGTCCTCGATGCTGAAGGGCCGCCGCTCCTCCTTCGAGCTGGCCCAGTCGGCGCCCTCCTCCTCGAGAAAGCGATTCAGGGAGAGAACGATGTCGTCGAGGCTGAAGACGAGATACCCCTCGTCGTTGATGTTGCCGATGATCTCCTCGCCGAGCAGGAGCTCGCGCGGGGAGAAGCGGAACAGCATCAACTGCTCGTGCAGGTGGTCTCCGAGGTCGCGGGTGGCGACGGAGACCGGCTCGTAATACTCGCGCTCCTCGTACTCCTCACGGCGGCCACCCGCCTCGAAGCCGTTCAGCAGGATCTCCTCCCAATCGATCTCGTCGCTCTCCTCCGTCTCCGGCTCCGCCTCGACCGGGTCCTCGGCGTCCATCTCGACCATCTCGAGAAAAGGATTGTTCAGCAGCTCCTGCTTCAGATGCGCCTGCAGGTCGAGAAGGGGCATGTAGAGAAGATCCATCGCCTGGTAGAGGCGAGGGTTGATCTTCATCTCCTGCTTGAGAGCGGTGCCCTGGTAGAGTCCGGTTTTCATTCGCCTTGCCCCTTACTGCGGATGTGTGTACCGCTGCCGCATGCGCGCCGTGAGCGTGGGGCCGAGATAGATCTCGGCCACTTCATCGTTCCAGACGAGCTCCGACACCGTGCCGGAGACGCGAACGCGTCCATCGTACATGATGTAGGCACGGTCCACGATATCGAGCGTCTGCTCGACGTTGTGGTCGCTGATGAGCACGCCGATGCCGCGGTGCTTCAGGTCGGCGACGATCTGCTGGATGTCGTGCACCGCGATGGGGTCGACTCCCGCGAACGGCTCGTCGAGCAGCATGAACTTTGGCTCGCCGACCAGCGCGCGGGTGATCTCCAGCCGCCGCCGCTCCCCGCCCGAGAGGGCGTACGCCTTGGTGGAGCGCAGATGCTTGATCCCGAGCTCATCGAGCAGCCGCTCGAGCCGCTCGCGCTGCTCGCGCCGCGCGAAGCCGCGCATCTGCAGGATCGCGAGGATGTTCTGCTCCACGCTCAGCTTGCGAAAGATCGAGGGCTCCTGCGCCAGGTAGCCGATTCCCCGGCGGGCGCGCTTGTACATCGGCACGGAGGTCAGATCCTCCCTGCCGAGGTAAACCCTGCCTTTGTCGGGCGCGATGAGGCCGACCATCATGTAGAAAGTGGTGGTCTTCCCCGCCCCGTTGGGTCCGAGCAGGCCGACGATCTCTCCCTCGGTGACCTCGACGTCTACCTCGTTTACCACCCGTCGTTTGCGGTAGGCTTTCACGAGCCCTCGCGCCCCAAGCGTACTCCCGCGCGGCCGCGGCACGACCGGCGTGGGCGCGGCAGGCTCGGTGGCGAGCGGCGGCTCGGCGACCACGGCATCATCGCGAGGCGGCGTACCGTCGAGGTCGCTGCTCGCAGGTGCCAGGACAGGCCCAGGCGGCTCCTCCAGGGGCGCCTCGAGCGACGCGGCTGGATCGCCTTCCTGCTCCGGCTGCTGCGGAGCGAAACCGTCGTCGCTATTTGCTGCTGGATCCGCGACCGGCCTCTCCAGCTGGGGCGGCGCAGCCGGAGCGGCCCGCGGCCGGTCGAACGAGCTGAGGAGATTCTCGTCAAGCCGGTCGAAGAGCGAGCCGCCGTCTCCGCGCTGGCGCAGCTCGGCTCTCGCCTCGCGAACCCTGGATGTGAGCCGAACGGCGTCCCACTGACCGTTCGCGTGAGCGCCATCACCGGAGTCGGACGGCTGTGCCTCGAGCGTGACGAGCCCCTCGTCAACGAGGCGCCCGATCGTGTGTTCCTCGAAATACTCCAACGGCGAGTCGGCGAGGAACGGAGAGATCTCATCCAGCTAGTGGTGTAAACGCGGCAGCGTACACCCCGCACCTAGCAGCTGGCGGTATTTGCGCT
>JBPCIT010000123.1:0-7687 GCA_051006015.1 Longimicrobiaceae bacterium
CCCCAGATGAGGTAGTTGGCGTGGTACACCACCCCCATCTGATCCGTCTCGGCGTAGCGCACGCGGAACTCGATGTTGTGTCCCGGTGGAGTCTCGTTCGTGACCAGGCGATACGGACGCTCCGCGAGTGGAGGTGGATCTGCAGTGGGAGTGCGGGCGTGCCGCGGGCGCCCGCGGGATAGTAGAGGAGCAAGGCAAGGGTGTCAAACCGCGACCTGGGACGAAAGCACGGTTGTGACCCACCCGGGAGGGGGATAGTTTCACGCGCGCTATGGAAAGCAAATCGTTCTTCGTGGTTTCCGACATTCACCTTGGCGGTGTGCCTCGCTCGACGGAGCGCGCCTTCCGCGACTTCCTCGCCCACGTGCAGGAGGACGGCTCCGGGCTGCTGATCAACGGCGATCTCTTCGACTTCTGGTTCGAGTACCGCAGCGTGATCCTCAGCGAGCACTACCGGGTGCTCGCCCGGCTCGCGGAGCTGGTCGAGGCCGGCATCCCCGTCTCCTTCGTGGGAGGGAACCACGCTGCCTGGGGCGGGAGATTCCTGCAGGACGAGGTGGGAATCCAGGTGCTGGATGGCCCGGTGGAGATCGATCTCGGGGATCGGCGCGCGCTGGTGGTGCATGGGGACGGAGTAGGCGGAGGGGAGCTGGGATACCGGGTGCTGCGCCGGATCATCCGCAATCCGCTCACCGTCCGCTCCTTCCGTATGCTGCACCCTGATTGGGGGAACCGCATCGCCCGGATCGCCTCGACGACGGACGAGAAAGCGGGGAATGCCGAGCTGGCCTCCCGCCAGCGCGCCCAGCTTCTCAGGCAGTGGGCGACGGATCGTATGCGCGAGAACCCGGCGCTGGAGCTGGTGATCGCCGGCCACACGCACATCCCGGAGGTCATGGAAGTGCTACCCGGCCGCTACTTCGCCAACGCGGGCGACTGGATCAATCACTTCAGCTATCTGACGCTACCCGCTTCAGGGGGTGCGCCCGAGCTGCGGTGGTGGCCGGTGCCGGGTGAGGAAAGAGGAAAGGGGAAAGAGGAGAGAGCTTTCCCTCCCCGAGAACCGGGGCAGGCTGCCAGCGGGTAAGCGCCTTCCAATCTCATACCTCCACCCGCTCCACCTCCAGCGGCGCTCCCCAGAGGCGGGTGGCCACCGGCCGCACCCTCTCCGGATCTCCGCTGGTGACCACGTGCAGGGATCCTTCACCCTCCGCCGCGAGCAGCCCCCGCTCCTCCAGGACGCGGCGGGTCTGCCGGGCGACGGCGGGCGCGCTGTCGATCAGGGTCACCTGCGGGCCGAGCACCCGGGCGATCTCCTCCTGGAGGAAGGGATAGTGGGTGCATCCCAGCACGACGGCGTCCACCTCGGCGCGGCGCAGGGGCTCGAGAATGCCCGTCAGCGCCTCGCGGACGCGCTCGCCCGCGAACTCCCCCTCCTCGACAAGCTCCACCAGGCCGGGACAGGGCTGCGCGACCACCTCGACCTCCCACGCGTAGTTCTCCATGAGGCGGTCGAAGCGTTGCGCGGCGAGGGTGGCTGCGGTGGCCATCACCCCGATCCTGCCGGTGCGGGTGGTGAGCGCCGCTGGCTTCACTGCGGGCTCCATCCCCACCACGGGGAGCGGATAGCTTTCGCGCAGCGCCTCGAGCGCGGCGCCGGAGGCGCTGTTGCAGGCGACGACCAGAACCTTGGCGCCCTGCTCGATCAGATAGCCGCCGATGGCGAGCGAGCGGTCGCGGATCTCCTCGGCGGAGCGGCCTCCGTAGGGGCAGTAGGCGCTGTCCGCGAAGTAGAGCAGATGCTCGTGGGGCAGCTGGCGGCGGATCTCCCGCGCGACGCTCAGCCCCCCCACACCCGAGTCGAAGATGCCGATCGTGGGGGAGGTGCTCACCGCCTGCCTCCCACGGGCACCCGGGCCTCCAGGCGCAGCCCTCCGCCGGAGGTGGGGATCACGCCGATGTGCTCATCGAAGTCGGCGAGGTGCGCGGCCACGAAAGCGTCCGCCCCTGAGAAGAAAACCAGAAACAGCGCCACCGCAAGCCAGTCCTCCCGCTGCGCCTCGCGCGACTGTACCAGTGCGCTCTCCTGGGTCGGCTGCAGGCGGCCGGTCTCCCGCAGCCACGCCTGCTGCTCCCGTGCCTCGCGCAGCCGCTGCCAGCTCTTGTAGACCATCCAGAGACTGCCCGCCTCCATCGCGAAGTAGACGCCCCCGCGTCCCGGTGCGCCGACCCACGCCTGCCCCCACCCCGGAATGAGCAGCGAGCGGACGAAGGCGCCACGCGGGGAGCGGCGCGCAAGCACGGTCGGCACGGTGTCGGGCGCCGCGGGCACCGTATCGCGCACGATGGTATCCGTGGGAAGGGGGTCCTGCGCGGCGAGCCGTGCTTCCGGTATCGCGAGCAACAGGAGCAACAAGCCGCCTGCGAGCGCGAGTGGTCTGATCCTCATGCGTATTCTCTGCACCTGCCTGAGCGTGATGGGCCGAAGAACGGCGACCAAGTTAGCAGCCACACCCCATGCTGCAAAGCGGCGGACAGGAGCAAAGCCGCCTGGTGTGGGTACTTGGGTCGGCTCCCGCTGCGCGCCCGCCGGGTGTAGGCAGCTCTACCCATGCGCGAGGGTACGAACTCCATGATCCATCTTCGTATGCTGCGTCGGTACATTCTGCCGCTGCTGGTTGCATTCCTCGCTGCCTGCGCCTCCGCCGGTCCCTCCGGCTCGAGCGCACCGGCGGCGGAGGGGACGCTGGTGCTGATGGGCACGACCGACCTGCACGGCTGGCTCCTCCCGGAGGATTACTACACGGGCCGGGAGACGGCGCACGGGCTGGCTCGGCTGGCGCCGATCATCGATAGCATCCGCGCGGAGCACCCGGCGGGGACGGCGCTGCTGGACTCCGGCGACCTGCTCCAGGGCAACCCGCTCGCCTTCGTCTACTCCCGGCTGGAGGAGGGGGAGGACCATCCGATCGTGCGGGCGATGAACCTGCTGCGCTACGACGCGGTGGCGCTGGGCAACCACGAATTCAACTTCGGCATCGAGCAGCTCGACCGCGCGATCTCGACTGCCGAGTTCCCCTTCCTCTCCGCCAACATCTTCCGCCACGGCACGCAGGAGCACGCCTACCAGCCTTCGCTGCTGCTCGAGCGGGAGATCGGCGGCCGCAGGCTACGCATCGGAGTTACCGCCGCGACCCCTCCCGGGGTCCACGTCTGGGACCGCAACCACGTCGAGGGGCGGCTGGAGTTCCGCGACATCGTGGAGAGCATCCGCCCGGTGGTGGCGGATCTGCGGGCGCGGGGCGCCGACCTGATCGTGGTGGCGGCGCACAGCGGGCTGGAAGGAACGAGCTACGACACCCTCTCCACCGGGCTGCCCGCCGAGAACGTGATGGCGCGGCTGCCACAGGAGGTGCCGGGCATCGACGTCATCTTCCTCGGCCACACGCACAACGAGCTCGCCGACACCACCATCGGTGGGGCGCTGGTGCTGCAGGCGCGCAACTGGGCGCAGTCGCTCGCGGTGGCGGAGCTGCAGGTCGCCGCGGAGCGTGGCGGCGAGTGGCGAGTGGTGAGCAAGCGAGGGCTGCTGCTGCGCCCCGATCCCTCCTGGAGCGCGCGCTGGCTGGAGACGGCGCTCACCGACGCGCACGAGCGGACGCGGGAGTACGTCGCCCACACCATCGGCACCTCGACGGCGCAGTGGAGCGCGCAGGAGGCGCGGGTGCGCGACACCCCGATCCTCGACTTCATCAACGAGGTGCAGCGGCAGGTGGCAGGCGCCGACCTCTCCTCGGCCGCGGCCTTCAACCTCGGCGCGGAGATCCCCGCGGGGCCGGTCACCGTGGCCGACATCGCGCGCCTCTACATCTACGACAACAACACGCTGAAGGCGGTGCGCATCTCCGGCGCAGAGCTGCGCGCCTACCTCGAGAAGAGCGCCGAGTACTACCTGCCCTGCCCCGCGCAGCGCTGCGAGCGGGTGACGAATCCCGAGGTACCAGGCTACAACTTCGACGTGATCAGCGGGGTGGATTACGCGCTGGATCTGACGCGCCCGATCGGGGAGCGGGTGGTGCGGCTGGAGCGCGCCGGCCGGGCGGTGGCGCCGACGGACTCCTTCACGCTGGCGCTGAACAACTACCGCCAGGGCGGAGGCGGCGGCTTCACCATGGTGGCTCGCGCGCCGGTGGTGTACGACCGCGGCGAATCGATCCGCGAGCTGCTCATCCGCGAGGTCGAGCGGCGCGGGCGAATCTCTCCCGAGGAGTACTTCCAGCAGAACTGGGAGATCCTCCCCCCTGCGCTGGCGCAGCGGGCACTGGCGGAGCAGCAGACGGGGGGCGCCAGGCGCTGAATTCATGGCGCGTCCCCACAGGGTACACCTTGTGCAGATGCTGTCCTGCCACCGTCGCTTCCGTGCGGCTGATTCCCAACCCGGCACCTGTGGAGGCGCGCCGTGATTCCCCTCAGGGACGAGAATCCTACCGAGATCACGCCCTACTTCACCTACCTCTTCATCGCGGTGAACGTGGTGGTATGGCTGCTCCTGCAGGGGGCGGGCGAACCCGAGGCGCTGCGGGCGTCGGTGACGGAGTACGGGGCGGTGCCCTGCGAGATCACCGGCAACTGCCCGGTGCAGGGTCTGAGCTGGGGCTCGCTGATCACCTCGATGTTCATGCACGGCAGCTGGGAGCACATCCTGGGCAACATGCTCTTCCTCTGGGTCTTCGGGAACAACATCGAGGATTCGATGGGGCACCTCCGCTTCATCGTCTTCTACCTGGTGTGCGGAGTAGCCGCGGCGCTGGCGCATGTCTTCCTGGCGCCCAATAGCCAGATCCCGACCGTGGGAGCGAGCGGCGCCATCAGCGGCATCATGGGCGGCTACATCCTCCTCTACCCGACGGTGCGCGTGCGGACCTTCTTTCCTCCCTTCTTCTTCTTCAATCTTCGCGCCTTCATGGTGCTCGGCTACTGGATCCTCATCCAGATCATGATGGGTGTGGTGACGCTGGGCCCCGAGGCTGGCGAGCAGGGCGGAGTCGCCTTCTGGGCGCACATCGGCGGCTTCGTGGCAGGGCTGATCCTGATCAAGCCCTTCGAGAAGGTCGCGCTCACCTCGGCCAAGCGGCAGAAGATCAAGCTTCCGCCCGAGGAGGTGGCGAGACTGGAGTGGTGAAGATAAGATAAGCCCCACCATCAGGCGGCCCCTCGCAGCAGTCCGGGGCAGCCGGTGCGATCGCTGGCCGTGGCTCTCCGCAACCCATTGCACCCCGCGCGCACCCGTGACTGCGAAACAGAAGCTCCTCCGGAGATGGACGCCGCTCTGGCTGGCGGCGGCGCTGCTGCTGATTGCCGGTCTGGTCGCCTCGTGGGCGCAGGAGCCCACCCCTCCCGATACGGCGCTCCCCTCCCCCACCACACAGATCGCCGAGCCGGCGCAGCAGGGCGAGAGCGGCCTGCAGGAGGGGGTGGATCCCGCCGTCACCCCGGCGCAGACGGACATGACCGCGGCGCAGCGCGCGCGGCTGGCGCGGGAGGAGGCGCGGGGCGGCACCCTGGCGGAGCGCGCGGTGAGTCTGCTGGGGCTGGCGGTCTTCGTCCTTCTCGCCTGGCTGATGAGCGTCAACCGGCGCGCGGTGCGCTGGCGGATCGTGGCGTGGGGAATGGGGCTGCAGCTGGTCTTCGCCGCGCTGATCCTGCTGACCTATCCCGGCGAGTGGGTCTTCGCGCAGCTCAATGAGGTCTTTACCGCGCTGATCGGCTACACCGTCGAGGGCGCGCGCTTCATCTTCGGCAACCTGGTCTACAACAACGTCCCCATCGGCCCCGGCGGAACCGGCTTCGCCCCGATGGAGCCGGTCGGCCCCACCACCGGCTGGGCGAACACCGGCGCCTTCTTCGCCTTCAACGTTCTCCCCACGATCATCTTCTTCTCCAGCCTGATGACGCTGCTCTACTACATCGGCGTCATGCAGTTCATCGTGCGAGGGTTCGCATGGCTGATGGTGCGGACGATGGGCACCTCGGGTTCGGAGAGCCTGAGCGCGGCGGGGAACATCTTCGTTGGACAGACGGAGGCGCCGCTGCTGGTGAAGCCCTTCATCAAGACGATGACGAACAGCGAGCTGCATGCGGTGATGACCGGCGGATTCGCTACGGTGGCGGGCGGGGTGATGGCGGCGTACGTGGGGATGCTGATCGCCTTCTTCCCGGACATCGCCGGGCACCTGATCGCCGCCTCGGTGATGTCGGCGCCCGCCGCGCTGGCGATCTCGAAGATCATGTACCCGGAGACGGAGGAGTCCCTCACCCGGGGCGAGATCCGCGTCGAGCTGGAGAAGATCGACGCCAACGCCATCGACGCCGCCGCGCGCGGGGCGAGCGAGGGGCTCTTCCTGGCGCTCAACGTGGGCGCGATGCTGCTCGCCTTCATCGCGCTGCTGGCGCTGCTCAACGGGATCCTGGGCGGGATCGGCGGCTGGATCGGCTTCGAGGGGCTCAGCATCCAGCTGCTACTCGGCTGGCTCGGCGCGCCGCTCGCCTGGCTGATGGGCACCCCCTGGCGCGACGCCGTCGCCGTGGGCGTGCTGATCGGCGAGAAGACGGCGCTCAACGAGTTCGTCGCCTACCTGCACCTGGCGCAGATGCTCCAGGGGGGAACGGAGCTCTCGGCGCGCTCGGTGGTGATCGCCACCTACGCGCTCGCCGGCTTCGCGAACTTCAGCAGTATCGCCATCCAGATCGGCGGCATCAGCGGTCTGGCGCCGGAGCGGCGCGGCGACCTGAGCCGGCTGGGGCTGCGCGCGATGATCGGCGGCACGCTCGCCGCCTTCACGACGGCCGCCGTGGTGGGGCTGCTGATCTAATAGTGAAGGTTGCTCAGGAGCGCAGGCATCGCTGAAGCCGGTCCGGCTGTGAGCGGTTGCGCCGCTCTGCCGGGCCTATAAAAGACCCGGCAAGAAAAGGCGGGCGTCCTCTGGACGCGCCACAGGACGGGTTTCCGCCCGTGAGGGCGGCCGTGGTTCCAGACGGGGCTTTCATAGCCCCGGCGACGGCCGGGTTCAAGCACCGTTCGGCTCTTCGTGCGCTGATCGGAAAATGTCAAATGGAGGAGGGATGGTGGCGACCAAGACTGCTGGCGAGGAAACCGGCGTGGTGACTGTCACGCGTGAGCTGCTGCACCGCCTGCCGAAGGCGGAGCTGCACGTGCATCTGGACGGCTCGCTGCGGCCCGAGACGATGCTCGAGCTGGCTGGGAAGTACGGCAAGCGGATGCCCGAGAGCGACCCGGAGCGGCTGCGCGACTACATGCACGTCAAGGACGCGCGCAACCTGGTCGAATACCTCGAGCGCTTCGAGATCACCCTCTCGGTGATGCAGACGGCGGAGTCGCTCGAGCGCATCGCCTACGAGCTGGCGGAGGATCTGGCGGCGGAGAACGTGCGCTACGCCGAGATCCGCTACTCGCCGATCCTGAACACCCGCGATGGTCTGCCACTCACGGAGGCGGTGGAGGCGCCGCTGCGCGGCCTGAAGCGGGCGGAGAAGGAGTTCGAGATCCGCACCGCGCTGATCATCTGCGGCATCCGCAACATGGATCCTGCGACCTCACGCGACCTGGCGGACCTCACCGTCGCCTACAAGGACCGCGGCGTGGTGGCCTTCGACCTGGCGGGCGCGG
>JBPCIT010000124.1:0-3420 GCA_051006015.1 Longimicrobiaceae bacterium
GCCGAGAGGATCCCCGCAGCGGCGCCGAGCAGCAGCCCCAGCAGCGCAGCCACCAGCACGATGCGCGGGGTGATCAGCGCGAAGCGCAGGACGGTGTCGTAGAAGGCCATGTAGTAGGCGTTCACCAACCGGGCGATGACGATCCCCAGCGCCGCACCGATGGCGCTGCCGAGCACCGCGATCGCCAACGCCTCGACCAGGATGGCGCGCAGCACCGTCGAGCGGGAGACGCCAATCAGCCGCAGCATCGCCATGTCGCGCCGCCGCTCGTCCACGCGGATGATCATCACGCAGAGCAGGAAGATGGCGCTCGCCAGGATGGTGACGATGCCGATGGCCCGGTGAAAGCGGCTGATCACGCGGAAGGTGGCGCTGGACTCCTCTGCGAGCTCCGCGGTGGCGTAGGCGCGGGTGCCGAAGGCGAGCGTCTCGATCCAGCGGCCGACGGAGTCCGGGTCCGCTCCGGCGGCGAGGGAGAGCGCGAAGCGGTCCACCCGGTCGTGCGTGGGGAGCAGCGCCTCGAGGTCAGGAAGGTGCAGGCGGATCTCGAACTCGTTGCGCGAGATGCGGTTCGGGTCGGGCGGTCGCTCGAAGATGCCGCCCACGACGAAGAGCCCCTCGGCGTCCCCCGCCAGTGCGCGCACCCGCACGGTGTCGCCGACGGCGAGCGGCACCGCCTCGGCCAGCCGCCGCTCGACCAGCAGGTCGGGCGGGGCCTGCAGGAAGGCGAGGAGGAGCAGGGAGAGAACCATCTCGGCCCTATCACACCAGGCTGGGATCCACCGCTACGATCCCGTCCGTGTGATAGCGGGAGAAATCCCCGGTGTTCAGCGTCAGGATCTGCGACACACCGTGAACGATCATCGCCGCAGCGAGGCGGGCATCATGTACCTGAACACCTGCCACAGCAGCGTGCAAGACCAGCCGTCGCCACACCGCATACACTCGCGGATCATCTGGAAGTAGCCGGAAGAGCCGCTCGATACGCGCCAAGAAGCGATCCGTTTGGCCAGGAGTGAGCCCGAACCCGTTCCGTTCTACCGGCCGCGTAGATACGTTCCAGTATTCAACACAGTTCTGCGAGGTCACGGCGAGCTGATGTCCCTGGCGATGGAGCTTGCGAACGGCCGTACGCACCAGAGGATGCTGCGGATTCCGGCGATCTGTCAGTCGGAGCAGAACGTTGGCGTCGAGCAGATAGACCACGCTCAGGGATGCTCCTCATAGATCCCTGCCCGACTCACAGCATAATCGGAGAGGACCGGCATTTCCTCTGTGATGGAACTCGCAAAGGAATCCGCCAGCTCGTCCAGCGCCGCCTCCCATTCCTGATCGTCCTCACATAGAGACGTAACTTGCTGCAGGAGCGACGCAACCGTCGGCACCAGCGCGGCGGCAAGCACCCGCCGTACACGCTCCGTATCGTGACTCGCGATCCCCGCCCGCAATTCCGCTTCCGCCTCCGGCGAGAGCGTGAGGGTAAGGGTCAGCGTCATCGAATCCTCCCTGATGGTGTGCTCGCCTGAGGCGTTTGGCCGTCAGGCCTCCGCGGGATCCTCGTTCCGGCTCGATCCCGCGATGCTACTACACGAAGCGCTGCACGGTGGTCCTCTTCCCGAGCACCGAACGAGCAGGATAGCGCTCGCCCAGGGTTCACAGGCTCCAGCGCAGCCCCGGCGCCCGCGGGATCTCGCCGACTTCGGCGGCGAGCTGGTAGAAGGTCTCCAGCCCTTTCACCATCGGCGGGTCCAGCTCGAAGGCGAGGTCCGACCAGTAGCGGACCAGCCGGGCAGCGGGAAAGCCGAAGCTCGCGGCGTAGCGCTCGGCCAGCTCGGCCCGGTGCGCGGCAAAGTAGGCGCGCGACGCGACGAGCAGCGCGTGCAGCCGCGCCAGCGCCCCCGGCGAGCCGCTCCCCGCCTGCCACACCGCGAAGGCGAAGGGCAGCCCGGTGTGCTCCCACCACTCCTCTCCCAGGTCCAGCCGCACGGAAAGCGACGGGAAGAGGTCGGACCGCAGCGCCACGTCGCCGATGAAGAGGGCCGCGTCGGCGCCGCCGGCGAAGGGGTCCTCGCGCGCCTGGTCGAACCAGACGAAGCGCGCGGCGGCGTCCCAGCGCAGCCGCAGCAGGATCTTCAGCAGCACCACCGAGGTTGCGCTGGCGGTCGGCAGCGCGACGGTGCGTCCGTGCAGCTCCTCCGGCGCCCGCCGGCTCAGGAAGAGGATGCTGCGCACCGCGCCGCGCGAGCCGATCACCAGGTCGGGCAGGATGCGGTAGCGCTCGGCGTGCCACGCGTACTCGATGCTGGAGCAGGGCGCAACGTCGATCTCCCCCCGCGCCAGCAGCTCGTTCAGGCGAGAGGGAATCCCCTCGACCAGCAGGGGATCCCCCGGCTCCGGGCGGGCGAGCAGCCGCGCGTGCACGGGAAAGCAGTTGCTGTAAACGATGTGTCCGAGGCGGAGGGTCTCTGCGTGCATGCCAGAACGAGGTCGGCGCGTGAAGCGCGGGGTGCGCGTGGACGCACCACGATACGCGCGCAGGGGGCGAACGGCCAGGGACGCGGGGCCTGGCACTCGCCCGCTTCACCCATCCCGTGCCGAGCCGCCGGGCAGGCCTTCCTGCGGCAGGTGCCGCGCCTGCCGCAGCTCGTTCAGCGGGTCTGTACGTGGGGATAGTCGAGGATCTTCCGCTCCACGGTCAGCACCCCGCAGCGGTAGAGCCGCGCTCTGGCAACGATGATCTGATCGGCTGGATCACGGTGAAATGCCCCCGGCAACTCGGTGGACTCAACCGCAATCTGCGGCGTCAGCGGGAGCAAGAGGCATCCTGGATAGGCGAGCGCCTGCGTCAACCACTCCAGAACCGGATCGCGCAGGACCAGGCGACCGAGTTCCACCAGCTTTCGCGACCTCCCAGCAAGAGCTCGCGCTGATACCCGTGCCGGTTGGTTGATGAGCTTCCAGAATCGAGCGCTTGTCCGAGGAGAGTTGCTCGTCCTCGTTCACCCACCAGATCCAGAATGTGGGTGTCGAGGAGGATCACTGCAGTGCCTCCCAATCTTCCTCGGCAACCGGTGCGGCCGGCCGGTCGTAGCGCAGTACACTGCCGCGTAAGGGGGCGACAGGATGCGTGTGCGTCGCCACCACGCGCGGAATCAGAATGACCTCCACGGTCTCTCCGGCGCGGAACGGCAGCTCATCCAGATGAAGTGATCCATCCTCCGCGACAACGACCTCGGTGCGATACGCGGGCTCCATACCGACCTCCAGAGTGATGCGTGCTTTCGAGGCCTGGGGAAGCTCCCCGCAGTGACCGTGCCGGCAACGGGGAGCCATCGCCCAGCCGCAGGAGATTGCTCCCCACTGTCGGGGGAACTGTCCAGTCGGTGAACAGCACCGGCACCGCGCCCGATGGGGCGCAGC
>JBPCIT010000125.1:0-10364 GCA_051006015.1 Longimicrobiaceae bacterium
GAGGTGCACCTGCTCGAACACCGCGCCATAGGTCGTGACCATCGACGCGTACTCGCCGCTGGAGCTCCACAGGTTGCTCACCACCACCCCGCCCGGTGAGAGCCGGCTGCGGACCGCTTCCAGGAACTGCCGGGTCGCAAGGGCATAGGGGATTTCGTCGTCGGAGAAGGCGTCGAGCACGATGAGGTCGTACGATTCCGGTGACGCCTGCTCGATGAAGGCGCGGCCGTCACCCGTGTGCACCACCAGCCCGGTGTCGGGGCGGAACCAGAAGTAGCGCCGCGCGACGTCCACGATCAGCGGGTCGAGCTCGACCACCTCGATCTTCGCGCTCGGGAGGAGCTGGCGCGCGTACATCGGCATGGCGCCGCCCCCGAGTCCGACGAAGAGGATTTGCCCATCGACCGGCACCAGTGCCAGCCCCACCATCGCCACGCGCGTGTAGGCGAACTCGAGGTGCGTCGGGCGTCCGGGGAACACCGCGCTCTGGCGGGCCTGCCCGTCGCCCATGTACAGAGAGCGCAGGCCGTCGGCGCGCTCCACGACCCAGACCCTGCCGAACTCGCTTTCGCCCTCGAAGACGACCCTGGAGCGAACGGAGGCGATCCAATACCCGAGCGCCAGCACCAGGCAGAGCGCGGCGACAACCGCGGCCACTCGTGCCGCGCTGGATCGAGCTGCGGAGTATGGTGCTTGCTTCACCGTCGGCAGATGGCCTCCACCCTACCTCGAGTTGCGTTCGCCAGGCGAGCCGAGAGGCGGCAACCGCCAATCTCGCCCCGCTGTGCTCTCCCCAGCAATTGCCTTCATTCGGTTAAGACGGTTCCGGAGCCGCGGCACGCCTCATATCCGTAGACGCATTCTCTGGCAGGCGGAATGCGGGATCTCGTTCGCTCACGCCATTACAGGCCAGGTATGCGCGTACTCGGGCTCGGCTGCTCTATGCTCCTCTTGACTTCGAGAGGAGCGGCGTATATTCTACCTCTAGATTTCGAGAACAGCTGCCCCGCGGAGGCCGAAGTGGCGCCACAACCTCAGTCCGATGTCCTGCGCGGCTCGATCGAGCTCCTCGTGCTGAAGACGCTCTCGCTGGCGCCGATGCACGGCTGGGGCGTCGGGCAGCGTGTTCAGCAGATCTCCGGCGGAGAGCTGGAGGTCAACCAGGGCTCCCTCTACCCGGCGCTGCAGCGCCTCGAGCAGAAGGGGCTGATCACGAGCGACTGGGGGATGACGGAGAACAACCGGCGCGCGCGCTACTACGAGATCACCCCCGCCGGTCGCGAGGCGCTCGGTGAGGAGGCGGAGAGCTGGCGGCGCTTCGCCGCCGCGATGGAGGTGATCCTCCGCACCACCTGACAGGATCCGGAGCGACCCCCGTGCCGATTCCAGGTGAATCATGCACGCTTACTCCGCCCCCTCTCCGGCTCGCGTGGGATACGCTGCAATGGGTGCACCGGACTACACGCCACCTCTCCCGAGTTCAGGCGATATGGTGAACAGCGGCACCGGTGCCTGCCCATGCACCGAATCGTTCCCCTTCTCCTGCCTGCGGGAGAGGGGACCAGGGGGTGAGGGCGCAGGAGGAGGCGTACAGCCGGTCGGGCACGGAGTAACGATTCGGGCGGACTCGATGTCGTAACCTTCCGCAGGAGCCTTACCCATGAGCTGGATCACCGGAGCGGGGACGCGGCTGCGGCACCTCTTCGCGCGCCGCGCCGCAGAGGAGCGGATGAACGAGGAGATCCGCTTTCACCTGGAGATGGAAACCGAAAAGAACCTCCGCGCGGGGATGAGCCCGGAGGAGGCGCGGCGGCGCGCCCTGCTCGCCTTTGGCGCGGCGGAGGCGCACAAAGAGGTGATGCGCGAGGGGCGGCGGCTGCCGCTGCTGGAGGATCTCTGGCGGGATGTGCGCTACGCGGCGCGCTCGCTCCGGAAGACGCCCGGCTTCACGATAGCGGCGACCCTCACGCTCGCTCTGGGCGTCGGCACGAACGCGGCGGTCTTCGGCCTGGTGAGCGCGACCCTTCTGCGCCCGCTCCCCTTCGACGAGCCTGAGCGCCTGGTCACGCTCTACCAGACCCACGCCGAGCCGGGGGAAGAGCCGCGCCCGATCCGCTGGTCGTACCCGGAGTCCGCGGCGCTTCGCTCGACCGTCAGGTCGCTCTCGCATCTCGCCGCGTACTACGCCGACGACCTAAACCTCTCGGGGGGCGCCGAGCCGGTTCGCGTGAGCGCGGAGATGGTCTCCGCGGCGTACTTTCCGGCGCTGGGCGTCCAGCCGTTGCTCGGGCGCGCCTTCCTGCCGGAGGAGGACTCCATCCCCGGCGCGCACCCCGTCGTCATCCTGAGCCACGGCGTGTGGGAGCGCGAGTTTGGTGCGGATCCGCGGGTCCTCGGCCGGCAGCTTCAGCTGAACGGAATCCCCCTCAGCGTCGTCGGCGTCATGCCGGACGGATTCGATGGCCTCACCGGCGAGGGCGAGCTCTGGATCCCGCAGGCGATGGCGCCCGCCGTCTACTATCGGGATCAGCTCACCTCACCGCAGCACTTCCTCAGCGTCGTCGGGCGGCTCGGAGCGGGGGCGACGGTGGAGCAAGCGCGCGCGGAGGTCGCCGCGGCAGGCGCCCGCGCGGCAGCCGGCGCTCGCGCGGAGGCAGGCGCGGAGAACGAGGGAGTGTGGACCGCTGCGCTCGTCCCGCTCGACGAGGCGCGCCGCGATCCGGGGAGCGTGCGGGCGCAGCTCGTGCTGGCGGGCGCGGTCCTCTTCGTCCTGCTGATCGCCGCCGTCAACCTTGCCGGCCTGCTGCTCGCCCGCGCGATCGGTCGGGTGCGCGAGAGCGCCGTCCGCGCCGCGCTGGGAGCGAGCCGGCGGCGCCTGGTGCGGCAGTCACTTGTCGAGAGCGGCCTGGTCGGTGTGCTCGGGGGCGCGCTCGGCGTGCTGATCGCGCTCTGGAGCATTCGCGGGCTGGCGGCGCTCGCGCCGGAGCGGCTGGGTGGCCCGCAGGCGCGGCTCGCGCAGCTCAACTCCTTCGCGGCGCCGAACTTCGACTGGCGGGTGGTCGTCTTCGCCGGCGTGCTCTCGCTCGCCGCCGGCCTGCTCGCGGGGCTCCTTCCGGCGCTGCGCGGCACGCGTGGAGACCTCACGCAGTCGCTCAAGAGCGGCGCGCGCGGCAGCTCCGTCGGGCTGGGATCGCTGCGGCGGCCCACCTTCCTCTCCCTGGTCGCCGTGGCGCAGGTCGCATGCGCGCTCGTGCTCCTCGTCGCGGCCGGTCTGCTGCTGCAGGGCTTTCACCGGCTGCGCTCGCTCGATGGCGGCTTCGACGCGGCCGGCGTGGTGAGCTTCCACCTCTCGCCCCCGGAAAGCCAGTACGGAGGAGAGGCCGCGGCGCCACTGCTCCAGCGGCTGCTCGAGCGAGTGGAGGCGGTGCCCGGCGTCGTCTCCGTGACCGTGAGCCGCTGCACCCCCTTCATGCGCTGCTCCTCGACGTATCTCTACCTCGACGGGCAGCCCGTTTCGGGGGAGGCGCCCCTGGTCGGGCGGAACTACGTGGGACCGGACCACTTCCGCACGCTGGGGATCCCGCTGCTGCGCGGCCGTGCGCTCACCGCCGAGGACCGGGCGGGTCGCCCGCGGGTCGCGGTGATCAACGAGACCGCCGCGCGCCGCTTCTGGCCGGGCGAGGACCCGATCGGCAAGCGCGTCTGGTTCGCCAGCGGCGGCGGCTTCGCCTCGCCGGACTCGCTGACGGAGATTGTCGGGGTGGTGAGGGACGTGCCGTATGCGCGGCCGGGAGAGCCGGTCGGTCCCGACTTCTACACCTCCTACCTGCAGTTCACCTGGCCGGCGACCATGATGATCGTGCGTGCGACGGGGGATCCCACGGCGCTGGTGCCTGCTCTCCGCCGCGCCGTCGCGGCCGTGGACCCCCACCTCCCCATCTACGACGTGCGCACGATCGAGGAGCGGAGCGCCGATGCCCTGGCGAGCGAGCGCTTCGCGACCCTCGTGCTCGGCATCTTCGCCGGTCTGGGGCTCCTCCTCGCCGCGCTCGGCATCTACGGCGTGATGACGTACTCCGTCGCGCAGCGCCGGCGGGAGATCGGCATCCGCCTCGCCCTGGGCGCCACCCCGCGCGAGGTGCTGCGGCTGGTGGTCGGCCACGGGACCGCCCTCGCGGGTGCCGGCCTGGCCGCCGGTGCCGTCGTCTCGATCGCCCTCTCTCGCACGCTCTCGGCTCTCGTCGCCGACGTCGGTGCGGCCGACCCGCTGGTGCTGGCCGCCGCGGTCTCGGCGCTGCTGCTGGTGGCGCTGCTCACCGCGTATCTGCCGGCGCGCTCGGCCACGCGCGTGAACCCGGTGGAGACGCTGGCGGCGGACTGAATGCAGGTGGCAAGCTGAAGCAGCAAGGGCCCTCACCCCCTGGCCTCCTCTCCCTAGTTGTTCGGTGCGCGGAGCGCAGCGCCATTCTGGGAGAGGGAGAACGTTTCCACGCCTGACGCGAGCTTCGGTGCTAGAGGCGGCATCAACCCCTCTCCCCTCGTGGGAGAGGGGTGGCGAGCCTGAGCGAGCCGGGGTGAGGGCCTCCAGCGGTCTAATTCGCAACGCCGAACCCAGGTAGCTGGTCTGCCGCCACCATCTGGCATCGCCGCCCGCCGCCTCGTATATTCGGCCGCATACCCATACAGCCCGCTGGCCGCTGGCGTTTCGGTCCGGCGGTGCAGCGCGACTCACCCCGTACCGCTTCTCTGATGAGCCAGATGCTCGCTGTGATTCTCGGTGGTGGCGCCGGCACGCGCCTCTTCCCGCTGACGAGCGATCGCGCCAAGCCGGCCGTCCCGCTCGCCGGGAAGTACCGCCTGGTGGACGTGCCGATCTCCAACTGCATCAACTCCGACCTCGACCGCATCTTCGTCCTCACGCAGTACAGCTCGGCCAGCCTCAACAGCCACATCGCCCGCTCCTACGTCTTCGATCGCTTCCGGGGCGGCTTCGTCACCGTCCTCGCGGCCGAGCAGACGCTGAAGTCCGAGGGGTGGTACCAGGGCACGGCCGACGCCGTTCGGCAGTCGATGCCGCACATCCGCAGCTTTCCCCACGACCGGGTCGTCATCCTCTCGGGCGACCAGCTCTACTCGATGGACTATCGCGTCATATGCGCCCACCACGAGGCGGTAGGCGCGGAGGTCACGGTCGCGGTGACGCCGGTGCAGGCCCACGACGCCCCGGGCTTCGGGATCCTCAAGATGGACGAGGAGCACCGCATCACCGAGTTCCACGAGAAGCCGCCTCTCCACGATCTGGCGGGCAAGGAGAGCCCGGTCGCGCCGGAGCTCCGGGCGGAAGGTCGGATCTATCTCGCCTCGATGGGCATCTACGTCTTCAATGCCGACGTGCTCCGCGAGGTGCTCGACACGCACCCGGATCACCACGACTTCGGCAAGCACATCATTCCCGGTGCGATCGGCGAGCGGCGGGTGTTCGCGTATCCCTTCACCGGGTACTGGAACGACATCGGGACGGTCCGCTCGTTCTTCGACACCAACATCATGCTCACCCAGCCGAAGCCGCCCTTCAACCTCTACGACGCGAGCATGCCGCTGTACACCAATGCGCGCATGCTGCCGCCCGCGAAGATCACCCGCTCGACGGTGGATCACTCCATCATCAGCGACGGGAGCGTCATCGTAGAGAGCCACATCTCGGACTCGGTCATCGGCGTCCGCTCCTTCATCGACAGGGGCACGCGAATCCACCGCACGGTGTTCATGGGATCGGACTACTATCCCTGGCAGGATCCCGTGGACCGCAACGCGGTGCAGGGTCCGCCCAACCCCGGCGTCGCGGAGGGCACCCGGATCGAGAACGCGATCGTGGACCGCAACGCCTCCATCGGCAAGAACTGCGTGATCGTGAACCGTGGGGGCGTCCAGGAGGGCGAGGGACCCGGGTTCTGCATCCGTGACGGCATCATCGTCGTCACCAAGAACGGCCACGTCCCCGACGGCACCGTCATCTGACCCACGACCCGCTGCCCACGGATCCGATGCGCATCGCCTTCTTCACCAACGAGTACCCGCCCAACGTCTACGGCGGCGCGGGCGTCCACGTCGAGTATCTCTCGCGCGAGCTGGCCCGCCTCCAGGATGGCGCGCACCGCGTGGACGTCTTCAGCTTCGGCGAGCAGCGTGAGACGCATGGCAACCTGCGTGTGCAGGGCATCGCGCCGGAGGTGAAGCTCCCGGCGCAGGATCCCCGCCACGCGCGGCTGCTGGATGCGCTGGTGCGTGACCTGGCGATGGTGGGCGCGGTGGAGGCGCCCGACATCGTGCACTGCCACACCTGGTACAGCCATCTCGCCGGCTGCCTGGCGCGCCCGCTGACCGGCGCGCGGCTGGTGCTCACCACCCACTCGCTCGAGCCGCACCGACCCTGGAAGGCGGAGCAGCTCGGCACGGCCTACAACGCCACCCTCTGGATCGAGCGCACCGCCTACCAGAACGCGGACGGTGTGATCGCCGTCTCCGAGGCGATGAAGGAGGACGTGCAGTCGCTCTACGGCGTCGCCCCCGAGCGGGTGCGCGTCATCCACAACGGCATCGATCCCGACGAGTACCGTCCGCGGCCCGACCCGGAGACGCTGCGCCGCCTCGGAATCGACCCGGAGATCCCCATCGTCCTCTTCGTCGGGCGGATCACCCGGCAGAAGGGGATTCTGCACCTGGTCCGCGCGCTCCCGCATCTCGAGCCGGGGGTGCAGGTCGTGCTCTGCGCCGGCGCGCCCGACACGAAGGAGATCGGTGAGGAGATGGCCGCCCTCGTCGAGGAGGCGAAGCGGGAGTCCTCTGCCGGGATTCTCTGGATCCCGGAGATGCTCCCCAAGGAGGAGATCATCTCCCTCTACACGCACGCCGACGTCTTCGTCTGCCCCTCCGTCTACGAGCCCTTCGGCATCATCAACCTAGAGGCGATGGCGTGCGAGACGCCGGTCGTCGCCTCCGCGGTGGGCGGCATCCCGGAGATCGTCGTCCCCGGTGAGACCGGGCTGCTCATTCCGATCGAAGCCGCGGGTGGCGGCTCCGCCGAGCCGCGTGATCCGGAGGCGTTCTCCCACGCGCTCGCCGCCGCCGTCAACGAGTTGATGCGCGACCCCGCGCGCCGCGCGGCGATGGGCGAGGCCGCCCGGGCGCGTGTGCTGGCGCAGTTCAGCTGGAGCCGCATCGCCGAGATCACGCTCGACTTCTACCGCGAGCTGCTCGACCGGCCGGCGGGATGAGACGAGGCGCCACACGTCGGCGTTCACGTGTTTCTCCAGATCCTCTTGTCTGCCGTTGTATGCCCGGCTAGCTTGTTGGAGCACGTGTAACCCTGGAGGCAGCATGGCCACGATCTCTGCGTACGCGGGCGACGACCTGAAGCGCGAGGTGGATCGGATTGCCCGGGAGGAGGGGCGCAGCCAGGCGCAGGTCGCGACCAGTGCCCTCGAGCTCTATACGTCACTCTCCGCGGCGGCGCGCCAGACCTTTCTCCAGCTCAGGGCTGCGGGTCGCGTGGAGGCCGTGCTCACGGAGCTGGGAAGGGTGCTTCTCTCCGCGCGTTGGGAGCTGCTGAGCGAGCAGGTCGATCGTGAGATCGAGGAGCGAGGAAGCCTACCTGAGGGGGAGCTGTCCGAGGCAGAGATCGCGAGGATTGCTGTTGAGATGACCTCCACTTCCGGCCGGGAGCAGAGGCGGCGTGCCTCCGGCTAAGAGGCGGCGTCTGCGTGTCTGTCTCGATCTGAACGTCTTCGTCTCCGCGGAGATCGCGCGCCACAGGAGCGCCTGGACCTCCCCCCCGCTCCAGCTTGTCGAGCCGTGCCGTGCGGGGGAGGTGGATCTCATCGTCTCGTCGCCGATGCTGGAGCGTCTCGCCGAGGTGCTGACACGCTCTCCCTTGAAGCTGACGCCGGTAACCGCACAGGAGCGGGTGGACCTCATCGCCGAGTATGCCGCGCTTCGCAGTCTGCTCGTGGCGGGGACGGGCGTATACCCGTTCACCGATCTGGAGGACCGAACAGTCCTGGAAGCAGCGCTGGCGGGCCAGGCGGATTATCTCGCCACCTACAACCTCAAGCACTTCGCCCCGGCCGCGATCGAGGATCCGGCGACCGGTCTGCTGTGTGTGGGAAGCTTGCTGATCGTCGACCCTCCCACGCTCCGCGACCGGATCCGACAGTAGAAGTGCAGGGCAGTGGCTCCTAATCTTCCAAGCTCACACCCGATCATGACCCTTTCTCAGCTCGCTCGCGCCTGCTGCACGCTGGCAGGCGCAGTTCTCCTTGGCGGTGCGCTATCCCTGGCGGCGTCCGCGCAGACCGCGATCTACGACTCCGGCGGCCGGCTCACCACCGAGCAGGCGGCGTACGACGTCCGGTACTACGACCTGGCGCTGCGGGTGAGCCCCTCCGACAGCAGCATCGCCGGTACGGTTACCGTCGTCGCGGAGATCGTCCAGCCCACCGAGTGGCTGGTGCTGGATCTGGACACGCTGCTGCAGGTCTCCGGCGTCGCAAGCACCGATGGAGGCGGCGCGGCCACCCGCCGCTTCGAACGCCGGGGTGGCAAGCTCTGGATCGATCTGCAGGGAGTGCGGCAGCCGGGGGAGCAGGTGAGCCTGGCGGTCAGCTACGCGGGCCGCCCCCGCGTAGCGCCGATGCCGCCGTGGGATGGCGGATTCACCTGGAAGCGCACGCCCGACGGCGCCCCCTGGATCGCGACGAGCAACCAGGGCCAGGGCGCGGACGTCTGGTGGCCGGTCAAGGATCACGTCTCCGACAAGCCGGACTCGATGGCGATCCGCATCCGCGTCCCCGAGCCGCTGGTGGTCGCGAGCAATGGGCGGCTGCGGCAGGTCGAGTTGCACGGCGACGGTACCCGCAGCTACCACTGGTTCGTCTCCACGCCGATCAGCACGTACAACGTGGCGCTGAACATTGCGCCGTACCGCGTCATCGAGCAGAGCTTCACGAGCGTGGCGGGTGACAGCTTCCCCGTCCAGTTCTACGTGCTGCCGGAGAGCTACGACCGGGGCAGGGCACTCTTCCCCGAGATCCTCGCGCACCTGCGCTTCTTCGAGGAGCTGCTCGGCCCCTACCCCTTCCGCGCCGACAAGTACGGCGTCGCGCAGACGCCGCATCTGGGGATGGAGCACCAGACGATCATCGCCTACGGCGCCAACTTCAACAACGGCGCCATGACGGGAGGCATCGACTGGGGATTCGACGCGCTGCACCACCACGAGCTGGCGCACGAGTGGTGGGGCAACCTGGTCACCAACCGCGACTGGAACGACATGTGGCTGCACGAGGGATTCGGCACGTACATGCAGGCGCTCTACATGGAGCGCCTGCGTGGGGCGGAGGGGCTGCACGCCTACATGGCCGGTATGCGTCAGGGGATCGCGAACCAGCGGCCGGTGGCGCCCCGCGAGCCGCAGACGGCGGGGGAGATCTACTTCTCCAGCGGCGGCGACATCTACAGCAAGGGCGCCTGGGTGCTGCACACCCTGCGCTACCTGATCGGCGACGAGGCATTTTACACCGCCCTGCGGCGCATGGCCTATCCCGACCCCGCCCTCGAGCGGGTGACGGATGGCAGCCAGGTCCGCTTCGCCACCACCGAAGAGTTCCTGCAGATTGCGGAAGCGGCCTCGGGGATGGAGCTCGACTGGTTCTTCGAGAGCTACCTGCGCCAGGCCGCGCTCCCGCGGCTGGCCACGGAGCGGGTGCGTGACGGCTGGACTCTGCGCTGGGAGAGCCGGAACGGCCAGCCCTTCCCGATGCCGGCCGAGGTGGAGATCGGCGGGCAGCGGCGGCGCGTCGAGATGACGAATGGCGAGGCGCATCTGTCCGCCGCGGGAGCCACGCGACCGGTCGTCGATCCCCGCGGCTGGATCCTGCGCGCCCCCGATCGGCCACGCTAGCGAAGAGGCCGGCGACGCACCTCACACCAAGTACGAGTGGACAGTTCGGCCTCCGCGCCCCCTCTCCCACCGCCGAGGCCACGCGCTTGATCGAGCCGACGCGCAGGTCGCCGGCGGCGAAGACGCCGGGGTGGCTGGTCTCGAGCAGGAACGGCTCCCGCGCGAGCGTCCAGTGCGGCGAGTCGGCCGCCGCCCGACCGGTCACGATGAAGCCTTTGCTGTCGGTCGCGATCTCCGCGGGCAGCCAGCCGATGCGCGGGATCGCACCGATGAAGGTGAAGACGGCGGGCGTGGCGATCGTGCGGACCTGCCCGGTGGCGGTGTTCTCGACTTCGACCGCCTCCAGCTTCTGATCCCCGATCATCCGGCGGATCTCGGTGTTGCTCAGGACCTCGATGTTCTCCGC
>JBPCIT010000126.1:0-10788 GCA_051006015.1 Longimicrobiaceae bacterium
CCTTGTCGTCCAGCGTAGTGGGTACGGTGAGAACTCGTCTCATGGAAGCTGCGGCATCGGAGAGCGACGGGAGCGAGGACCCAAGGTAACACCGGCGGGGCGCACGTGGAAGGATGGGAGCCGCAGCTGCACCTCCTCTCCGGAAAAGCGAATCACGCGCGCCCGGTGGTGTGTAGCGCACCACGCAGATGCGCATAGAGACCGCCGGCGCCGAGGTGCGTGACGTTCCGGCCGGCCGCCGCATGCGCACGCACGATCGCCTCCTCGAGAGCGTAGCCACCGAGCAGGCTCACGAAGAGAGTGCTCCCCCAGACGTCCCCGCAGCCGGTGGGATCGCCACTCAGCGCGCCTGAGTGCGGCGCTATCCTGCCGGTACGGAGAGGTGCCGGCCGCCGCAGCGGCGCGCTCCTCAGGCGCGGCCACTCCAGCGGGTCGTCGGGAAGGTCGGCCTCGGCGAAGTAGTCGGCGCCGGCCGGGCCGCGCGTCACCAGCAGCAGCCGCGTCTCCTCGTCGAGCGCGTCGGCGGCGAACTGCCACGGATCGCCCCAGCTTCCGGCGAGGGTAGCGAGTTCGTCCTCGTTCAGCTGTACCGCATCCACGCAGCGCAGCCACTCGCGCCACGCCGCGAGCGGCTGGGGGACGCGCCAGCCGTCCGCATTGCGGCCCAGCAGCAGCGAGTGGATGTCCGCGTAGATGGGGCCGGCGAAGTGGGAGCGGAGCTGCTTCAGCTCTGCCAGCTCGATCTCGAAGCCGGAGATGAAGTTGAGGTAGAGGGCATCGAGCCCCTCGACGAGTGGCTCCAGCTCCGCCCAGCGCCAGGGCGGAACGCCGCCCGTGAGGCGCTCACAGCGGCGATGCGCGTCGTGGTAGCGAATCTCGACCCGGTTGTTCGGATGAGGCACCACCTGGACCGTGCGGCCCACCGTGAGGCTCGGCACACTCCGCAGAAAGCGCCCGGCCTCGGCAGCAAGATCCTCCCCCACCTTTAGGATCGGAACGATCTGCCATCCCGCCGGGCAGTGCGCGCCGAGCGCCGCCAGCGAATAGGCGATTCCTCCCCATTCCTCGATCGGCTGCGCCTGCACGGCGCTTCCGTCCCGATGCCAGATGCGGTCCCAGACCAGCGTTCCCACCACCCCTAGCCGCTTCATACCTCGCCGTACGTCTCCTGCTTGAAGACCGCCACCGCGCCCACGACACCGGCGGTCCCCGGCAGCTCGCCCGGTACGATGCGCGCGTGCTCCTCCGCGGTGCGGAAGGCGCGCTTGCGCACCTCGGCGCGCAGCGGGTCGAAGAGGTGCTCCCCGGCGCGGGTGACGCCGCCGGCGATCACCACCATCTCCGGGTTGAGGATGTTGATGATGTTCGCGATGCCGACGCCGAGGAACTTCGCGGTGTCCTTCATCACCTCGTCCGCATAGGCGTCACCCTGGACCACGGCCTCGTAGACCGTCGCGGCGGTGATCTGATCGAGCTTCCCTCCGACCAGCTCCGTGAGGATCGTCTCGGCCCCGACCTCGATCCCCTCCACCGCGCGCAGGGCAATGGCGGGTCCGGAGGCGTACGCTTCCAGGCAGCCGTAGTTGCCGCACTTGCAGCGCCTTCCGGTCGAGTCGATCGTCATGTGGCCGATCTCGCCGGCGACGTCCGAGCAGCCATGGAAGATCTTGCCGCCGAAGACGATGCCGCCGCCGATGCCGGTGCCCAGGGTGAGGCCGATCAGGGTGTCCACCTCGCGGCCGGCACCGAGCCACCACTCGCCATAGGTCGCGCAGTTCGCGTCGTTGTCGAGCACCGCGGGCAGATTGACGACGTTCGAGATCAGGTCTCGCAGCGGGAAGTTGCGCCACCCGAGGTTGGGAGTGTTGATCACCGTGCCGGTCGCCCGATCCAGCGGCCCCGGCGAGCCGATCCCGACCCCCGCCACGTCGTCGCGGCTGCCGCCATGCGTGGCCAGCACCTCGGCGATGGAGTCCTCCACCATGTGGATCATCCGGTCGACCACGAACTTCGCGCCGCGGTGCGAATCCGTAGGCAGGCTCCGCAGACCGAGCACCTCGCCGCCCTCGATGGGCAGCAGACCTACCACGATGTTCGTACCCCCCAGATCCACACCCACGATCCAGCGCTTCTCTCCGTCAGATCCGTTCATCGTTCCTCCTCCAGCGTCGCGGTCGTCCCTTCTGGCCTTGGGGCGCCCGGCGGCTGCCGGCGCCGGGAACGACGCTCGGGCTCATGGCTACTCACCCACCTTGAGCACCGCCAGGAACGCCTCCTGCGGCAGCTCGACGGTGCCGACCTGTTTCATGCGCCGCTTCCCCTCCTTCTGCTTCTCGAGCAGCTTGCGCTTTCGGGTGATGTCGCCGCCGTAGCACTTGGCCGTCACATTCTTCCGCATCGCCCTTACCGACTCACGTGCGATGATGCGGTTGCCGATCGAGGCTTGAATCGCAACCTCGAACATCTGTCGCGGGATCAGCTCGCGCAGCTTCTCCGCCATCGCGCAGCCATATTCGTACGCCTTCTCCTCGTGGATGATGACGCTGAAGGCGTCGATCGCTTCGCCATTGATGAGCATGTCGAGCTTGACCAGCCGGTTGGACCGGTACTCGAGAAAGTCGTAGTCGAAGGAGGCGTAACCGCGCGTGGCCGACTTGAGGCGGTCGTAGAAATCGAGCACGATCTCGGCGAGCGGCAGGTCGTAGGTGAACTCGACGCGTGTGGGGTCGAGGTAGCTCATCGCTACATACTCGCCGCGCCGCTCGTGGCAGAGCTTCTGCACCCCGCCGATGTACTCGGCCGGGCAGAGGATACGCGCGCGCACGTAGGGCTCGTCGATATGCTCGATCCTCGTGCGGTCCGGCAGCGCCGAGGGATTCTCCAGCCAGCGGACGGTACCATCGGTCATCACGATCTGGTACTCGACGTTGGGTACGGTCGAGATCAGGTCGAGGTTGAACTCCCGCTCCAGCCGCTCCTGGATGATCTCCATGTGCAGCAGCCCGAGGAAGCCGCAGCGGAAGCCGAAGCCGAGTGCTGAGGAGGTCTCCGGCTCGTAGAAGAGCGAGGCGTCGTTGAGCTTCAGCTTCTCGAGTGCGTCGCGCAGGTCCTCGTACTGCTCGGTGTCCGTCGGGTAGAGTCCCGAGAACACCATCGGCTTGACCTCCTGGTAGCCAGGAAGCAGCTCGGTGGCGGGGTTCCCCGCGTCCAGCAGGGTGTCGCCCACCTTGGTGTCTGCGACGCGCTTGATGGCGGCGGTGATGTAGCCCACCTCGCCGGCCCGCAGCTCCGGGAGCTTGAAGTGCCCGAGCTGTAGGAAGCCCACATCATCGATCTCGTACTCCGCGTCGTTGGAGCCGAAGGTGATGCGCATCCCGGGCCGGAAGACACCGTCCACCACACGTATGCTGGGTATGGCGCCGCGGTACTTGTCGTAGAAGGAGTCGAAGATCAGCGCCCGCGCCGGCGCGTCCGGATCCCCCTCGGGCGGGGGAACACGCTGCACGACCGCCTCGAGCAGCTCGGGCACGCCGAGCCCCTCCTTGGCGGAGACGAAGAGTACCTCCTCCGGCGCCACGCCGAGCAGGTCCACCAGCTCGTCGCGCCGGCGCTCGGGCTCGGCGCCCGGCAGGTCGATCTTGTTGAGGATGGGGATGATCTCGAGGCCAGCCTCCATTGCCAGGAAGAGGTTCGAGAGCGTCTGCGCCTGCACCCCCTGCGAGGCGTCCACCACCAGAATCGCTCCCTCGCACGCCGCGAGCGAGCGGGAGACCTCATAGGTGAAATCGACGTGTCCGGGGGTGTCGATCAGGTTGAACTGGTAGCTGCGCCCGTCGCGGGCGGTGTAGCCCATGCGGATCGCATTCAGCTTGATGGTGATCCCCCGCTCCCGCTCCAGATCCATCGAGTCGAGGACCTGCTCGCGCATCTCGCGCCCGCTCAGGGTGCGGGTGGCCTCGAGAATACGATCGGCGAGCGTCGACTTGCCATGGTCAATGTGGGCGACGATACAGAAATTCCGGATATGTTCAATTCGCAAAAGAGCCTCGCACGAGCTGCCGTCTAACTGGAAGAAGAGCCATTAAGATAGGCAGGCGAGCGGACTGAAGAAAGGTCTGACCCCCTCCCCCTCCAGGGGCGAGGGGAGCACTGAACATCCTGCCGAAGCATCGGAGCCGAGGTCCCACAGGATGGAGTTCCCCCCTCTCGCGAGGGGGTGAGGGCGCTATAAGAGGGTGCAGGCACCGGCCAGGCGCCTGCCGAGCCGGCTCAGCGGGTGAGCGAGCGTACCTCCACCAGGCCGGCAGGATCCCATTCGGGCCGTCGGTCGGCGTCGGCGATCTCCCGCACGGTGTGCAGGATCAGCGTCGCGACCCGGGCCGCTTTGCCGGCATCCACGAAATCCGGCGTGTCGCACGGCTGGTGGTAGCACTCGTGCACGCCGGTGAAGAAGAAGAGCGCCGGGATCTCCTTGCGCAGGAAGTTGACGTGGTCGGAGCGATAGAAGAACTGCTGCTCCGGCCAGATGTCGTCGGAGGCGGTCAGCCGCAGCTCCGGGTGCCGGGCGTTGACGCGGTTCACCACCTCACCGAGCGTCGAATAGTCCTTGCCGATGACTACCACGCTGTCGCGGTGGCGGTCGCTCCCGATCATGTCGGCGTTGATGTTCGCCACCACCCGCTCGATGGGGAAGGTGGGATTGTCGGCGAACCAGCGCGAGCCGAGCAGCCCCTTCTCCTCGCCGCTCACCCAGAGGAAGACGACCGAGCGGCGTGGGCGCTCGGGAAGCGAGGAGAGAACGCGCGCGATCTCGAGCAGTCCGCTGGTTCCGGACGCGTTGTCGTCCGCACCGTTGTAGATCGAGTCGCCGTTCATCGGCCGACCCACCCCGACGTGATCCATGTGGGCGGAGAGGAGTACATACTCGTCGCGCAGCGCGGGATCGCGGCCGGGGAGGATCGCCACCACGTTCGGTGCCATCGTCTGCTCGAGGTCCTCGACGCGAGCGCCGCCGCGCGCTGCGAGCCCCGGCAGCGTCATCGGCCGCATCTCCCCTGTCTCAGCGCGCCGCCACACCTCGTCGAGCGACACCCCGGCGGCCGTAAAGAGCTGCTGCGCGGCAGTGTGCGAGATCATGAACTGCGGAAAGGCGATCTCCGCGCCTAGCGTGCGCACCGGCTGCCCTGCCTGCGCCGCGAACTGCGCGATCTGCTCAGCGGTCCAGCTCGGGTCCAGGATGTGGATGGCGGCCCGCGCGCCCTCGCGCTGCGCCTGCGAAGTCTGGCGCGTCCGCAGCATCCGCCAGTCGCGCGTCCAGGCGCCGGGAGTAGCGAACACCGCGATCTTGTCGCGCAGGAGCCCGGCCTCGTCCGCCACCGCCTCGAAGTCGCGTCCCGCGAAGACGAGCGCCGCGTCCAGATCGGCTCGCGTGCCGCCGGCGACGAAGAAGTCCCGCCCGTACTGCAGCGCCTGCTGCCCGCGCGGCCCGACGATGGTCAGCCGTGTACCATCGACCGAGAGGCGGCGCAGCGGGAAGGGATAGCGCTGGTAGAAGGTGCCATCCTCGCCAGCGGGCTCGAGGCCCATCGCGCGCACCTCCCGAATCAAATACGCTGCGGCCGAGTCCAGACCCGGACTGGGCGTGTCCCGCCCCCGCAGAGCGTCGGAGGCGAGGTACTCGATCCGGCCGGAGATGTCGGCCTCGGTGACCGTCATCGCGGCGGGGCGCGCGGCGGGGGCAGTCTGGCCGGTAGGGGGCGCGGACGCCGGCGCCGCGCAGCCACCGAAGGTCAGCGCGGTACCGGCGGCAAGTGCGAACAACCTGCTTCTCATCATGCAGAGGCTCCTTAAAAGGTCGTTCAGGGCGGCCGCCCCGAAGAGATCACGCCCCGTGCTGCCGCACGATGGATGCCGGTGGCTCCGCGGGCGGCGGGCCCTCGCGCGGCCTTTCGGGTGGGCGGCGCTCCTCCCGCCGCGGCTCGGACTGGCTGCGTGCCGGCGGGTCGCGTCGCGGTTCTGATGGCGGCGGCGGGGCCGGCCGCTCCGGCGACTGTTCGCGCGCGCGCTCGCGCGTCTGCTCCGGCGAACGGCGCTCCAGGGTCGGCCGCTGGCGCTCGGGGCGGGCAGGTTCAGCACGCTCCTGCGGCCGATCGGGATCCGCTCGGGGCGTGGTAGCGCGCGGCCGCACCGGAGGCGGCGCGGCCCGTCCGTCGAGCTGATTGCCCAGCGGGGGATCGGCGGCGCGCGCAGGAACTCCCCCGGAGGGGCGGCCGGGAAGATCCGCCGGCTCCTTGAAGCCGTGCAGCGGCTGCGCCGCCTCGATCTCGCGCCAGTAGACGCGACGGTCGCCCTGGTAGCGGCGGCTGTCGTAGTAGTTGGGGTGCGACCTCAGCAGAAGCCGAACTCGATCGCAGCTCCCGTAGTAGGCGCCCCAGCTCCCACGCTCCCGCCAGCCGAGACCATCATAGCAGGCGAAGCTCGGATACGCCGAGCGGCTCCCGACGTGGTAGCTGTAGTAATCCACACCGTGCGCCGCGTAACGTGGGCTGGCGACGAGCGCATGGGTGAGCTGGTCCAGTACCCAGAAGGGGTCGCCACGAACGCGGCTGCCGAACGAGGAGAGATCCCAGCGCGAGCCGCGCTGGAAGCGCTGGAACTCGAGTGGCTCAGCGGAGGCGATGATGTAGAAGAAGCCGATGCCGGATCGGCTGTTCACCCTCCAGTACGGGTTCCACGAGTCGTCGGGCAGCGAGTAGGTGCGCAGCCCCCGCACGTAGCTCTCATGGCGTGGGCCGTACGGGAAGAGGAACTCCAGCTCTCCCTCCGGATCGATGTGCAGGATGGCCACGTAGGCGTCGCGCGAGGTGCGGAAGCGCAGCCGCAGCGGGTCGCCGCGCTGGAAGATCTCCTGTCGGCCGTCCACCCACAGCTGCACTTCCACGGGCTGCGCCGAGAGCTGCGGCGATCGTGACGCGGGTAGCGCGATCTCAGCGGATGCGGCGCGGCCCGGCGCGATCCCCTCGCCATTCCCAAACGCGGCTGCGTCGGCAAGGACGCAGGAGGAAGCGCTCGTGCCAATCAGCACGAGAAGGGTTGCTACTAGATTACGCATCGGGTTCATCTCCTTGGCGGTACTTCGGTTCTACCGCGCTGAGCAAGCCGCGTTCCCGCGCCGGCACGGGCGGATCACGGCGCCAGAGCGCTATTTTCGCATTGCGACGCCACCTCGGCGTGGATGCGGGTGTCCTCCCCCAGGGACAGGCGGCTCCACTTCCGGGGACGTGGAGCGTGGCTCCGGCGCGTTGACGCGCGGCGTGAGAGCCGTTTATGTTTTTCGTTTTCGCATCCTTGATTCGTTGACAGTTTCCCTCGGGGACGATCCTTTCGGCCGTGCCGCATCCATTCCTCGTCGAGACCTTTCGCACCCTCCGCTCCTTTCACGAGCTGAGCGCCGCGCTCCCGCAGCGCGGCGAGTCAGTGATCGTCAGCGGCCTGACTGGCTCCTCACCGATCTTGCTGGTGGGAGCGCTGCACAGCGCCCGTCCCGAGCGCATCTGGCTGGTGGTCGCTCCGGGGCCGGAGGCGGCCGACCAGGCGATGGCCGACTTCGAGGCGATCGTCGGCGAGGGCCGCGCCTTCCTCTACCCGCAACGCGAGTCGCTGCCGTACGAGGAGGGAGAGACGCACCTGGAGATCGGCGGTCTGCGCGTGGAGGCGCTCGATGCGCTGCTCGCCGGTCGGGCTGCCGTGCTGGTCACCACCGCCCGCGCGATGCAGGAGCTCGCACCGGCTGTGCAGGGCCTCGCCGACCTGCGCCTCGAGCTACGCGCCGGGCAGGAGATCCGGCCTGCCGAGCTGGCGCGCCGCCTGGAGGAGATGGGGCTCACTCGGGTCGGCACGGTGGAGGAGGTGGGACAGTTCGCGCTGCGCGGCGGCATCCTCGACATCTTCGGCTTCGGATCGCCCGAGCCGGCGCGCCTGGAGTTCTGGGGTGATCAGATCGAGTCGATCCGGCACTTCGACATCCTCTCGCAGCTCTCCGTCCGCTCCGTGGAGGATCTGCAGATCCTGCCGGTGGATCTGCGACCCGCCAGCGCGGTCGGGGCCCCCGCGCCTGAAACGCGCGCGTCAACCACGGACGCCGACGCGACGCACCGCTCTCTGCTCGACTACCTTCCGCCGGACGCCGTCCTGATTCACCTCCAGGAGACCGATGCGCCAGCGGAGTGGGAGCGCACCTGGAGTGAGCTGTGGCGGCTGCACGAGAGCGAGCTGCGCCAGCGGCGGCACGTCGAGCCGCCGGAGCGCCTCTTCCTCTCCTCCGCGGATTACCACCGCCACGTGACGCGCTTTCCGCAGCTCCTCCTCGGTGAGCGCCCGGAGGCCGCCGCCGCGCGCCGCATCTCCTTCGCGGTGCTGCCGCCGGAGGAGATCAACCGCGACATGCGACGGCTCGCCGAGGTGCTGCGCGCCGGCGTTGCAGGCCGTGAGCGCACGCTGATCCTCTGCGACAATGAGGGCCAGCTCGAGCGCATGCAGGAGCTGCTCGAGGAGATGGGGGTGCGCGAGGGCGTGATGATCGCCACCGAATCGCTGCGCGGCGGCTTCCGCATCGCCGAGGCCGCCCCGCCGCTGCGAGTGCTCACGGACCACGAGATCTTCCGCCGCACGCGCCGACTGCGAAGACGCCGCCACTTCCGCGGCGGGGTGGCGATCGAGAGCTTCGCGGCGCTCAAGCCGGGCGACTACGTGGTCCACATGGACCATGGCATCGGCCGCTTCCGCGGGATGGAGCAGGTGCGTGTCGGTGAGGAGCAGTTCGAGACGCTGGTGATCGAGTACGCGGGCGGCGAGCTGCGGCGCCTCCCGGTGCACCGGGTGGACATGATCGAGAGGTGGGTCTCCGAGAGCGAAGGCGCGCCGCCCCCCAAGGTACACCGGATCGGCGGTAAGGATTGGAGCCGCACCAAGCGCCGAACCCAGGAGGCCATCGAGGAGATGACTGCCGAGCTGCTCGAGCTCTACGCGGCCCGTGAAGCTTCCGAGGGCCACGCCTACTCCCCGGACACCAACTGGCAGCGGGAGATGGAGTCCGCCTTCCTCTTCGAGGACACCCCCGACCAGCGGCAGGCCACCGAGGACGTCAAGCGCGACATGGAGTCGCCACGCGCGATGGACAGACTCGTCTGTGGAGATGTCGGCTACGGCAAGACGGAGGTCGCGATCCGCGCCGCCTTCAAGGCGGTGCAGGATGGCAAGCAGGTCGCGGTGCTGGTGCCCACCACCATCCTCGCCGAGCAGCACCTGCACACCTTCTCGGAGCGGCTCGCCGGCTTTCCGGTGCGCATCGAGGCGCTCTCCCGCTTCCGCAGCGCCCGCGAGCAGAGCGAGGCGCTCAAGAAGCTGGCGAGTGGGGAGGTGGATGTCATCATCGGCACCCATCGCCTCCTCTCGCCGGATGTGAAGTTCCGCGACCTGGGAATGCTGGTGATCGACGAGGAGCACCGCTTCGGCGTGAAGCACAAGGAGCGTCTCAAGCAGCTCCGGCAGACGGTGGATGTGCTGACTCTCACCGCGACGCCAATTCCCCGCACGCTGCACTTCTCCCTGCTGGGAATTCGCGACATGACGCTGATCCAGACGCCGCCGCGCGACCGCCAGCCGATCATCACCCACGTCGTCCCCTGGTCGGATGCGATTCTCGAGGAGGCGATCCGCCGGGAGCTCGACCGCGGCGGCCAGGTCTTCTTCGTCCACAACCGCGTCGAGACCATCGCCACCATTGCACGGCGCGTCGAGCAGGTCGTCCCCGGCGCGCGCGTGGCCGTCGCGCATGGGCAGATGCGCGAGCGCGAGCTCGAGGAGGTGATGCGCCGCTTCATGCAGGGCGAGGTGGATGTGCTGGTCGCCACCGCGATCATCGAATCGGGGCTCGACGTGCCCAACGCGAATACGCTGATCGTCGACCGCGCCGACCACTTCGGGCTGGCGCAGCTCTATCAGATCCGCGGACGCGTCGGCCGTTCGCACCACCGCGCCTACTGCTACCTGGTCGTGCCCGGCGACGTCTCCGAGGAGGCAGAGAAGCGGCTGCGGGTGCTCGAGCACTACACGGAGCTGGGGAGCGGCTACGGGATCGCCCTCAAGGACCTTGAGCTGCGGGGTGCGGGTAACATCCTCGGCTCCGCTCAATCCGGTTTCGTGCACGCGGTGGGTTTCGACACCTACATGCGCCTGCTGGAGCAGACCATCCGGCGCATCCGCGGCGACGGTGCCGAGCCGCGGCACACTCCGACCGAGGTCTCGGTGGACGGAGCCGCGCTGATCCCCGACGAATACGTGCCGGACGAGGCGCAGAAGCTCCACCTCTACCGGCGACTCTCGCAGGTCGAGACGATCGCGGAGATCGACGCGCTGCAGCGCGAGCTGCGCGACCGCTACGGCCCGCTGCCGCCGGAGACGGAGACGCTGCTCGAGAGCGCCGCGCTGCGGCTGCTCGGCACCGAGCTGGGAATCGAGCGTATCCTGGTGCGGCCCTGGGACGTGCGGTTGAACTTCCGCGGCAACGTTTCCCCGCGCATCATTGCACTTCAGAGTGCCTTCGCGAACCGACAGTTCGAGGTCGAGGTGCGCCGCCCGCTGCCGCTCTCGCTGACGCTGGTGCGCCGCGTGCCGGAGCGGATCGCCTCTGCCCTGGCATGGGCGCTGCGCGAGCTGACGAGCGACCGGCCGCTCGCGGGCTGGGTAACACTGTTCTCGGCCAGGCCCCCCCCCCTTTCTGGGCCGGCG